>JAHFPS010000070.1 GCA_023269695.1 Rickettsia sp.
CTATGCCAATAAAAGATTGGTCATTAGCTTTGAATCAATTTGAAATACTTTGTGGTGATTTTAAGTATGATTTATTGGAATGTAAAAAATAGAACTTACACAAAATAAATGATTGACTCTAATTAATCAAAATTTTATCGTATCAATGGTGAATTTAGTTGGCTATATATTATTAATGTATTTAAGTTATAAAATACATCCATTAAAGATATTGAAAGCAAAACTGTTTATATTCTGTCCGGTTGCTTTGCTTTGTCCTTACTTGCTAAGTCATATAAACAGTCCATTACATCTATTTGCACTTCAATCATTTTTTATGTTATTTGTACTTAGCACTAATCCGGCTACCCCTGTCTTTTATACTCATATTCCCATTTTCCAACGTTTTACTTATGGTGGATTTATATACGCTATATCTCGTGCTATCATGCATATCACTACATCATTCGGAATTATCTATTGTGAGAAATATTTTGGACAATGGGGAGTATCGTTGATTATAGTATCTATGGCAATAGGTTATGGTTTTGGGATATTTTACTTTGTGAGACTAGAGAAGGAAGCAGGAAATTATCAGATAAAGTTTAGTGATCGTTCTGTATCTGCAGATTCTTAAAACATAGCCTTGCTAATCTTTGCTCAATTTTTGGGATTCCAAGGTAGATACTAAGACTCATAAATCTGCTAAGAGTTTCTTCTATTATCTTCTTAATTTTTTCTGGAGATTTTACCCCAATAGTTTCAACATTATGAATTCTATCGAATAGCTTAATGATTAATACATCATATTTCTTTTGTACCCATAATAATTCTACTGTTTCTGCTGCACTAATTTTTCTGTCTACCTTCACTCTGGTTAAGTCTTCTACTTGATTAGCAATCTGACTACCAAAAATATTATCAATCATAGTTTTAGTCAGAGCTGTATCTTCAATAGTATCATGAAGTAAACTAGTAATGATCATATCAGTCCTGAAATATTGTGGCATTTCTAATGCTGTGTGCTGTGCAACCATGTATGCTACTTCTATAGGGTGAGAGTAATAAGGTTCACCGGATTGCCGCATCTGCGAACCATGATATTTTTTGGCGTAATAGATACCTTTTTTAATCTCATCAATATCTACTGGTTGCTTTACTTGCTGATTCAGCTGAGTTAGTTTATTGAGTAACCTTTCAACATATTCACAAGATTCAAATTTTGACTGCCAATTATGAAGATCTTCCATTAAATACCTAACACATTATTTTAACTACAAGTTAGATTAAACTAAAATTCTACTACTTTCAAGCATTTACTATTTTAAAAAAGATGAATATTTTTAAAATTATACCCCCCATTTTTTGTTGTGGTTCTCTAGAGTCTTAATTAACAACTCTTCTACTTCATAACTAATATTTTCATTGTCAAAATCTGTGAAATCTATTATTATTTTGCTTCTAATGTTATTATACTCCAGAATTTCCACCAGTTTTATTGCCCCATTGTCAGTAATATTGTTATAGCTAAGGTCTATTTGGCTGATGGTTTTGTTAGTTTCCAAACTTTTAACAAGTTGGACAATACCAACATTACCAATATTATTAATATTGAGATCCATTTGCTTTATAGTGCTATTATTTTCTAGAAATCTTGCTAGTATGATGGCTCCTTTATCACTAATATTATTGCCACAGAGATTCATTTGCTCTATAGTTTTATTATTTGTTAGAAGTGCTGCTAGTATATCCGTCCCCTCATCACCAATGTCATTGCCTCTAAGATTTATTTGCTTTATAGTCTTATTATCTTCTAGAAATTCCGTTAGTATTATTAGCCCCTGAACACCAATGTTGTTATACCCAATATCTATATTAATCAAACTATGATTAGTCTCTAACACTTTGATAAGTAGACTTAGTTCCTCAAAACCAATATCGTTGTCGCAAAGATTTATTTCGGTTATAAGCTCATTATGTTCTAAAGCTTTGCCAAGTATCTTAATTCCTTCTAAACCTATATGCTTTTCAGTAAGATCTATGTGGGTTATATTATTGCTCTGCAAAACTTTTCTAAGTATTTGTGCAGCACTATTAGTGATATTATTTATTTTTTCATTTGTTGAATTATTTTGTTGTTGATTTTTAACATTGCTCGTCATACAATTAGTCCCTATTGTTCGTTAGGAAAATAGACACTGAGGTTAGATTTAAAAATTTCCTGATCTTTGTTCTAACCTCGGTGCTTAACACCACCCCACGTAGTGTCATCTTCACAGATATCCTCATTAATCCTAGAAGTACAGCGATTTTCTCACTATTAGTGATTTTTTTGTAAAATTTATTATAGTAGTGTTGAACTGGAGACAGTGGCTAAAATTATTATTAAGTAAGTGCCTAATTTAGCTAATTAAGATTAAATGTGTAGCGACATTAATCAGAAATATCAAATTGCCACACATTCAAATTTTCTATTTTATTACCTTAAATAGCTACAGTTTTAAAAAAACAAGAGTAAATAATTTTATTGAAAATTACAGGATAAAACATCAAGTATCACTTTTATTATTAGTAATAATGGCATCTAAATACTTTATGACTTGTTGTAAATACCATATAACGATTGTAGCACTATCCCCTGAATAATCGTATACTTTTTGCATTAGATCATCATCAGCCTAAACATTGGTACTACGGTACCACGTAACAAAATATAAGAAACTGGCTCTGTACCACACTTCAATGTAGTATCACTTTTAACAGTAATCATTAAGTAGCAGCTGTATTATTTGCTATATTTCTATAAAATGAACTAACCAAGCTAATTATTAAGAATTATAACCGCCTTTGTCACTGGTGCGTTAATCACAGCCCGTTCATCAGCCTGGTTTTGGAGTTTTGGTAACATCATTGATGGCATCATACATAACTTAAGTGTATGAGAGACCTCGTTTAGGAGAGTAATTCTATTACCCCCTCCAACTTAAAATTAGCTTGGCTTAACAGCATTTTACAAGAAGGAGGTGATAATGGTAAAGAAAAATAATGATAAACAGAAATTGGAAATAATGAACCCTGATGCAGCAGGGATTGATATTGGTTCCAGAGAACATTATGTTTGTGTACCAATTGGTAGAGATAAAGAAGTTGTTAAAAAATTCTCTGCTTTTACTAGAGATTTAAAAGAAATGGCTGATTGGTTAAAAAAATGTGGAGTGAAGACAATAGTAATGGAATCAACAGGAGTATATTGGATACCGGTGTTTCAAATATTAGAGAGTAATGGGTTTGAGGTTAAATTAGTTAATGCTCGTTATGTAAAAAATGTCCCTGGACGTAAAACAGATGTCCAAGATTGTCAGTGGTTACAAAGGTTACATAGCTATGGTTTATTAAACGGGTCATTTCGTCCTAACGACCAAATATGCGTATTGCGTAGTTATGTAAGGCAAAGAGATAGATTAATAAAAAGTAGTAAAATTCATGTTAATCGTATGCAAAAAGCCCTTAATGAAATGAACATCCAATTACACCATGTAATTAGCGACATCACTGGTATTACGGGAATGAAGATAATTAAATCTATTATAACTGGAGAAAGGGATGCCAAAAAGTTAGCTGAATTTAAAGATTATCGTATTAAGAGCAACAGTGAAACTATAATTAAAGCATTAGAGGGAGATTATAGAAAAGAACACCTTGCTATCCTGAAGCAAGAGTTAGAGTTATATGAATTCTATCTTAGAGCTTGTCCGCAAACTAAAATTAAGGTATGATAGAGGTGAATAAAGTATTATTAGCAAGAAGTATAAAAGAATGAGCAGAAAAAATTATCCAACAGATTTAACAGATGAAGAATGGTCAAGGATAGAGGAATTGTTCCAAGTATCGTATGTAAAGGGAGGGAGACCTTTAAAACATAGTAAAAGAGAGATTTTGGATGCAATTTTTTATGTATTACGTACTGGGTGTCAGTGGAGATATATGCCGCACGACTTTCCAATTTGGAAGACAGTATATGAGCAATTTAGAAGATGGAAAAAACAAGGTGTATTTGAACATATGAACCATGAGCTTACCAAGGATGTTAGACGGAAATTAGGTCGGAATGATGATCCTAGTGCTTGTATAATAGATAGTCAGTCTGTAAAGACAACAGAAAAAGGGGGTCTAAAGGTTATGATGGAGCTAAGAAAATCAAAGGCAGAAAGAGGCATATCATTACTGATACACAAGGCTTTGTATTAGGTTGTTATGTCGGTTCTGCAAATGAGAATGATCGATACGGAGCTACAGTGGTACTCAGTAACATGCAGAAAAAGTATGCTACTATTAAAAAAATGTGGGCTGATATGGGGTATCAGTCTAAAGATTTAAAGGAGCTTATCAAGAAAAAATATAACATAGATTTAGAGATTGTTAAACGACCACCGTGTAGATTGTGGGTACCAGAAAACACCCCATCAGAACTATTACCAACAATAGAAGTTGGATTTAAGGTACAACCAAGGCGATGGGTTGTTGAAAGAACATTTGCCTGGATAAATAGAAATAGAAGGCTTTCCAAGGAATATGATTTTCTTACTAATTCTAGTGAAAACATAATTTTTTTGGCTATGAGTCGATTACTTCTTCGCAGGTTATTTTCTTCTATTACTTAGTTTGCGGACAAGCTCTAATACTAATAATCTTTCAATATAGAATTAATAGGATTAACAATCCAATTCCAACTAGTGATAGACTTAACAATTTGAGGACTTGCTTCATATGTTAAGATAGCATCTGACATTCTATTTAATACTAATTAGCTTTCAATATAGAATTAACAAGGTATAATTAGGTTATAGAATAAAGATGATTAGTATAATGTCAGGTTATCAATATGTTTATCCACCTGGAACAGTTTGTCGGATGGAAATTTTGTTAAAATCAGCACCAGATTTAATAGTGTTTCGCAAGATACAGTGTATTTATTGACGTGCCAAGTTTTCATATTTACCTAAGCAGATTTCTGAAATTACCGGTTTAAGTATTAGTCGAGTTAGGCAAATTCATACTGCTTATTGTCAGCAAGGAGAATCAGTATTAAAAGAAACTAAAAGAGGTGGTAGGAATCATTGTTATATGGATGAGGCTAATGAAAGAGAAATACTGGAATCTTTTAATCATAGAGCATCTCAAGGAGAAATTGTAGTAGTCAGAGAAATACATAAAAAATATGAAGAAGTTTTGCAAAAGAAAGTAACTAAATCAGCAATCTACAAACTTTTACATCGTCATCATTGGCGTAAAGTTTTTCCTCGTCCTCATCATCCTAACCAAAATAAAGATCAGATGGAAGCTTTTAAAAAAACTTTAGCTCAGTGGTTGCCGCCGCCAATGCACAGTCTAAATTGCAAGGACTTGAATTACAAGTGATGTTTCAAGATGAGTCTCGTTTTGGACGGATAAATGATATAAAAAGATGTTGGAGTTACAAAGGTAACAGACCTGCTGTCGCCAAACAAGTTATCCGGGAATATAGTTATATTTATGGAGCATTTAGTCCAATGACTGGAGTATCGGATATGCTAATCTTACCTTCTATGACATTAGAATGTATGAATATTTTTTTACAAGAATTATCCATAAGACATCCGGATAAGTTTATTTTGCTGATATGTGATGGTGCAGCAAATCATCGTCAAACTTCTGTAACAATACCAAAAAATATAATGCTTCATCATCTTCCACCTCTGTCTCCTCAACTAAATCCTGCTGAGAATATGTGGGAGGAAATAAAAGAAAAATTTTTTTACAACGAACTATTCCATTCAATGGAGGATGTGTTAGAGCTTGTCCGCAAACTAAAATTAAGGTATGATAGAGTTGAATAAAGTATTATTAGCAAGAAGTATAAAAGAATGAGCAGAAAAAATTATCCAACAGATTTAACAGATGAAGAAT
>JAHFPS010000002.1:0-44509 GCA_023269695.1 Rickettsia sp.
TAGAATGTCAGATGCTATCTTAACATATGAAGCAAGTCCTCAAATTGTTAAGTCTATCACTAGTTGGAATTGGATTGTTAATCCTATTAATTCTATATTGAAAGATTATTAGTATCAGCTAATTTGAACTTAACATGAGATATTTGTAAATCAGTAACTAATTGTTCTTTTGCCAGGCTCTCTAACAATTTATCTGAAAACTCTGTATTCAGGTTCTTTATATATCCATCCATATTGAAAATATTACTCCTGATATTTTATAGTGCTGCTTAATCAGGCTTTTATCCACAAAGTACCCTATTTGTGTTGTTAGACTATTCTTCTTTAGATTACCAAATCTAATCTTTTTTGCAATTGAAAATTGACTGTATAAAGTTTTATTATAAATATTGCCATAATTTCTTCTATTATAATATTTGGTAAAGCTTACTAACATAATACCATTTTGCAATTCAATGCCCTTAGACATTGAAAAACTATAATGGCTTCTTTTGCCATATGGATTATTTAGACTTTGTCCAAAACTCAAGATACCTTCAGCAAATACTGAAGTTTTACCTGAAATTGTTCGAATTTTTTTGGATATTGCTGATAACAATAATAATTCATAAGAAAATTGCTGTTGGTATCCATCTTGAGTTATGTATATTCTTGGTTGAACTGAGACTACCCGATGAACATTCTGAAAGAGTTTAATTTTATAAAATATACCGATCTCTTTATTGTTAGACAGGTAATTCATATCATGAGTTCCCTGAAATTTATTTTCTTTATAAAGCAATTGAATGCCTAAATTTTGGTTGTTATTAATGCCATATTCAATAGCAAAAATTCTCATTAATTGGTCTTGGTATGAAGATATTTCTCTTGAAGTACGTTCTAAAGATTGAATTTGGTAAAATAACTTATTATACAGAGCTGATGAATTATTAACCAACTTGATACGCTCCTTTAAATATGCTAACTTACGCTGAATTTGTAGAAAAAGATCGGCTCTTATCTGCTTAATATTTTCAGAACTTTTATCAATAGTACTAGTAGTAACCATATATCTATACTTACCTGAGTCAATTAACCAAGCTGATCCATAAACCTTATTTGCTACAGAAATTATACACAAGAATATAAGAATGATTGTTACTCTCACCTGATTAGTAACTAATGATTTAAATTTACTAAAATACAACCTATTATCAATTTAGTAAAATTAAATAAAGTTAATAAGCAGATATTTTAGTAGATTTTTAACTATAGCTAGCCCTATTAGCATTACTCCGTCATTGCGAGGAGGCACGAAGCCCGAACGAAGCAATCCATTTTACAGTTGTAAATACTAATCGGGTTAGCTATATCTTGAAATATATCAAGTAGCATGCTATAACTTTTACTTATTGGTCTTAGCGATCGATATAAATTAATGTATGATAGTGTATAATTATGGCTGAAGTTTTTTTTAATGGTCCTGCCGGTCGGATTGAAGGGCTATATACTAAGTCTAGTGATTCTAAAGCTCCACTTGCTTTGGTATTACATCCACATCCACTTTACGGCGGTACTATGAATAACAAAGTGGTTTACAACGTGTATAAAACATTAGTATCTAATGGATTCACAGTACTAAGAATTAATTTCCGGGGCGTTGGACGTTCTCAAGGAGAGTTTGATAATGGCGTTGGCGAAATGACTGATGCTGCAACAGCTCTTGATTGGCTGCAGCTTAATAACCCTACTGGTAGTATAAATTTGATAGCAGGGTTTTCTTTTGGAGCATGGGTGGCCATGCAACTTATCATGAGAAGACCAGAGATTAATAATTTTATTATGGTATCTCCACCAGTAAATAAATATGATTTTTCTTTCTTGTCTCAATGCCCTATTTCCGGCTTTGTAATACAAGGTGACAGAGATAGTATTGTTTCAGAAGAATCAGTACTTGAACTGGTAAATAAATTGTCTAAACAGAAAAATATAATTGTTGATTATAAGCTTATCCAAGGAGGTGATCATTTCTTTCGGAACAAAATTGGTGAATTTACCCAGGCAATTAGCGATTACTTACAATTAAGGTTATTGAATAACAAAATTACTCCTTTAAATAAGAATTTTTCTACTGAAGGAAATTTAGCAAAAAAATCTCTTAAAAAAGTTTTCTTAGATTAACTGCAATTAGGTTCTGAATAATTCACTTTACGCATGGCATTTAAAAGTCATAGGGAAAACAGCTTGGCGTCATTGCTAGGAGCCGCTTCGCTGCGACGTGGCAATCTGTAAGTTGTCATTCCCGCGTAGGCGGGAATCTAAGATCCCTGCGAAAGCAGGGATGACACAAGAATGGATTGCTTCGTCGTGCTTACGCACTCCTCGCAATGACGGTTATTCACCTAAGTAAAACCGGTCTTTTTCTGCTATTAGTTGTGACTTTTAAATCGCCCTGGGTGAAAACCTAAATGATGGCAATAACGGGTATATGATCAGAAGGTTTAACCTTGGTTCGTAAATTATAGTGCATGTAGCAATCATCTAAATGATTTGCAACATTGCTCGAGGCAAGTATCATATCAATACGCATACCTTTATTTTGTTCAAAACAACCTGCTCTATAATCCCACCAGGAAAATTCTTGCTTAGTGGGATTTGCTAATCTATATAAATCCTCAAAACCAGAATTTAAAATAATTCTCAATCGTTGTTTTTCTTCATTAGTAAAACAAGTGGTATTTCGTAACTCTTTTGCTGAGTATACATCAATATCAAAAGGAGCAATATTAAAATCCCCTCCTACTATTATCTTAGTATCAGGAGATTTCTTGGATTGTAAGTAATTAATTAAACTGTCATAAAATCCTAATTTCATTTCAAATTTATCACTACCTACCAATGAACCGTTAGGAGCATATAATGAAGTGACACTGCAAAACCCTATTGGAGTTTGTGCAGTGATTTCTATCACTCGTGCTTGATCTAGACAATTAATCGTCGGAAAGTCTTTTATCACTTCATCAGCTGGAAATTTTGATAAAATAGCAACACCATTATAGGCTTTCTGACCATGCACATAGAAGTTATAAGCTAAGTCCGATAATTCATCAAAAGGAAATTTTTCAGTCTCACACTTGATTTCTTGTAGTAAAACAATGTCGGGATCTACTTCCGTTAAAAAGTCACGTAAATGTTGTAGTCTCATTCTTATAGAATTAATATTCCAAGTAGCTATTTTCATTTAAGATTCTTCATTTAAAGTTTTTCATTCGTCATTGCAAGGAGTGCGTAACCCAATTCCGTCATTGCGAGGAGCTATTTTAGTAGCGACGAAGCAATCCTGTTTTGTGTCATCCCTGCTTAAATTTAATGTCATACCTGCGAAAGCAGGTATCTTAGATTCTCGCCTACGCGGGAATGACATAGGAGGATATCCAGGAATGACAACTTACAATTGCTTCGTCGGTTTACGCCTCCTCACAACGACATCAGTTTGTTTTTATATTATCTGTAGGAATTTCTGTATTATCCGAACGAAAAGTTAAGTTTGAGATATTATAGTAGTAGACTAAAAGCCTACTAACAAAAGCCCCTACAAATACTGTAACAATAGAGTATTTTATTGTACTATAATCAGATTTATAAGCATAAGAATCTAATAATATACTAAAGATCGCACCCCACAATATTAATATTTCAAAATTAATTTCTCTAGGTATATACCCCATATTTTTATCATGCTTACCAATTAGATTCCGGAATATTATACCAACACTAGAAGTTAAACAGGCAAAACATGGTCCCCAAAACTCTAACGGCTCAATTCTTTGTACAATTACGATTATAACACCAATTATCATAAAAGATGTTTGCCCTAAAGAATCACAAACAATAAGAGTATTATTGCGTATTTTTTGGATAAAATTATCCTCATATAATTGCTTGTTATAATAAGCTAGCAATTTAATGGCAGAGAAGCCAATAAGTACCGTTATAAAAACACGAAAAGTATAATATGGAGTTAAAACAATACTTATATTATTATCGACATGGTGTACTATAATATCGAGAAAAATACATCCTAGTAAAGATGGTAACATTGCTAATACAAAAGTAGTAAACAACGTGGCATTTGTTTTTGCCGATATAATGATACCAGAAATTGCGAATGCTATACTTCCTATAACTCCAATAATATGACACCATGTTGAATCGATAGATTTTGGCAATAAAATATGATATATATATTTTTTAACAATTTTTTTATATTCATCACTATTGGTAAATTCTTTAATTGAATTGTTAAATCGTGCGACTAGGTTAGGAGATACGGTTTTCTTACTAAACATTAAATGTACAGGGGTTTTAATAAAAGTAGGAACCTCTTCTACTTGATCTCTTTCTACGTAGTCTAAGGCAAGAGCTACCCCTGCAATCCTGTCAGCAAGAAACCCATCAATCTCATTACGTAGCAGCCCCTTAAATAATTCTGTATTACTTCCATATTTAATGATGATGTCGTTATTACTTACCTGATTTAGGTAGTCAGTCGTTCTTGTGTCACCATACACAGCTTTTTTAGTTATACCGAGACGGAAATTTAGTAAACGTATCTGAGCTAGAAATTCATTTACATTATTAAAATTTAGATGTTTTGTTGCTGAACGTAAAGTAAATAAGGAAATTTCTGCAAATCGATATGGAATAGAGAAATTGCCAAAGACTGCTCTCTCATCAGTATAAGTAACTCCTGCTACCATATCACTTTTACCTTGTTGGATATTGGATATTACTCTCTCCCAGACAGAATCAGTATATTGTATGCCAATGTTAATTTTGCTACTAATAGCATTGATTAATTCAATATCTAAACCGGTGATACCATAGCTACCACTTCTAGTTATATAACTAAACTGGTAGGGTTCCAGTGAATACCAATCAACAAGCAAGCTCTCTTTATCAACCATTTCTTCAGCACATTGAGTAAAATATGTGTCAAGGAGATTATTAGATGTTTGAGTGCTATTCACCGTAGGATCAGCAACCTTATGATCAGCAAAGGCAAAAAAGTTTTGTAAGATAATAATAATTGGGATGATACTCTTAAGTAGTTGCATTTTTACAGCTCTCCTCATTAAAATTCTACTTCAAGTTTTTGTAGTGTACACTAAAATATTGCCATCAAAAAATTTAATATTAAATTCCTGTTTTCTGCTTGCCACAACTTTTGATGTTATGAATTCCCCATCTGCTGATTTAATTACCGTAAAACCACGTTTTAATACGGTTTTATAGTCTAGACTGGTAAGTAGTAAATTATTTAAATTTAATTGATGCTCATAGTTTTTTAACTTAGTGCTAATAGATTTTAGTGTATAATTAAATTGATGCTCTAATTCTAACGACTTATAGTCAACTATTTTCAGGGGATTTAATATTTCTATATTCAGTGAGTCAAGTTTTGCCACTTTAAATCTAAGTAAATTAGGCAAAGAATCTGTTAATCTAAAACTTAGTTCATCAAGAAGTTGTTGATTATAATCTATATAAGTAGTTAGACTCCTGGAAATATTAGTATTGGAGTCAACAGCTTGCTGTTGATATTTAACTAGCCGATTAGTACGATTAAGTAAAGCCTCATAATACGAACTTATTGTATAATTGAGATTAGAGAGTACAGGTACAGCAAATTCAGCTGCGGCGGTTGGAGTAGGAGCCCGTTTGTCAGCTACTAAATCGATTAAAGTATTATCTACTTCATGCCCAACTGCTGAAATAATAGGAATATCTGAACTAAATACGCTACGTACTACTATCTCTTCATTGAACGCCCATAAATCCTCTATAGAACCACCCCCTCTTGCAACAATTATAACATCAGGTTTTATATTTTGCTCTAATTTATTAAATCCTTCAATTGCTCCGGCAATTTCACTTGCAGCATTTCCGCCTTGAACAGTAACTGGCCATATTAGTATGTGAGATGGACAGCGATCATTAATACGGTGTATAATGTCTTTAATTACCGCCCCTGTCATTGAGGTAACTACACCAATCTTATTAGGCAGAAAAGGTAATGGTTTTTTTGGTTTATTAAATATACCTTCTTTTTCTAATTTTGCTTGTAACTCCTTAAGAATTTGCATAATAGCCCCAAGACCAGCTGGCTCAAGAGCTTCTACCGATAACTGATATCGTGAATTTCCTGCATATCCAGAGAGTTTGCCCATCGCTACCACTTCCATACCATCAACTGGTGTAAATTGAATTTTGGCAAGTACCGGACGCCAGCAAGTGCAGGCTAGAACAGCTGTATTTTCTTTAAGATGAAAATAACCATGACCAGAAGTTGCTATCTTAAGACCAGAAATTTCTCCCTTTACTCTAATATAACCAAAGTTATTTTCTAGTAACTCCTTAATCTTACTAGAAATTTCAGTGACTGAGAATTCTTGATTTACTGGATTAGTAATAACACTATCTTCTAACATAAAAATTATACTAATTTTCTAGATCCTCTACTTTCGCAGGGATGACCAAAACTGAATTGCTTCGTCGCTACTAAAGTAGCTTCTCACAATGACGTTTGTGAATTTGGCGTAATGTTAATCAGGTTAGCTGTAGCAATAACGTTTTTAGATTATAGATAAAACCCGACTAGCTATACTTCCGTCTATTAGTGATGAGTCGCTTTAGCGGCAACGAAGCAATTGTAAGTTAGGTACCTTTATACAAGGGTACGTAGGAGAATGACAAGAAGTCACAAGGGATTGACACTGCTTCACAGCCTTCCAAACAAAAAACTGGTATAGATAAGAACCTATACCAGCCCTATAGAATAAAGAAATTATTTCTTCGCTTCTTCGTCCTTTTTCTTCTTCATGGTTGAATCTTGTTCATCCGAATTCTCTTCTTGTTGCTGATTTGCGTTCGTATCTTTTTTCTCAGAAGGCGTTGCCGCAGCAAAAGCAGAAATAGAGAAAGCTAAAGTTAGAATAATAGTTAATAAATTTTTCATAATAAACCTCATTTTTTGTATTGCTGATTCTAGCTTAAACCGTGTAATATTCAAGTCAAATAATTGATAAAATTGCTTTCCTATATAAAAATAAATTATTAGTATGATAACTATGTGTCATTTTAGTTAGTATATGGATTATTATAGGGCTTTTACTCTATAGCTAACCCGATTAAATTACTCCGTCATTGCGAGGAGCCACTTTAATGGCGACAAAGCAATCCAGGAAAACGATTAGATTTGGATTGCTTCGTAGTGCTTACGCACTCCTCGCAATAAAATGGTCTGTGAATTGGGAATAATGTTAGTAGGGTTAGCTATATCTTTATAAATTTATTGATTGTTCTTGGCAGATTATTTTATAAATTCCACATTTTTCTAGCAATTTAGCGTGAGTATCTCGTGCAATTAACGTTCCATGGTCAATTAGCAAAATTTCATCAGCCTGTTCTATACTTGAAATACGATGGGCAATCGATAATATAGTTTTGCCTTTCATTATTTCTTGCAATTTACTCAGTAATTTTTGTTCATTCTCGCTATCTAAAGCACTCATTGCTTCATCTAAAAGTAAAATTTCTGGGTTATATAGAATTGCCCTACTGATAGCTATTCGTTGTTTTTGTCCCCCAGATAATCTAATACCCTTCTCACCAATTTCAGTATCTAGTCCTTCTTTAAGATTTTGGACAAAATCCATTATTCCAGCATTATTAGCTGCTTCTATTATTTCTTCCCTACTCGCATCAGGTTTAGCAAAGGCGATATTTGACCTAATCGTACCAGAAAAAATACTTGAATCTTGTGGAACATAGGCAATCATGCGTCTTATCTGATGATCTTGAGTCTTTGATATATCTTGATCAGCAATTCTAATTATCCCTTTCTTAGGAAAATAAAATTTTAACATTAACTGCATAATAGTACTTTTACCGGCACCCGATCTGCCAACTATACCAATAAACTTACCTTTATCTACCTTAAATGACAGATCATCTATAACTAAATTGTCTAATCTTGATGGATAGGCAAAACTTACATTATTAAATTCTATACTCAAATGTTCTGAAGAAGATTTATTATCTTGATAATCATCTACTGGAATATTTGTACGTTGATTTTTGCCACTATAATCTATAAGAGCAAAAACCCTTTCTGAGGCTGCAAGAGATGAGTGTACTTCACTTAGAAGCTCAAAAATACTCCCACTACTTACGCCAGCAATGATAGCATAATAAATAAATGATATCATCTGACCTGACGATAAATGACCCTGCACTATATCTCTGCTACCTATCCATATAACTATAGTGATAGAGAATAATATAATTGAAATAGCCAAAGCAAAAAATATCGACCGGATTTTTAATCGATTTGCCGCATGTTGCAAATAATCAGAAATTTGCTGATTGAAAGCTGCTATTTTATTTGTCTGCTGATTAAAAGCTTGTATTGCACAAATATTTGATACGCTCTCTTCTAAATTAGCGGTAATATTGGCTTGTGATTTGAGAACATTTTTTGATAAATTTCGTACATATTTGCCAAATCTTATTAGTGGTAGCAATAATAATGGTATAATAATAATGACAATCGCAGCGAGTTTAGGACTCTGATAGAACATTAAGATAATTCCACCAATTAACATTATTGAGTTACGAACAAAAAACGAGAGAAAATTGATAATCAGCTTGGAGATAAGCTCTATATCTATACTCAAACGAGAGATGATATCACCAATTTTGAGAACCTCAAAACAGGCAATATCGAAATTAATTATATTACTGTAAGCCTCTTGCCTAATTTGACTAACGATTTTTTCAGCAATATTATTAATGAAATAAGAACGGAAAAAACTACCTACACTAAAAATTAATATTAAAATACTAATATATGATATTGATTGATCAATTGATTGCAGATAATCTTCTTTTAAACCGTTATCGATTAACTGCCTAAAAGCCCCGCCTATTGCTAGCAACGAAATTGACACACATAATAATGCCAACATAACAATTGCCAGATCTAATTTATAGAACTTTAAATAGTTGATAAATCTACAAGGGATTGTCTTATGTATTACAAACATAATTTTGTTACTAGCTGGTGCCGGATGTCGGATTTGAACTGACGACCTACCGCTTACAAGGCGGTTGCTCTACCACTGAGCTAATCCGGCAAATAAGAAAAAGCTCGTGTGACCTTAATGTCATTGCCTCACCCCTTTGTCATCCTTGCGTAAGGATATACAGGCGTCATTGCGAGGAGGCATGAGCCGACGAAGCAATCCATTTTTGGTTAGTTTTATGGATTGCTTCGTTGACCTGCGGTCTTCCTCGCAATGACGGTATGTTACTTAAGCTTTTTTCGACTCTTTCTTAGGAGGTTTTATTTTACGATTCTTAATTTTTATTTCCATTTTCTTTTTGATCGATGCTGGGAGTGCTATACCAGCTTCTTCAATAAACCTAGCAACACGCTCTGTAGGTTGAGCCCCAGTACTTAACCAATACTCTATACGATCAGATTTTAGAATTACACGATTTACATCACCTTTGACAAGCATTGGATCATAAGTACCTACCTTCTCTAAAAAGTCACCATCCCTAGGAGCTGTTGCATTTGCTACAACTACTCTATAATGAGGGCGTTTCTTTGCTCCACCTCTTGCCAAACGAATTTTTGTTGCCATATACCCTACTATTTCACTACTTAATCTTTTCTTCTTTAAAAGGAACGTGCTTCCTAACTACCGGATCATATTTTCTAAATGATAACTTCTCAGTTTGGGTTTTAGGGTTGCGTTTTTTTACCAAAAAATACCCTGTACCAGCTGTACTAACGAGTCTCACCAAAACATTTTTATTTTTTTTAGCCACGACTATCAAACCTTTTTGTATTATTTACAAATTGTCGACCATAATAAAAGTAAGTCCATAAATAGTCAAGAGTAAAATAGTCTTCTTGGTTATATTGTTTTGTTGTCCTGAGTTTATAGCTAACCGGATTAGTATTTACCCATAGTAAATTTGACGTCATTGAGAGAAGACCGTAGGTCGACAAAGCAATTGTAAGATGTCATTCCCGCGTAGGCGGGAATCTAATACCAATTAGTGTTAATAAATAGAGTTATATAGCTAACCCATCAATGTTTTAGATAGGCTCTATGTCATTGCGAGGAGCTACTTTAGTGGCGACAAAGCAATCCAAAAAGTTACCAAAAATGGATTGCTTCGTCGGCTTACGCCTCCTCGCAATGACGCCTACTTAATACTAACCGAATTAGCTAAAATGACGCCAAGATCGTATTAATGGTTATAAGCCCTTATTTAACCTGACCTACAGGCCGGGTTTTAGGGGGAAGAGGTGGTACAGGTGGTGGTTTAGTTTGTCCTGCAACATTATCATTTTTGGGGATAGTTTCTCCAATAGCTTGTGCTTTTGCTACTAAACTTGTAGGTAGTTCTCCCTTTGGTGCGTCAACAGCAGGCTTAGAATGGGTGCTTTTCTTTTGTTTGTCATCATTATTATCACCCCAGTCATCAAGATCTGGATCTGGCTTAATAGAATCAACCTGTACTGTGGGAGATGGTATCATCTTAGATATCTTGGCAAAAGCTCCTTCTAATTTTTTCGTTTTTTCTTCCGTTTTTTTAGTTTGATCTTGAGCGTATTGGTTCCCAGTTTTTTTCAAATTTCCTGGTTTAAAGTCTTTTATAGCACTCAGCATATTACCTCGATCTGGAGTTTGATTTGTCGGCTGCTGTTGTGGTTGTGCTGGCGGTGCTGCTGGCGGCGGCGGAATGTTTGCCTGAGGTAAAATAGTCTCTTGCTCCTGTATATTTTGTTCTTTCTCCATTTGTTCTATTTTGGTGAAAACAGCATATTGTCTTTTTTGGAGATCAGGATTATTAGTTTTAGTACTAAGAAAATCAATAAGACTATCAGCATCAGTAACATCCGGAGCGTTAGTATACTTAATAAAGTTCTCTAGGGTCTTTTGATTAAGCCCTTCAATAAATTCCCTCGTGTCTTCAACAGGATCACCCATGCTTAGCCTTCTTTGAAACGAATTTTGGCTTATAGGGTTATAGCTAGCAGCAAGAGCATCAAGATCATTAACAATAGTACCCTCTGTTTTCTTTAGCTTACTTTGGCTAACTGCTTTTAGTTCTTCTCGAAAATCTCGTGGTTGTTCTTCTTGAATTCCACCTTGATTTCCCTTTGTTCCTGTCACTTGTTGCTGATTATCCTGGGGAAGAGGCGGCGGCGGTGGTATTACTTGCCCCTCTACTTGATGAACACCATGCTGTAAACCCGGTACCACAGGTGGTGGTGGAGGCGGAGCTGGAGGTATTACTGGTGCAACATCTGGTTGTTGAATAGCATGACTACCCGGTGGAAGAGGTGGAGCTATTGGCACAGTAGTTTTTGTTGGTTGCTGAACCTCTTGGTTCGGTAACGATGTAGTACGTATTGGTGGAAGTGGAGCTTGACGTGTTGGTTGTAATGACATAGATGCTCGTCTAGCACTTTCCGCTGGTTGTTGGGCATTTATATCAGACAACGACATAGTGCGTGTACGTGGTATATCTGGAGCATGACGTTTTGGTTGCAGTGGTATAGAACCTGTTGTTATTTGCTGGGTACCTTGTAGCCCCCCCTGAGGAAGCGGTGGTGCCTGAGGTATTGGCATTGTAACCTCTTGTTGCTGCTGAACAGCTAGATTTGGCAACGACGCATTAAGTGGAGGAGGTGGAGGTGCTGAACGTAGTGGTGTCGTCTGCAGATTAGGCGTTGATGAGTAGAGGGCTTGAGACTGATCCTGCCCTTGATTCCTAGTAAGTAATGACTCTGAAGCAGTAACTGCTTTGGCAAAAGTGGATTCAAGTTTACTACTTAAATCTTTTAGTTGTGCTGATTGAACCTCTGAAAGTTTTCTTTTCCCCAGACTCTCTAATTCTTTCTGTAAATTATCTTTTCTAGCTGCAACTGAACTCTCTATGATCCTGCCAGTGGTTTTTAAAGCATTATCCACATGTCGTAACGTTACATTGTTTTTGACTACGGTGTCTTTTAAAATTTCTTCCGGAGTACTTACGAAAACATGCTTGATTTTCGCTACAACTTGTTTAAGACTTTCTAGCCAAGTTGATGGTAATTCTTGTCGCAAGTCTGCTAATTCTTGTTTTATAGCAAGCAGTCCTTGAACTTTGGTATTAGCATCTACCAGTTTGGTCATATCTTGTTGTATTTGTGTTAGCTGTGTTCTTTCGCGTACCAATGCTGCAGCTTCCTTAGCATTATAAACTTTTGGTACAATTTCCCTAAAACTTTCTTGAGATACATTTAAACTGTCCAAGCGTGCTTGTAACTCTCCTGCTTTTTTTATTTGGTCTTCCGATAATGATTTATGCAGAACATTTTCTAATCCTGCTTGTAATTCTTTATCGATGACTACCTGTAAAGATGAAGATTTCCCCCCTATTCTTTTTAATGTATCGTCAACATATGTGAGTATCTCTTTGTTGATTTCTCTTCTCTCTGCAGCAATTTGCTCATCATTTTTTATAAAAAGATATTTTACTTGTGGAATAATTTGTACAAGTCTTTTAAACCAAGGTAAAGATGGTGCTTCTTTCTTTAGCTGATCCACTTGCTGTTTTAGCTCTATACTATTCTCCAGTTGTTTATTAGTCTCTAGGAGTTCACCTATAGCATTCTGCATCTTTGTTAATGCAACTGTTTCACTTGATAATACAGTGTCTATGTTTTTGTGATCTTGATCTTTCGACATACGATAACCTCTTAATAACTTTAGTATGAACGTCTATAGTAAACAATAGTCAAACATCTTGTCAAATTAATACTTGAATTTTTTAGCATTTAGTACTAATATCACCCCATATTATTAAAAGCTCTTGGGAGAAAAAGATGAGTGAACTATTAGAACTTGCAGCGGAAATGCGGGAGAAATTCGGGACAGGAGCCGCAAGAGACCTACGTAGAAGAGGTATGGTTCCTGCTGTGGTTTATGGAGCAAATAAAGAGCCACTTTCCGTTTCTATTGAAGAAAAAGAAATAACTAAGCATTATAGAAAACCTGGTTTTATATCGACGATTGTTCAAATTCAACTTGGTAACACAATACATAAAGTGTTACCAAAAGCTGTAGAATTGCATCCTATTACTGACATAGTTAGGCATGTTGACTTTGTCCATTTAGAGGAAAAAACCCAAAGAATGGAAGTACCAGTAGTCTATGAAGGTAAAGAAAGAGCTTTAGGAGTTAAAAGGGGGGGGTTCTTTAATATCATAAAAAGAACTATAACTCTTTTATGTGATGTCAATAATATACCTAAAAATATTAATATTGATGTTACTAATATGCATATAGGTCAGTCTTTAAAAGCTAAAGGCATTAAACTACCGGAAGGAACTCAGCTAGCTAGTAAAAGCGATTTTATTATTGCTACTATCATTGGTCGTAAGGGTAGTAAGGCAGAAAACGAAGAAGCTGCAGCTGAAGAAGTGAAAGCAAAATAATTATAGCTAACCCGGCTAACATTCGTCATTGCGAGGAGGCGTGAGCCTACGAAGCAATCCATTTCTGATCACTTTTTTGGATTGCTTCGTCGCTGTTTAGCAGCTCCTCGCAATGACGTTGGCACCCTTGCTGACAAAACATTTGTGGGGAATGACAAAAGGTCGTGAGAATGACATTATCAAAGACGTGTGAATATCCCTCAAACATTGGTGGAGCTAGTTTGTCAAATCCTTCAAGTATAGTTATTATCGGTTTAGGGAATACCGGCAAGGAGTACCAAAATACTCGCCATAATGTTGGTTTTATAGCTGTCGATTATTTATCAGAATACTATAAAATTTCTTGGAATACAAAATCCAAATTTCATGCAGAACTAGCTCAAGGAGTAATAGACGGACATAAGTTACTATTAGCAAAGCCTCTGACTTATATGAATCTGTCCGGTAAAGCAGTACAAGCAATATGTTCTTACTATAATATCAAACCACCAAATATTGTCGTTTTACATGATGATATAGATTTACCAATTGGTCGAATAAAATATAAATTAGCTGGTGGTAGTGGTGGACATAATGGTCTAAAATCATTAGATCAGTGTGTAGGAAATGATTATCACCGTATCAGAATTGGGGTAGGAAGACCAGTTGCTAAGGATGATGTATCGGATTACGTCTTAGCTACCTTTTCTAAAGAAGAATATAAAATTATTATCAGTTCCATTGAATTAATAACCAATAATTTCCATTTATTGCTTTCAGACAAAGTGGAAGAATTTAAAAAGAATATAGTTTAAATTATGGAGAAACAATTACATCTAGAAATAGTCTATGCAGATAACAGCATAGATGCCCAATATATGAAGATAATGGAGGATGGCTTAAATAAGCATGCTGAAATCAAGAAAGGGCTTGATGCTATAAAATCATTTTCCTTCGCATGTTTTGATAATAATAAAAACTTTGTTGCTGGGGTAGATGGCAAGAGTTTTTATGGTTGTTTGTATATTGACATGTTATGGGTTTCTGAGAATTTCCGTGGTCAGAATTATGGCACTTTACTGATGGCAAAGGTGGAAAATATAGCACGAGAGCGTAATTGTAAATTTATGACTGTATGTACCACCGATTGGCAAGCTAGACCATTTTATGAAAAATTAGGTTTTAAATTAGAGTTTGTAAGAAGTGGCTATGATAAAGATTCGGAAATATATTATTTAAGGAAAGATTTATGACATTAAAATGTGGTATTGTTGGCTTGCCAAATGTAGGGAAATCAACTTTATTTAATGCTTTAACTTCCAGTGTTGCAGCAGAAGCAGCTAATTATCCTTTCTGTACTATAGAGCCAAATTCTGCTATAGTCTCAGTACCGGATGTTAGGTTAAATGAGTTGGCAGCTATTGCTAATTCTATTAAAATTATTCCTACTTATATAGAAGTTGTTGATATTGCCGGCTTGGTACAAGGTGCTAGTAAAGGTGAGGGGCTTGGTAATAAGTTTTTATCTCATATACGAGAGGTCGATGCTATTTTGCACGTACTACGTTGTTTTGAGGATATAGATATTACTCATGTGCATAATAAAATTGATCCAATATATGATGCTGAAATAATAGAAACAGAATTAATTTTAGCAGATCTTGAATCGGTAGAAAAACGCTTAACAAATGCTGAGAAACGTTTGAAAACAGGCGATAAAGCTTTAAAAGACCAAGTAGAATTATTAAAAGAAATTCAAGCGACTCTCGCGATAGGTAAACCAGTACGTAGTATGAAAACTTATAATAAAGAGGCGTTAGATCAATTGCAATTATTGACGTCTAAGCCAGTTTTATATGCTTGCAATGTTTTGGAAAATGAGGCAATTACTGGTAATAAACTTACTGAACTTGTAGCAAAAAAAGCTGAAGCAGAAGGTGCAAAATACGTTCTCATCTCATCAAAAATTGAAGCGGATATTGCAGTTTTGGAAAGTAAAGAAGAAAAAATTGAGTTCTTAAATAGTATAGGTCTTGTGGAAACAGGTCTGAGTAAAATTATAAAAGAAATGTATAATTTATTGGATCTAAAAAGCTTTTTTACTGTTGGTCCAAAAGAAACACATGCCTGGACTTTTAGTAATGGTACGCTGGCTCCCAAAGCCGCTGGTATTATTCATACTGATTTTGAGAAAGGTTTTATCCGGGCTGAAGTTATTAGCTATCAGGATTATATAAAGTTTAATGGTGAAGTAAAAGCCAAAGAAATGGGTAAAATGCGTTTAGAAGGCAAGGAATATAAAATGCAAGATGGTGATGTAATACATTTTAGGTTTAATGTTTAAAGAAGGATAATTAATTGAAGAAATTGTATCATTATCCTATTTGTCCATTATCACGTCAGGTTCGGGTATTATTAAAAGAGCTAGATGTTCAGTTTACTATGGTTAAAGAGGATTATTGGCAGAGGAATCAGGAATTTTTGTCTTTAAATCAGGCGGGTACTTTACCGGTCTTACAAGAGGCATCCAATTTAATTATAGCAGGAATCTATCCGATCACTGAGTATTTTCATGAAAAATATCCAAATTTTAATTTTATGGACGAAGATTTTGATATTAGATGTGAAATCCGTCGATTGCTCAGTTGGTTTAATGAAAAATTTTATCGTGAAGTAACAAAAATTATTATCGATGAAAAAATAGTAAGGTCATCCTGCCAATTAGGTGGTCCTAGAACCGATTTTCTTAGAGCGGCAAAGACTAATCTGTCGCATCATTTAACCTATATGTCCAGTCTATTGGAGCTACGTAGCTTTATTGCATCAAATTCCTTAAGTTGTGCAGATATAGCTGCCGCCTGTCATATATCAGTTCTAGATTATTTTGGTGAAATTAACTGGGACAAATGGTCATCTATTCGTCATTGGTATGCAATCATCAAATCTAGACCTAGCTTTCGTTCCCTATTACACGATAAAATACCAGGTTTTACTCCACCAACATGCTACGCCGATTTAGATTTTTAATGATGATTTTTAATGATTGAGATAAAGAAAATTTTCTGCTAGAGTTTTTAGCGAAGGTTTTAACTAAATATAGAGAAGATTATGGCTGAACAAGAAAATGAAAATAACCCGGATTCTTTGCCCTATCGGAGTGAAGAGGAAGCTAAGGCAAATTTGAAAAACCCAAATTATTCGCAGGAACATGGTATAGATAGTAGTACACCAAATCCTTTGGGAAATCTAAATACAGCTTTAAGTCAAGTTGCAGAGTGTTTAAAAGCAGCAGAGGAAGAACTGAAGAAAATTGCAAAATTAAATGGATTGGATAAACTGCAAGGTGAAAAAGCACAAAATCTCTTACAAGATTTTAAAGAGGAATTTGACAAAGCAAGAACAGAGGTAAAAGAATATACTAACACTGTACCTGGTGCCTCTATAAGAGATTTTGCTAACCAGCAAAGTGCTGAACAATATGAGAAAAGTCCAATTGGACGGCTAGAGAAATTTGCTAAGGAACAACTGAAGAAAGTTGAGGAAATGTTTGAGAAGCCTGTCAATGCCATCAAAGGTAATAAAATTTTAAATGCAGTGGTGGATGTAATAAAATGTTCATGCAAGGCAGTTAGTACTATAGTGAAAAGTAGTTTGAATAATGCTATAGCCGTGGGGAAAGTTGCAGAAAGTGTTGTTAATCTAGGTTCTGCAATAAAAAATGTTGCTATGGGCAAAGGGACGCAACAATCAATGGCTAAGTAATTACTCTATAGTAAACTAACGTCATTGCGAGGAGTGCATAAGCACGACGAATCCAAAGCATACGCTAAACAATATCCTCATATAAATTGGATTGCTTCGTCGGCTCACGCCTCCTCGCAATGACGTTTGTGCCTATAACTTGTCATCGCGAGCCACGTAGTGGTCGTGGCGATCCAGGATTAGATTTGGATTGTTTCGTCGCAGCGAAGCTACTTCCTCGCAATGACGGTGTAATGCTAGTCGGGTTAGCTATAGAAAATAGTAATACTGATGCTTGGCAAAAAGAAATACCAGAAAATTAAAAACCGGGGAATTAAGAAGTATTACTATGAGAACTATTAAGGAAATATTTTCAGATAGAACGTGCTATAAGTTTTTGGATAAGCCAGTTGATAAAATTTTGCTGGAGGAAATTTATAATATAGCAAAACTTGGCCCTACTTCAGCTAATTGCTGTCCTTTAAGAATTGTTTTTGTTCAGAGTCAAGCTGAAAAAGATAAGTTGTATAAATGCCTAGCTTCCAGTAATGTTGAAAAAGTTAAGTCAGCACCTGTTACAGCCATTTTTGCCTTTGATACTAAGTTTTATGAATTAATACCCAGATTATTTCCTCATGATATCGGTATAAAAGATTATTTTTCTTCTTCTGAGCAAATTGCTTTAGATGCTGCAGCTCGTAGCTCATCATTACAAGCAGCTTATTTCATGATTGTGACGAGAAGTAAAGGGTTGGCTTGTGGTCCTATGTCAGGATTTAATAAAGATGCTATTAATAGTACATTCTTTAATAATACAAATCATCAAGTAAATTTCTTGTGTAATATTGGTTACAGAGATGGTGATAACTCTTTTCCACGTCTACCAAGATTGAATTTCAATGAATGCTGTAAGATTATATAGGTTGGTTAAGTGAATATCTTTCAGACTTACAACAAATTTGTCAGAATTTGTATATTAGTTTTTATGTTATCGTTTCTTTACCATGTGGGATATTTTGTTTTAGATACTAATATACAATATAAAGATTCTACTACTAAGACAGTAAATTCGAATAATAAGGTAGGTGCCTATGTGATTAATTTAGAACGTTCTAAAAAACGTTATGAATATGTCAAGAATAATATAATGGCACTGGGAATTTCAGTTGAGAGAATATCGGCAATTGATGGTAATACTTTTTCACAAGAGCAAGTAAATTCAACAGTAGATTTACAAAGTTATAAACAATTCTTGGGTCATTTCCCAAAATTAGGTACTATTGGCTGTTCTCTAAGCCATATTAAATCCTGGCAAACTTTTTTAGATTCAAATTTTGAATTTGCTATAATCTTTGAAGATGATGTAAGTTTTGATCACGAAAAACTTCGAATAATGATTGATGAATTAGTAGAAAATAACAAGTTGTGGGATATTAATAGCTTTGAAATATCTCACAATGGTACTCCACTAACCATTAAATCTTTTTCAAATAACCAAAAGTTAGTTGTATACCTGACAGAGGTCACTCATGCTGGTGCGTATATTATAAATAGGAAAGCTGCTCAAAGATTATTAGAAAAAGCTTTACCAATAAGAATGCCTATAGATCATTATTTTACTAGAGCATGGGAGTTTGATATAAAATTTACAGCTATAGAAAATCCACGCCTTGTATATCAAACTTTTGGTATCTCTGAGATTGCTAAGACCCCAAAATTACAAGAAGAGAAAATGCCTATTTTCACTATTATAAAGCGGGGACTATATAAATCACAATCCTATGTAATTAGATTTTTGTATAACCTAAAAATCTACATACTATCTTTTGGTGTGGTATAGCTAACCCGACTAACATTACGCCAAATTCACAGACGTCTATTAGCGAGTAGGCACGAAGCCACAGCTGTCGAAAGTTATAAGGGGAAGAGGGTTTAGAGGTCATCATGGCAGTTTAAAAGTTGTGGAAAAATAACCTGCGTCATTGCGAGGAGGCATGAGCCGACGAAGCAATTGTAAGATGTCATTCCCGCGTGGGCGGGAATCTAGATCCCTGCTTTCGCAGGGATGACACAAAAATGGATTGCTTCGTCGACCTACGGTCTTCCTCGCAATGACGTTTGTGTCTGGTATAATTTTCATTGACGTAAGTCTTAACTTTCATTATATATCCTGCCTTAGTATATTTGAGTATACGTCTTGATTTGCAATAAAACTCTGATATTATGCAAAGTGAATAATTTAATCGTAACGCATAATTTACAGCTAATTGCATGACAATTAGCAATTGGGATAATCGTAGACTGATGAATGACATTTTCTCTAGTACATTACCTATTCTTTTGATTCCCTTGCTTGGTAGTATTATCAAAAGGAAATGGTTGACTTCTGAAGAGTTTTGGAGGGGAATAGAAAAATTATCATATTTTTTTCTTTTTCCTGTCATGCTTTTCAATACTATATCTGTAGCTGATTTAAATGCATCTTCTATAATAAAACTGGTATTAGGATTAATCATCTCTTCTTCTATTATTGCTGTTGCTTTAATCATTTATCAGAAGAAAACCAACTTTGACAAGATTCAGTTTACCTCAACTTTTCAGGGAGCAGTACGCTATAATAGTTATATCTTTTTTGGTGTTAGTAGTCCTCTTTTGGGGCAGGAGGGGCTTGCTATAGTATCGGTGATTTCATCCTATATGATCATTTTTACTAATATCATATCAGTAATGGTTTTTGCCCATTATGTTCCTGATAGTTCTGTAGCTCAGAGTCCTAAAGCTAGCTTTATATTAATGCTTAAATTGATAGTGCAAAATCCCTTGATTATTGCTAGTATCATTGGATTCCTTTTTAATTATTCTAATTTAGAATTACATCTTAGCATCAAGAAAACCTTATCTACCCTATCTGATTCTGCTTTAGCTATAGGTATGCTAAATGTTGGAGCAGGCCTTAAATTCTTCATGCGTGGTACGATTGTGTACAATGTATTATTTACTAGTTTTGTTAAGTTAGTGGCTTTTCCTATTGTTACAATAATTGTATTGTCACTAATGTCAATCACTGGTACTGCTAAATCAGTTGGGGTTCTATATAGTTGTTTACCATGTGCCAGCACTGCTTATGTTTTATCACGTCAGCTTGGTGGCGATCCAGAATCTATGGCATCAATTATTACCTTCACAACACTTTTTTCAATAGTTTCGTTGTCAGTTTTGATGTGGATAAATATCTAACAGTAGAAAATTTGAAGTAATTAAGGAGTAACATCTATGGATGAAATGAATAAAATAAATTATCTTAAAGCCTTAGAATATCATAGCAATGGTAAGCCAGGCAAAATTGCTATTGCTGCAACTAAGCCTTTGGATACTCAACAGGACTTGGCTTTGGCTTATACCCCTGGGGTAGCAGCACCATGTCTCGAAATTGCTAAAAATATAGATGATGTTTATAAATATACGGCTAGAGGTAACTTAGTTGCTGTAATAACTAATGGTACAGCCATTCTTGGTCTTGGTGATTTAGGAGCAGCTGCATCAAAACCGGTAATGGAAGGAAAAGCTGTTTTATTCAAAAAATTTGCCGACATTGATTCTATTGATCTTGAAATAGATACTACTGATCCAGATGAGTTTGTTAATGCCGTAAAATATCTTGGTTATAGTTTTGGTGGTATTAATTTAGAAGACATTAAATCTCCCGAATGTTTTATAATTGAGGAAAAATTAAAAAGCTGTATGCAGATACCGGTTTTTCATGATGATCAGCATGGAACGGCTATTATTGCTGCGGCAGGTCTTATTAATGCGGCTTATATTACAAATCGTTCATTGGATAATTTAAAAATTGTAGTAAGTGGGGCAGGGGCGGCAGCGATTGCCTGTATTGAATTACTAATTGCTCTTAGTGTCGACAAAAAAAATGTTATACTATGTGATAAAATGGGGGTTGTTTACAAAGGTAGACAAGAAGGTATGAATGAATGGAAGGAATTATACGCCGCTGAAACCGATTTGCGTACCATGAGTGATGCTATGAAGTCAGCTGATGTATTCCTTGGTTTATCTTCTAAAGGAGCAGTATCGAAAGAAATGGTAGCTAGCATGGCTCCAAATCCCATCATTTTTCCGATGGCTAACCCAGACCCAGAAATTACTCCAGAGGATATACAGGCAGTTAGAAGTGATGCGATTATTGCTACAGGACGCTCTGATTACAATAATCAGCTTAATAATGTTATGGGCTTTCCGTATATTTTCCGCGGAGCTTTAGATGTTAGAGCTACTACTATTAATCAGGAAATGAAAATAGCCGCAGCGTTTTCTTTAGCTGAGTTAGCAAGACAAGCTGTACCCAATGAAGTTTATAAGGCATATCCTGGTAGGAAAATGGTTTTTGGTCCAGATTACATAATTCCTGTACCATTTGATCCGAGATTAATTACCACTGTTTCGATGGCAGTAGCTAAGGCAGCTATAGATAGCGGG
This sequence comes from Rickettsia sp., assembly GCA_023269695.1. Lineage (GTDB taxonomy): Bacteria > Pseudomonadota > Alphaproteobacteria > Rickettsiales > Rickettsiaceae > Tisiphia. The sequence continues at coordinate 21,755 of JAHFPS010000002.1, forward strand.
GTTGCTAAAATTACAGATTTTGATATCAAGAACTATGCAAGGGAATTGGAAAGCAGACTAAATCCTACCTCGCATTACATGAATCTATTGTTTGAGAGAATTCAAGCATCAACACCTCAAAGGATAGTCTTTGCTGAAGGTGAGGAGGAAGAGGTAATTATGGCTGCTATTACTATGCGGGATGCTGGTCATGCTCACCCTATCCTAGTGGGTAGATATGATAAAATATCTGCCGTTTTAAATAAAATAGGCGTGAATTATGATTTAGAGGGTATTACCATAATGAATGCTGCTATTAACCAAAATCTTAATAAATATATAGATATTCTTTATAGCCGATTACAGCGTAAGGGCTATTTATATCGTGACTGTGCTAGACTAGTTAAAAGTGATAAAAATATATTCTCAGCTATCATGATAGCTTGTGGCGATGCAGATTGTATGGTTACTGGCGTAACAAAGAGCTATTATAATAGTTTAGAGGATATTATGAAGGTAATGGAACCTAAAAAAAATAATAGAATATTAGGCTATTCCATTATGATTACCAAGGAACATAATATAATTATTGCTGATAATAGCGTGACTGAACTGCCAAACGAGCAGGATCTTGTAGAAATAACCTTGCAAACTGCCAGTATAGCAAGAAATATGGGAATGACACCAAAGATTGCACTACTTTCCTTCTCGACTTTTGGTAATCCAATGAGAGAAAAGGCAAATAGAATACGGGAAGCTGTTAGAATCCTAGATAGTATGAATCTGGATTTTGAATATGATGGCGAAATGTCAGCTGATGTTGCTCTGAACCCCAATTTACGTAATTTATATAAATTTTGTCGGTTATCAGGTCCTGCTAACGTCTTGATTATGCCTGGTATACATTCAGCTGCAATCTCAACACAACTATTGCAAGAATTAGCCAGAGGTGTTTTTATCGGACCAGTAATTAATGGTTTTGAATATCCGGTACAAATAGTACGAATGGGAGCGTCAGCCAGTGAAATAACAAAAATTGCTACATTTGCTTGCATAGATGCAATAAATCTTTAGGTTATGAGAACCTAGAAGTAACTCGACTAGCATTATGCCAAATTCACAGACGTCATTGCGAGAAGCTACTTTAGTAGCGACGAAGCAATCCATAAAAGTGATTAGAAATGGATTGCCACCACCACTACGTGGTCTCGCAATGACACCATTAGACCTCTTTCGAAACTCGCTTGTGCTGAGGGATTTGAAGGAGGTCTAATAATCATTAGTTGACCCCATAATTGGCGTAATATGCAAACAGTACAAGAACTCTATTCCCTTTTTATATATTTTGCTCTATAATCGCCAATTAAAAAATATATTAAAGGTTTTTGATGTCTGCTATTCGTAATATTGCCATTATCGCCCACGTTGATCATGGTAAAACCACTCTAGTTGATAATATGCTCAAGCAAAGTGGGACTTTCCGAGCAAACCAGGAAGTAGCAGAACGTGCTATGGATTCAAATGACCTGGAACGTGAACGTGGTATAACCATTCTAGCCAAATGTACCTCCCTTATGTGGAAAGATATTCGTATCAATATAGTTGATACTCCTGGTCACGCTGATTTTGGTGGTGAGGTAGAACGCATTCTTACTATGGTAGATGGAGTCATATTACTAGTTGATTCTTCTGAAGGCACAATGCCTCAGACAAAATTTGTGTTGTCAAAAGCTCTGAAACTTGGTTTAAAACCAATTGTTGTTATCAATAAAATTGACCGCCCTGATAGAAGGGTAAGTGAAGTAGTCGATGAAGTATTTGAATTATTTATGGCATTAGAGGCAAATAATGAACAACTAGATTTTCCTATTATCTACGCTTCAGGACGTAGCGGTTGGGCATCACGTCACTTAGAAGATGAACAAAAAGACCTTGCTCCGCTTTTTGATTTGATAGTATCTCATGTGCCTACTCCTATCGCTGATAGCGATGCTCCCTTTTCCATGCTTGTTACCACTAGAGAATATAACCCATATTTTGGTCGTGTGCTTACCGGTCGTATCCATAGTGGTACAATTAAGACTAACCAAAATGTTAAAGTCCTTAATCGTGATAATATGGTAACTGAAAATGCTAGAATAAGTAAAATACTCTCATTCCGGGGACTAGAACGTGTAGCTGTTGATGTTGCATATGCTGGAGATATTATTGCTATTGCTGGGATTCAGGATGCCACTGTAGCGGATACGATATGTGCCCCTGAAATAACGGTAGCACTGCCATCCTTACCTATAGACCCACCAACATTATCTATGACCTTTGGGGTGAATGATTCTCCTCTTGCTGGACGAGAAGGCTCAAAACTTACAGCAAGAGTTCTAGGTGATAGATTAATGCGAGAGATCGAAAGTAACGTAGCCATACAGGTCAGCCAAACTGAAGAGAAAGATGCTTTCCAAGTTGCAGGTCGTGGTGAGCTACAATTAGGAATATTAATTGAGACTATGCGACGGGAAGGTTTTGAACTATCAATCAGCAGACCACGTGTATTATTCAAAGAGGATGAACAGGGTAAAAGATTAGAACCAATTGAAGAAATCCAAGTTGATGTTGATGACGATTTTGTTGGGATGGTGGTTAAATCACTTGCCCTACGTAAGGCAGAAATGACTGATATGCGTCCATCTGGTGGCGGTAAAACTAGAGTAACATTTTTAGGACCATCACGCGGTCTTATTGGCTATCACGGGCAATTCTTAACCGAAACTCGGGGTACAGGTGTTATGAATCGTGTTTTCCATAGCTATGCTCCCTATAAAGGTGCTATTGAAGGAAGACGTAATGGAGTGTTAATTTCTAATGGGGATGGTGAAGCTGTTGCTTATGCTCTATGGAATCTTGAAGATCGTGGGAAAATGTTTATAAACCCTAACGAGCTAGTATATCAGGGAATGATTATAGGAGAACATAATCGGGATAATGATCTGGAAGTAAACCCTCTGAAAGCCAAGCAATTATCAAATGTTAGGGCTTCTGGCAAAGATGAAGCTATGCGTCTTATCCCACCAACCCTTATGACGTTAGAACAATCTATCAGCTATATCCAAAGTGATGAAAGGGTAGAAGTTACCCCTAAATCAATCCGACTTCGTAAGGCAATGTTAAATCCTAACGACCGGAAGAGATCAGAACGACGTAATGAGGACTAACTTTTGGGGTCATCCTGAAATAAATTCAGGATGACTCGAATTTTGTAAGAATAGCATGATCTTTAGTAATTACTGGAAAAAACTGTTTGTTAAAAGGAAACAGCTCTACTATTTTATCGCTAACAAACTCAATTTCAATAATATTACCTGCATTAAAATTAAAAATATTTGTAATTTTTCCTATAACGACTAAATTGCTATCTAGTACTAATAAACCTTTTAAGTCTTCAATGTAAAATTCGTCTTCACTTAAGGAAGGGAAATCTGACCTATGACAAAAAATCTTACATCCTTTTAATCCTTCAGCTAATGTCCTATTATTAATGTCGTTAAATCTACATATTATATCACCTTTAGAATTTTGACTAAGTAGTTTAAGAACAATTTTTTCTCCTAATTCATCGACTAAATTCATTTTAATAATATTAGTATTTGGCATAGTAAAAGATTTGACGTAAACATTACCCTTTATTCCTTGTGCTGATGATACCACACCAACAAAAATTAAACCTTCTTTAATAGACATCATTTGAGTATACAACCACCTAATTCATTAAGAGAAACTATTTTTTCTTTTTAGGATAGTTTCCAGCTATTTTCTCTAATTTTTCAAAATGCAATATGCCAAAAGTATATCCAATCATGACTGGAATTATAATAACCAGTAATCCATAATTACCTAAATATTCCGTTAAATAAATAAGCCCAAAAGATGTGATAACATACATTACCATACGTGACATAGCAAACATAAAAGCACAATAAGTAAAACGTTTAAAGATAGGGAAATATTTGTAAAAAATTGATATGGCTGGAATGGTACGAGGTATAAAAAATATCATAAATGACTGGAGTACAAAAACATCAAATGGTGTTCTAACATTATTCAATAAGTATGGATAAATCAAAATAAAAACCCAGAAAGTTAATAGTCTGACTTTTAAAATCACTATAGGATATATATAATAACTTAAATATACCAATGGCAAAATTCCTAACATTTCTACTACTGAGACGAAGAAATTTTGGTGAATGACTTGCTTAATCGTATAACCAAAATTATTTCTAAGAATCTCTCCACAATGAATAAATGCTAAATAAAAACATACCGGCCAAGCACAATTCACTAAAAACAAAGATAAGGCTGTGGTTTTATTAACTTTCTTTGTCCAAATAGGATCATTTTTTAGTATATCTTGTTTTTCATTAATGTCTGCAAAAATTCTTTTCATTCGACGTTTTGCATCAACGAATTCTGGTGTTTCTCGTAGAGTTGTCCTAGCTACTGAACCAATTAACGCAACTGATGTACCAAACAAAAAAGCATAACGCCAATTGAAATTGTAAGAGATAGCAATAGATGCAATGCCCAAAGCAAATGCTTCCCCTAATGTAGCTAAGAAAATCAATAGTGATACAGCTGAATATTGTTGTGGTGCTTTTATAGTTTCAGTCAAATATAGCATTGCCCCTGTTATTTCTCCCATGGAAGTCATACTTTGCATAATACGACATATTGATACAATCACAGTAGCAGTTATACCTATTTCATCATAAGTTGGTAAACTAGCAATGATAAGACAAGAAATTGCCATCATGAAAGTAGTGATAACAACGGTTGCTTTACGACCTATATTATCACCAATCCATCCAAAAACTAATCCCCCTATAGGTCCCAATAAATATGTACCACAAAGAGTAAAGGCTAAAAGTAATTGTGCTGTATGTGGATCATATTTTGGGAAAAAAAGCTCATTAAGAACTATCGCCATATGTATATAGAGCATCAGATCAAAATACTCTAGGAATGTACCAATTGAGAGTAACCAGACAGATTCTTTTTGTTTTCTAGTTAGATTAGTTTGAATATGCAACCCTTCTTCTTGTATCAATCTGCTCATTTTTGCTTTTACATTCTCCCTATTCAATGCTAAGTAATTATTTGCGTGTTTTTAAAATTACCCTAAGTCTAAACTTTAGTTATTAGTAGGAATAGTAAGAGACTAATTTGTAAGCGTTATGTACTTATCCCCCTAGCTTCGCGAACCAACTTTTTTTTGTTTTTTTACTTTAAGATTTGTAGCAACTTTGGTTGATTTTGTTTTTCTGCTATATGTTTTTGATGGCACTGTTGTCAATTTATTAACCATTGTCTTGCCACTGCTCGGCTGACCAAAATGTGTATCTAATAGCTTCACCATTTGCTGATCTCTAGATTTAGCAGATATGCCACCAGTAACAATAGCAACCAAAGATTTATTGTTTCTAGTTGCTACAGTAATTAAGTTATAGCCAGCTGGAATGGTATAGCCAGTTTTTAATCCTTCAACTCCTTCGTAAATTTCATTTACCTTATTATGTCCTCGTACAATATTGCCTCTAAAAACAAAGTGATTTTTAGAGAAATAACTATAATATTTGGGAAAATCTCGCTTAATAGCTATGGATAGTTTAGCAAGATCCCGAGCGGTAGTTTTTTGACAAGGATGATGCCATCCAGAAGCGTTGTTAAAATAAGTATCTTTCATACCAAGATGACGAGCACGAATATTCATCAACTGAGCAAATTTTTCCTCAGTACCTTTAATATTTTCAGCTACGACCATAGCTGCATCGTTTGCCGATTTAACAACTAGGGCTAAAATAGCATCTCTTACAATAATAGATTCTTTCGCTTTAAGCCCTAGTTTGCTTGGTAACGTTTTTTCTGCATTTTTTGAAACATATAATTTTTGATTCATTGATAGTCTGCCAGAGTCTAGTGCTTCAAATAATAAATACAAAGTCATTAGTTTTGTCAATGAAGCAGGATATATTCTGGTAGTAGAATCTTTATCGTGCAATATCCTACCGGTCTTGCAATCTACAACAAGACTGGTCTGAGTTGGCAAAGACCCAGGTTTATTTGCAGCATAAGCAGGATATAAGATTACATTAAATGTAATTATAAAGACAAAAAATATCAATAATCGCATTAGCATAATTCTCTGTTTTAGAAATCTTCTTTTAAGATAGAACAATATTACAAGTTATAGCAAGGTTAAAATATCGTTAAGATAAAAAATCATCTCAGTTGTAATCCTAAAAATTTTTAATATAGCTAACCCAAATAGTATTTATTCGTAGAAAACTGGTGTCATTCCCGCGTAGGCTGGAATCTAGATCCCTGCCTACGCAGGGATGACACAAAACAGAATTGCTTCGTCGTGCTTACACACTCTTCGCAATGACGGAGTAATACTATTCGGGTTAGCTATACTAACATTTATTGTTTTGTAGCTGTGGATTTCCTTTTGTTCTTCTCTAAAGCCTTTGTTAATTCACTTTCGTCTAACGTTTTTATAGGATCTAATATAGTACCTGATGTTTTTATTTTAAGATTTATAGGAGTATTTTTATTATTAGAGTCGCTCAGATTAGGTTTTGAATCTGCTATATAGAAAGATAATATTGAAGATAATGCCATGTCCCAATTATAGATATTTACAGCTAATGATGCAGACCCACTAGTATATTTCGTATTAAATACTATGTCTTTTATTGTAACTATGCCATTTTTTAACTGAATATTGCCACGCAAACTATCCAATTCAGTTTCCCCTTGATACATAGCTTTGGTTAAATCATCTTTTAAATCATTTAAGATATAGTCTTTATTATTAACTTTCTCTATAAATGAATCAATGGAAAAATTACTGATCTTCGCATTTTTTACTACAAACTCTGATTGAGTGTTAAGCTCAAATAACAATTTTTTTAAACTATCACCATTAGTGGCAATTGCTCCATTTACGCTCATCCTACCGCGATTGTCCAGTAATCCTTTTGGCAAAATATTAGATAATTGCACCAAACTAATAGAGTTTAATGCATAAACAAAGTTCAAAGTATAAGGATCTAATAGAATATTACCTTCTGCTTTTAATTTACCCAAAAGTAGATTTGCTTCAAGGTTACTGATCTTAAATAAAGCATTATTATTTGCTAGAGCAAGTTTTAAATTTTGCAATACTAGATCACCTTGTGTTATTTTTGATAATACACAATTTAATTTTAACTCTATTTTTTCTAAATCAAATTCATTCAATAATTTATTTCGTAGATTAAGTAAAGATTTAGGGGTTAAAGAATTAACATTAAGAGAGCCATCATTTATTGTAATTTTCAATTGTGGTTTAATTTTACTTGCTAACAAATTAGCACTAAGATTTAGGTAATCACTATTGGTTCTTATATCAAAATTACTAATTTCAATATTACCTGGTGAAACATTTGCTAATATATATGCTTTACCAAATGAATTATCTCCCATAAGTAAATCATTGATCATGATATCAAAATTACCTAAATAATTAACTGTTCTAATGGGAATATATTTAGCTAAGTATGATTCATCTTTCATATTTTCTGACAAGCTTTTGGCAAATTTCATCATTGGTGAGATTATCGGATAATCTTCCCTATTTAAATCTATCGAGGAAAAGTCAAGAATAGTTATAAAATGCGGCATAGAACCAATGAATCTAGCCATAATATTGCCTGTAACTTTAGTATTTTCAGTTTTTAGCATAAGGTTTTGTAAATATATATCTATTAAAGTTAGTTTTAAGTCTGAAGATAAAATAAAAGCTGTAGGCTTCCTACTAACTGCCTGTTCATAACCTAGAGTATTCAAGATAGAATTAAGGTCATTATGTTTTAAGTAAATTGTACCGTCAAATATACTTCGTACTGAGTTTTGAGTTACATTGCCTATAAATTGAAAACTGCCTCCAGATTTTATCATACCAGAGAAATCGTTAACCACTAATACCCCTTTGTCTAAATTAAGCAAAATTTTGGTATTATTTAATACCTCATCGTTAGCTAATATTATTTGATCAACTAAAATATTGGTTATGATTGATTTATTATTAAAGAGAAACCTTAACCCAAAGACTGAATTGCTAAATTGCTTAATATTATTTGATGAAGTAATTAGTGATTTTGCATCTATCTTAGGAAAATATAATTTTATTATACTAGTGACATCGTCACTTTTGTTCAAATATATTGAACCGTTACCTGCTAGCGAATTAGAATCTATAGTTATATTTTCTAGCTTGAGTAATTGTGGAGTAGGCAAAATATCAAATTTTATATTTATCTTTTCAGTCGGATTAAATTTTCTAAACAAAGAGTCTAAATCTGGTATAAGAATATGTAATATATCAGCTAAGTGTTGTATTAAATATTCTGCTTTGCCATTTATTAGTTTAGAGTCTATATAGGTTTCTAATAGGTGAAAATTATAATCATTATTAGCGATAGTAAGGTCAAAATTTATTTGGTTGCCCTTTCTTTCAAAAAATCCAGACAATTTTTCTACATACCCCCTATCTCCTTCGAATGAAGTTCTATTAGAAATAGGGCTATTTTTAAATAAAGAGCAGTTATTTAAAGTGACAATGGGTTGGTTATTTTTATTTAGAATAGTTAGATTTTTAACATCAAAGTTTATATCGATTATACCATTGGTTATGAAAGAGCTAACTATCCTATCATGGTTTATAATGTCCAAATCTTGTTCATCTGAATATATTGTGGCATTATATATGGTTACAGCACTAATTTTTGGTCTGAGAATTAATAATGACCATGGGGTAAAATGAATTTCTATATTTTCTAATTCCATTTTTCCTTCTTCTTTTATCTGATCAATAGTCAAATAGGGTATAGGGAATTTAATTATTTTTATGTTCTTTAGATTTTGAGAAGAAATTTTTAATTCATTGACAAAACTATTATTAACCGAATTATAGTCAACAAAGTTTATGGCGGTTAACATAGCACATACTAACAATGAAATTGCAATGATAGTAAATATAATTATTCTTCTTATCATATGGTATTATTTCCTAAGGACTGATACTATTAGGTATATATCAAAAACGTTAAAAATAGAAACTAATAAATATTTAGATTCTATTGACAAAATTTTTAGTTATCAGAATGGAATAAAAAGTTGTAATAGTAAGAAAAAATGGTAGTTTTTAGTTATAAAAAAGGCAATATAGCTAACCCGTTAATGTTCTAGATAACCTCTCCGTCATTGCTAGGAGCTATTTTAGTAGCGATGAAGCAATCCAGGAGAATGATTATATTTGGATTGCTTAGTTGTGCTTATGCACTCTTCGTAATGACTATGGTACTCTTTGCTGACAAAATATTTGTGGGTAATGGACGTATTTAAACTACTAGCAAAATTCAACCAAAACAGCATAATATCTTATTATATTTCAGCAGTCATTATAGAATATATCAAACACATAACCGATGCAACGCAGAGTCCAACACCAATTTCAATAGCAAAAATACCAATATGTTGAGCTAGTAATTTATCATGTGCTAGAGAATAATAGTTTAAATAATTATCATCAAATAATATTGATACCATACCGGTTAGGGCATAGATCAGTACTCCGATAGTAGCCATACTAACTAGTAAATCAATAGAGAAATATTTCCTTAATTTAAATTGACCATGGACTAAATCAAAACCAATTATCGTAGAAGCAAATATAGTACCAGCCTGGAATCCCCCCCCTGGTGATGCATCACCATTAATTTGAATATATAGACCATATAAAAATATATAAGGTAAGATAAAAAGAGTAGTATGTTTTATAATAACAAAATTTTTAAGCATCTTTAGTAATTTTTTGTGAGAATAGTAATAATACCGATATTCCAGCAATTAAAATGACGGCAGTTTCTCCAAGAGTATCATAACCTCTATAGCTAGCTAGTAGTGCTGCTACAAAAGATGGAATACCAATGTCAGTTTTAGTATGTTCAATATAATATTTGGTTAGATGATTTTGCATGGGAGAATCTATCGCTCCATATTCTAATAAATCAAGCCCTGCGAAGGTTAACACTACTATAAAAATTATACATATAATTGATGAACTTATTACTCGTGTTGGTTTAAGATTATATTTCTGTACGGTTGGCAATTTGCTTAAAAATCCTAAAAATACACAGCTAGATAAACAGCTACCTAGAGCTACTTCAGTCATTGCCACATCGGGAGCGTCCATAAGTAGATAAGATAAACCAATAAGTAAGCTAAAAATAGAGGTTATTATCACTGTTTCTAATAAAGATTTACAAAATATCAGCTTAATTGATGCGATGACAAGCATTATTAAGATTACCATAAGCAACCAACTAGCTAGTTGGAAATTTATTATGTCTGGTATAATGAATAAACGATCAATCATTTTAATTCTTTTTGGTTATTGGGTCTTGATAACAGGGCGGTTTAAAAGTCGCGGAGAAAAGTCAAAAGCCCAAAACGTCATTGCGAGGAGGTCATAAGACCTCCGAAGCAATCCATTTCTAGCTACTTTTATGGATTGCTTCGTCGCCGCAAAATGGCTCCTCGCAATGACGTTTTGGGTTCCGACCATTTTCTACGACTTTTAAACTACCCTGGCTTAATAAGCTAGCCTTGCCAATTGCATGAGTAGATACCGGGTTTAATATTAAAATCAATATAGCAGCAAAAATTAATTTAAAAGAGCTAGTAAAATCATGTTGTAAAAAAGCAAGACCAACAAGTGATAAAGGTACCCCGCAACATTCAATTACACTGGCAGCATGAATTTTTGTATAAAAGTCAGGAAATCTGAAAAGTCCAACAATGCCAGAAAATATTGCTATAATTCCGAGTAGGATTAATCCATAACCAATAACAAATATCATAAATATCCTCAAAAATTAAATTTATAGCTAACCAGGCGTCCGTCTCACAGCTGTCGAAAGTTAGAAGAGGAAGCGGTTTTTAGATAGTGTACTTTAAAAGTTGTATGTGGTCAACGTCATTGCGAGGAGCTACTTTAGTGGCTACGAAGCAATCGTAAGTTGTCATTCCCGCGTAGGCGGGAATCTAAGATCCCTGCTTTCGCAGGGATGACACAAAAATGGATTGCTTCGTCGTCACAAAATGGCTCCTCGCAATGACGACAGCAAAAAACACTATTCTCCTTGGGCAAGCGAGTAACCCGCTTTCCCATCAAATTCAAAGAGATTCTCAACTTTAATAAAATCTATTTTTGCCTGGCTTAACGATTCAAGTAAATGGGCTATAGATAAATGCGTTATTCTTTCCCCCTCATTCTTTGCCATAAAACGACAACACCAATGATCAGATAATAATTCAAATCTCTCATCCCTGGGCCATAATTTAAGTCCCATGGAAGATACGGTTTTTAATTGTAAATCACCTAAACTGATAGTTTGAATTTTTTCTGCTACCTCATGGGCAGTCAACGTTGCCATCTGTATGAATACATCGCTACCTACCAATTCTTTAACTTCTTTACTATTAATCGAATATATTTGCTCAATAGCTTGTTGTTGATCAACTGGTGATGAATATGCAGCTACTTTGAGGGCAGAAGGTTTGGTACCTAGTCTTTTCACTACTTCATCAGCAAATTCCTTAGTACCAACTTTTTTGCTAGATATCTTCTCATTGTAGATATCTCCAGTATGAATCCCGTCCTCGATGGTTTTCTTCCAGGCATTTTCTATTAATGTAGCAATATCATGTTGCCCAATATGAATTAGCATGATAATTGCTGCATTAAGCAAACCAGAAGGATTAGCTAGGTTACGACCGGCAATATCCGGGGCAGAACCATGTACAGCTTCAAATAAAGCATAATTTTGACCGATATTAGCAGAGCCAGCCAGTCCTACTGATCCAGAGATTTCTGCAGATACGTCAGATATAATATCACCATACAGGTTTGAGGTTACAACGACGTCAAATAATTCTGGCTGAGTGGCTAGTCTTGCAGTGCCGATGTCTATAAGATAATAGTCACTTTGAATTTGCTTATATTCATTGGCAATTTCCTCAAAAACTTTATGAAAAATCCCATCAGAGAGTTTCATAATATTATCTTTACTGAAACATGTGACCTTTTTACGATTATTTTTTATCGCATACTCAAAGGCATATCTAATAATTCTTTCACTACCAACCCGGCTAATTAGCTTAAGAGATTCATAGACATTGTGAGTTTGGCGATATTCGATGCCTGCGTATAAGTCTTCAACATTTTCCCGCACTATAACCACGTTTAGATTTGGATGTAGTGTTTTAACAAAAGGAGCATAAGAAATAGCAGGGCGAATATTGGCATAAAGAGATAGGGCTTTTCTAAGAGTTACATTTAAGCTTTTATACCCACCGCCTAGAGGAGTGGTAATAGGGGCTTTTAGAAGTATGTTAGTTCTTGCCAATGATTGCCAAGTATCTTCTGCTATCCCTGAGGTATAATGCTTTTGATATAATTTCTCTCCTACTTCCACCACCTCTATACGTATTCTGGCAGAAGCTTCCTTTAAAATATATAATACCGCTTGCATTATTTCTGGACCTATACCGTCACCATAAGCTACTGTAATAGGGGGGAATTCTTTCATTATAACCTATATACCTATATATTCTATTATTCTGTTATCAGAGCAGTTTAAAAGTTGCGGGAAAATAACTGGCGTCATTGCGAGGAGCTACTTTAGTAGCGACGAAGCAATCTAATGAATATGGATTGCCACAACCACTACGTGGTTTCGCAATGACGTTTGGGTTTTTCTACGACTTTTAAACTGCTATGTTCTATTATTCATATTTAATTGTAACATGTTTTAATTTGTTATTTAGCTCCACTATCACTTCTTGCGTAATATTCAGGGTATTTTTAGCAAATAAAATTTGAGTACTAGGTATAACCAAATCAAGATTATATTTTTCTGCTAAATCATTTATAATTTTTATGGTTGTTTCGTGTACCTTGCCTAAGCCTTCAGAATGAGCCTGTTCAAGACGTACTTTCCTATCTTGTATTTCTTTTTGTATTATGTTTACTTTTTTATTAAAAGCATCAACTTCTTGTTCAAAGGCTGATTCACTTAAAGAGTTACGTTTTTCCATTAATAGATTATCTATTTTTTTAAGCTCTATATCCTTCTTTGATAGATCTTGTCGAATTTTTTTACCTATCTGGTCTACAGATTTTCTTATAGATTGGATTGCTACAGAATGTTCTAGAATGGAGTGTATATCTACAATAGCAATTCTTGCAGCAAATCTATTGTCAATATGGCTATTGCCCCTATGACTACGGATCATAAGGCTACTATCAACATTTCTATTAGATGCATGAATAGCTGAACAGCAGTTAATTACTAAACAACTTATTATTGTTAACCAACTATAATAGTTCATATCTAAATATATTCTCTCTTTAATGTCACTCCCATGCGACCCCTTGTCCTTCCAGTACCCCCCTAGCTGTTGAAAGTTAGAGGAAGCGGTTTTAGATAGTACACTTTAAAAGTTGTATGTGATCAATGTCATTGCGAGAAGACCGTAGGTCGACGAAGCAATCCATTTTTGTGTCATCCCTGCGAAAGCAGGGATCTTAGATTCCCGCCTACGCGGGAATGACAACTTACGATTGCTTCGTCGGCTTACGCCTCCTCGCAATGATGCCGGTTATTTTTTCGCAACTTTTAAACTGCCATGATGACCTCTAAAACCGCTTCCTCTTCTAACTTTCGACAGCTGTGGGCATAAGATATCTTCGCATGACCTTTAGGAACTTATAACAATATCAAGAACCTATTCGGGTTAGCTATAGATCCAATATTTTCTTAAAATAACTACTCTTTTCTTCATTTTTAGAGAAAGCCGAATAGTTAGTTTATTTTTGATAATCTAGTACTATGTCTCCCACCTTCAAATTTAGTGGTTAAAAATTTATCAACCATTTGATATGCTAGTTCCTCACTTGGTATTTTAGCTCCTAACACTATTATATTAGCATCATTATGAGCCCTTGATCTTTCTGCCATAAATAAGTCAAAACATAAAGCGGCCCTTATTTCAGACGTACGATTTGCGGCAATTGACATACCTATACCAGTTCCACAAATTAAGATTCCTAAAGGAGCTCTATTTTCTAAAATTCCATCAACAACTTTTTTAGAATAGTCTGGATAATCCACTGTTTCTTGATTATAAGTACCATAATCAAAAATAGATATATTTTTATTGTGTAAATAGCTGATAATTTTGCTTTTAAGTGAAAATCCTGAGTGGTCACTGGCTATTAGAATGTTGTAAGTTTTCATAACTACGTAATTTTGGTAAAAATTGGTAAAAAAATACTAGAATTAATTGTACATTAAAGTTAGTTTATTGCATAATAAAATTGTAAATTTTTTGGTAAGTTATTGGTTAGTTATGAAGAATAATATAGTTTTTGTCTATTTTGTAATATTTATGATTTCTGGGTGTGCCACTCAACCTCCAGCTCCTATTGAATATAATCGTGGAAAGGATTTTTCCCAAAAATCTACAGCCATAAAACCACCAACTACAACATATCCCGAAAATAATAATATATTAGAAAGTGATGAAGGTGAAATAATAGGTAGAGAGTTTGATGAGAAAGAAAAAGATTTTGATGCTCCGACTGGTTTTTTAAAAGATAGCCATGCCATAAAGACTCAAAATCAGGACGATGTAATAATAGTCCCAAGAGTAAAACTAGATGATAATAAGATAATCTACCGTGAGGTGCAATCAGGAGAAACGTTAGAATCGATAGCCAATGAGTATGATCAAACGGTTGAAGAATTAGCTGAGCTAAATAACATGTCCGCACCTTATTATCTTAATAAATCTCAAATTATCACGATAAAAGTTAGCACCGCACTATTAAATAAAAAAAATCAAGAAAAATCTATAAGAAAAAGTGCCATAAGAGAAGCGGAAAATGCTGTGCAAACTAATACAGCAAAATTTATCAAACCAATTGAAGGTAAAATTATTATCAAATTTGGGGAACAAACATCTAAAGGAAAAAGCAAAGGGGTTAATATTGTTGCAAACAAAGGTACTATTGTAAGATCTATTGCATCAGGTAAAGTAATGTTTGCAGATAATGATACGAAGTTTGGTAATTTATTAATAATAAAGTTAGATAATAGCGATCTTTATGTTGCTTATGCTCATTTACAAGATCTAATTGTTCAAAAAGGAGCAACAGTCTCTCAAGGAGAGATAGTCGGGCATGTAGGGAGTACTGGAGATGTTGAATATCCTCAGCTGCATTTTGCTATTCGCCAGGGAAAGCTAGCTGTTGATCCACTACAATATGTAAACTATTAAAATTTTGTAGAACCTTAGGAGTATTATAGTGCATATAATGACTCCATAAAATAGGGCCAACAGAAATAGAATAATCCATAACTGGTCTGGAATAATACCATTTTTTGCCTTTCCTGAAGAAATCATACCAATTAGTGTTAATAAATAGAGTTATATAGCTAACCCGTCAATGTTCTAGATAGCCTCTATGTCATTGCGAGGAGCTACTTTAGTGGCGACGAAGCAATCCAAAAAGTGACCAAAAATGGATTGCTTCGTCGGCTCATGCCTCCTCGCAATGACGGTAGTACTTTTGCTGACAAAATATTTGTGGGTAATTAAGGTATGGCTTAGTAATAATATTGGTTTGATGGTTAATTGGTATGAGCAACTATATCACCAGGTTGTATTGCATAAAAGTTATTATATTTTAATATTATATGACAGATTGCATTACATAAAAGTTGCCAAATATTAAAATATCAGTATTGTTCTATCTGACATTAATTAATAGTCACCAGTTCCAATAATTTGTAAGTGTTATTTTCTTACGACTTCAAAATATACTAAGATAGTCATCAAATTTATATTTATTTAATAACCTACTAATAAATTTAACTTGACAATAAGTTTTTAATGTATATACTGCACCATATAAACCGGACGAAACGGATAAAAGCTTGAATTAGGTGAAAAATGGTCAGTTTAGCCGTTCTTTTAATAGTTGTAAAATAATAATTCTTATAAATCAAAGGGTGTTTAATTAAATAACATAGAGTTATAAGCAACTAATTGTAAGTGTTGTTTTCTTATGACTCCTAAGGCGAGGTAGAGATGGTGCTAATGAGTAGAAGATCATTTATATATGGGGTATTAGGGGTATTATTTATTACAGTATTGATTGTCGTAGTGGTAATTTTTATTAAAAAAATAGATAATAAACAAATTGCTGCTAAGCAAGTTGATAATCAAATTGTCGGGGTTCCTGTTGAAGTGGTTAAGGCTCAGTATTCAGAAGAGACAAAGGATATATTGGTTACAACAGGTAAAACCTTGCCCTATGAAACACATGCAGTTAAAGTCAATATAACAGGGAGAATTAAAGAGCTTGACTTGCCCATAGGTAGTTATGTTAAGAAAGGTGATATTTTAGCAGTATTAGATACCACGCAAATTGACTACCTGATTGAACTTGCAAACGAAGAGTATCGTCTTAAAGAGAAAAAAGCTAACGCGATGAAACAGCTATCGGATAAGAATCTCATTAGCTATACAGAATATGTAAACCATCGCATAGAATATCTTGATTCTAAGCACAAATATTATACATTACTTGATGACAAAACCAATCATTATATTATTGCTCCGTTAAGTGGAATTGTTGAACGAAAACTTGTTGCTGACGGAGAACTTGTTACGCAAAAGGATAAAATTGCCGTTCTTTACGATATTCATATTATCAAGGTTGCATTCGATCTCGATGAAAGCGACTATCAAAAATTTAAAAGTTTTCCGGATAGCTATGTTAATATCTATATTCCTGCTTTAGATTTAGCTCTTAAACTAAGTGATTTTAAAACTTCAGAAATTGCTCAAGATAAGAATCACTCAGTCTATATTGAAACGTTTATTCCAAATGATGACAATTTAATCACACCTGGCTTATTTGTTAATGTAAATGTTATTTTCAATAGCAATAAGCAACGGATAAAATTACCAAACTCAGCTATTTTTTTTGAATCCTATTATTTTGTCTATGTTATTGAAAATAATATAGCTAAAAAAGTTAGGGTTGAAATAGGTGATAGTGATAGCCAAAGTGTAGAGGTAGTTAGTGGCATCAAACCAAATGACCAAGTGGTTATTTCAGGAAAAAAGGGATTGGCTGATGGGGTTAAGGTTTTGATTGAAGATGAGACAACTAGGTAAAAATTATAATAATTAAAATGTACTGAAATAGGGGATGAAAAAAAAATAAGAAATACGCAAAAATAATAAAAATAGCTATTAGTGGATTATAAAAATCTGCTATATATTAAGCTAACCTTATCCTTACTTATATTGAATAATTAAAATAAATAAATGAATTAGACAAATGAAAACACTATATTTTCTTATGATACTATTATTTTTTAGTTCTGTTCATGCTAAGGAAATTAATCCAGCTGAACTTCAGAAAATAAATGTAATGCAAGCTGGGGAAATACAGGATCTAAGCAAGAAAAAACGTGCCCTTGAGAAAAAAGTGAAGGAACAAGCTGCAAAGCTAGAAGACTCACCAAATAGTAATGGTAGCGATAATAATAGCTCAAGTAACTTAAATTCTTCATCAAATACTGGACAAGGAGCTACTCCTAGTAGTAATCCTACCCCAGAACGATATATTGATACTAATAATCGTAATACTCAAGGGAATACAAATTCCAAAAAATATGTAAATGATGGTGAAAATCTTGATACTACTACGAAAGATCAAAATATTACTGATTCTGTACAGAAAACTAATCAATCACCAAGCGAGGCAAGGAATTCCAGTCAACAAGTAATAATTTCAGATGATAATAAGCAATCGGATAGCCAAATTGGTCAAAAGGAAGAATTGAAATTAGATAGTGGACTGCAAGTACGTTCAAAAAATACTGTGCATGATAATGTTGAAGCAGCTAAAGCAGAATTATTAGAATTGCAAAGCAGCATAGATGATTTGAATAATGAGAAAAAACTAGCATTTGAAGAATTAAAGCAACTAAAATCACAATTGCCTAAACAACCTGAGATAGAAGCTAATTCATTTAGTCAGCAAGCTCAACAAAGTGGAGCTGGTTTACAGGATGATTCAAAGGTGCAAAAGGAATTGCCTGCTAATTCACAACAACAGATGGCAGACTTGGTTCAAAAAGAAGCAGAGTTAAAGGATGCACAGGCTAAGGTTAAAGCACACGAAGCTACGATAGTGGAGAAGGACAAGCTATTAGCAGAGATTAAAAGAGGCTCAAAAAATGAGATAGTAGCGACTCAACAAGAAACTAAAGCTCAGGATAAGTTGGCTGCAGTGGTTCAAGAAAAACTTCAATTGGAGGAGAAGTTAGCAGCGGCTACTGCAAACATAGCAGAGTTGACTACAAAAGCAACAGATTTGGATGCAAGAGAAACAAACTTGGCTGAAAAAAACGCAGAGTTACAGACGGCTAATGATACCTTACAACAACAAACAGCAGCTTTAACTAACAAACAAAATGAGGCGGATACTAATTTAGCTGGGCTGGTTGAAGTGGCTAAGGCTCGTGAAGCTGAAATAACAGAGAAGCAACAAGCATTAGCAGATTTAGCTAAAGAAAAAGAGGAAGCACTTAAAGCTAACGAAACTACGATGGCAAAGTTAGAGCAAGATAACAAACTGTTGGAGAAGAACTTAGTAGATGTTAATAATGAAAAAGATGCGGCTCAGGCTAAGTTGGATGCAGAGGTTAAAGAGAAGCTTCAGTTGGTGAAGAGCTTAGAAGATGCTAATAAGGCTAAAAAAGAATCAGAAGAGAAGATAGCAGATTTGGATAAAAAAAACGCAGAGTTGAATCAACAAAAAGCTGCAGCGGAGCGAGCTGCTCAAACTGAGATGGCAGAGTTGACTCGACAAAAGGATACAGCAGAGCAAGCTGCACAACAACAAGAAACAGCTTTGGCTGCAAGAAATGCAGAGTTACAGACGGCTAATGAAAGTTTACAACAACAGACAGCAGCTTTGGCTGAAAAAGAAACAGCTTTACAGGTGGTGCAGGATAACCTTGCTGCAGCGGTTAAAGATAAGGAGCAATTAGCAAATGCTAACAAAGAATCACAACAACAAACAGCAGCTTTGACTCAACAACAAACTGACGCTCAGGCTAAGTTCGATGAAGAGCTTAAAACTCACGAAGCTACGATGGCAAAGTTAGAGCAAGAGCAGGTGCAATTGGTGGAGAAATTAGCAGATGCTAATAAGGCTAATGAGGACTCAAAAGTACAGATAGGAGCTTTGACTAAAGAAAGAGATGCGTTGGATGGACTGACTAAGACGCACACAACTGCGATAGCAGAGAATCAACAGATATTAGAATCGGTTAAGAATGCATTAGCAGCAGAGAAGGCTAAGTATGAGGAAGCAAGTAAGAAGCTAGCTCAGGAGAAGGTACAGTGGGAGAAGAACTTAGCGACGGCTACTGAAAACATAGAAGCTGTGACTCAACAAAAAAATGAAGCACGAGCCGAGATAGTAGAAACTCAAAAGGAATTAGAATTAGCGAAGAGTAAACTTAAAGGGGAAAGAGAGAATTATGTAAGTCTAGAAAAAGATAAGCAGCAGGTGGAAAAGAACTTAGCGGATGCTAATAAAAACTTACAACAACAGATAGCAACTTTGACTGAAGGACAAAAGGATACACAAGATAAGTTAGATAATGCACAAACTGAGCAGGATAGGTTGACTGCAGATCTTAAAACTCACGAAGCTGCGATGGCAAAGTTAGAGCAAGAGCGGGTACAATTGGTGGAGAAATTAGCAGATGCTAATAAGGCTAAGGAGGACTCAAAAGTACGGATAGCAGATTTGACTGAAGGACAAAAGGATATACAGGATAAGTTAGATGGTACACAGGTTGAGATAGCAAAGAATCAACAGGTATTAGAGTCAGTTCAGAAAGAATTAGAATTAGCTCAGAACAAATCTAAAGAAGAAAATGAGCAGTTGGCGAAGAACTTAGAAGATGCTAATAAGGCTAAAAAAGAATCAGATGAGAAGATAGCAGATTTGACTCGACAAGAAACTGAAGCTCAGGATAAGTTAGCTGCAGTGGTTCAAGAAAAACTTCAATTGGAGAAGAGCTTAGCGGCGGCTACTGTAAACATAGCAGCTTTGACTCAACAACAAACTGAAGCTCAGGCTGCGATAACAGCGAATCAACAAGTAATAACAGAGTTGAATCAACAAAAAGAGGTAGCGGTTCTAGGAAAGGAAGAGTTGGCGGAGAAGTTAGTGGCGGCTACTGCAAAAGAGGCAGAGTTGACTCGACAAAAAGATGAAGCTCATGTGAAGTTGCAAGAGTCAGAAAATAAGATAACAGAGTTGACTCGACAAAAAGATGAAGCAGAGCAAGCTGTACAACAACAGAGAGTAGATTTGGCTGCAAGAAATGCAGAGTTACAGACGGCTACTGCAAACATAGCAGATTTGACTAACAAACAAACTGAAGATCAGGCTAAGTTGGTTGCAGCGGATCAAGCTAAGGAGCAGTTGGAGAAGAAATTAACAGATGCTAATAATGCTAATGAGGACTCAAAAGTGCAGATAGCAGCTTTGACTAACAAACAAACTGAAACTCAGGATAAGTTGAATGAAATGGTTAGAACTCACGAAAGTGCAATAGCAGAGAAGCAACAGGAAGTAGCAGATGCTAAAGCAGCCTTGATTCAGCAAGAAAAGACTGCACATGATAAGTTGGCTGAAATGGTTAGAACTCACGAAGGTGCAATAGCAGAGAAGCAACAGGAAGTAGCAGATGCTAAAGCAGCTTTGATTCAGCAAGAAAAGGTTGCACAGGATAAGTTGGCTGCAGTGGCTAAAGAAAAGGATGAATTGGCTAAGGCATACGAAGATGCGATAGTAGAGAAGGAGAAGGCATTAGCAGAAGCTAAAAAAGACTCAGAAGATAAGATAAAAACTTTAACTGAAGAACAAAAGGATATGCAGGGTAAGTTAGAAGTTGCACAAACTGAGCAGGATAAGTTGGCTGCAGAGCTTAAAGCTCACGAAACTGCGATGGCAAAGTTAGAGCAAGAGCGGGTGCAATTGGCGGATGCATTAGCAGATGCTAATAAGGTTAATGAGGATGCAAAAGTACAGATAGAAACTTTGACTGAAGGACAAAAGGATATACAGGATAAGTTAGATGGTACACAGGTTGAGATAGCAAAGAATCAACAGGTATTAGAGTCAGTTCAGAAAGACTTGGAACTAGCGAAGAATAAATTTGAGGAAGAAAGAGAGAAATTAGTTCAAGATAAGGATCAGTTGGCGAAGAACTTAGAAGATGCTAATAAAAACCTACAACAACAGATAGTAGCTTTTACTGAAAAAGAAACAGAGTTAAAGACGATACAAGATAAGTTAGAAACTGCACAAGTAGAGATTACAAATAATAAACAAGCATTGGCAGATTTAACTAAACAACAAGATAATACTCTTAAAGCCCACAAAGATGCGATGGTAGAGAAGGACAAGGAATTAGCAGATGCTAAAAAAGAATTAGATGAGAAGGGTAAAGAATTAGCAAATAAGATAAAAGCTTTGAATGACAAACAAAATGAAGATCAGGCTACGATAGCAGATTTGACTAAACAAAAAGAGGTAGCGATTCGCGAGAAGGATGCAGCGGAGCAAGGAAAAGAAGAGTTGGAAGAGAAGTTAGCGACGGCTACTGCAAAAGAGGTAGAGTTGACTCAACAAAAAGATGAAGCTCATGTGAAGTTGCAAGAGTCAGAAAATAAGATAACAGAGTTGACTCAACAACAAGCTGTAGCGGAGCAAGCTACACAACAACAGAAAGCAGATTTGGCTGCAAGAGATGCAGAGTTACAGGCGGCTATTGCAAAAGAGGTAGAGTTGACTCGACAAAAAGATGAAGCGATTCTTGAGAAGGCTGCAGCGGAGCAAGATGCACAACAACAAGAAATAGCTTTGACTCGACAAGCAGCAGATTTGGCTGCGGCGAATCAAGAGAAGGGTCAGTTGGAAGAGAAGTTAGCGACGGCTAATGGAAACATAACAGATTTGAGTGAAAAAGCAGCAAAGTTAGAAAAGGTACAGGCTAATTTGGTTGCAGCGAATCAAGCTCACGAAGCTGCTGCACTAGCAAAACAAGAAGATGATGCACAGAATAAGTTACAGGGAGCTAATACAAACGATCAAACTGACCTTGCCAAGCAACGCGATCAATTAGCAGAAGAGTTAAAGAAGGCACAGAATAGCTTAAAAGATGTACGAGCTAATATAGCAAAAAATCAACTAAAATCAAACCCGGTAGAGAAGAAAAGAATTAACGGTTCACTTCCGACTAATAGAGCAATTAATAAAGCAAGTGATTTAGAAAGTCGAAAGCAAGAGATTGAAACTAAACTTGCTGAGCTTAGGAGAAGAGAAAAGATATTAGAGGAAGAAAAGCCAAAGGTTGATGAGGCAATGAGATTGCTTAATGCTAAAAAGACCAAGATAGCAGAAGAAAAACCAAAAGTTGATGAGGAAAGGAGAGCTCTTAATTTTAAGAAGACCAAGATAGCAGAAGAAAAACCAAAAGTTGATGAGGAAAGGAGAGCTCTTAATTTTAA
>JAHFPS010000002.1:44519-53190 GCA_023269695.1 Rickettsia sp.
CCAAGATAGCAGAAGAAAAACCAAAAGTTGATGAGGAAAGGAGAGCTCTTAATTTTAAGAAGACCAAGATAGCAGAAGAAAAACCAAAAGTTGATGAGGAAAGGAGAGCTCTTAATTTTAAAAAGACCAAGATAGCAGAAGAAAAACCAAAAGTTGATGAGGAAAGGAGAGCTCTTAATTTTAAGAAGACCAAGATAGCAGAAGAAAAACCAAAAGTTGATGAGGAAAGGAGAGCTCTTAATTTTAAAAAGACCAAGATAGCAGAAGAAAAACCAAAAGTTGATGAGGAAAGGAGAGCTCTTAATTTTAAAAAGACCAAGATAGCAGAAGAAAAACCAAAGATTGATGAGGCAATGAGATTGCTTAATTTTAAAAAGACCAAGATAGCAGAAGAAAAACAGGTTAAAGGTCAAGAGATTCAAGGTACTACAGCACGTAGAAGCTTAGGAAATACAGTTCACCAAAGAGAACTTGCACAAACCCTAAAAACGCAAGAGGCTTTAAAATCATCCCAAGGAAATAAAGTGATTAAGAGTGAACAAGTTACTGGAGAAAGAAAGGAATTAAGTGCCTACTCTTCATCTGTCAAGACTCCGAGCAGACTACCGGTAAGAGAGGGGAAAGAATTAGTAGTTAATGATGCAGGTCGATTAATGATAAAAGGTCAATATCAAAAATCACCTCAACCAAAAAGTGAAGTAGCGGCGTTAAAACAGGAGGGGGGTGTACAACCGCTCAATAATCCAAGAACTACAGATGAAACTGTAATCCCCAATACCAATAGCTTAGTTAAAGCAGAACCGACTGAGGAAGTTGCAAATATGAAGAAACTGAAATTTGAGGTCATCAGTCCAGAGATAATGGTAGGAACTAATATCTCTAAAGTTGAACAAAGAGTGAGTATAAAAAAGATAGAACAATCCAGCATCATGGAAAGAAAAATACCAGTAGTACCTAGGGCAGTAGAGTTTAAAAAAACCGGATTTAAGAGAGCCAGATCACAATAAATAGCTTTATAGCCAACCTATCCGTCATTGCGAGAAGCCACTTTAGTGGCAACGAAGCAATCCAAAAAGTGATCAGAAATGGATTGCTTCGTCGGCTTATGCCTCCTCGCAATGACGTTGACCACATACGACTTTTAAAGTGTACTATCTAAAACCTCTTCCTCTTCTAACTTTCGACAGTTGTGGCGTAAGCCGATGAAGCAATCAGGAAAGTAATTAGAAATGGATTGCTTCGTCGCTACTAGAGTATCTCCTCGCAATAACAGGGGTTATCTAGAACATTAACGGATTAGCTTTATGATAAAAAGATTGTTGGAACATAGTAGCATTTTTATTGTACTCAATATTGTGGTGGTACTGTTTGGTATATACGCATATTTGCAGCTGAAAATTCAACTTTTACCCAATATCCCTGTTTCAAATATTTATATTTCTATCATCAACCCGAATGTCAAGCCAGATTTAATAGAAAAATATACTACCAAACCTTTTGAAGAAGTTTTTTCGCATGTTGATGGTCTTGATTCGATTCTTGCTATTAGTCAGCTAGGAGAGAGTAAAATAACGTTAAGTATTGCCAAGAGAGTTAAGATAAAACAAGCAATTAACCAAGTGAGAGATTTGATACTAAAAAATAAAGCTCTCTTACCAGAGGGGGCTAAAGATCCTATAATCTCTACTGAAAGCTTTTCGGCTTTACCAATGATGTATATTGCCGTGAGTTCTACTAACAATTTATTAGTTACTGCCGAGGATATTGAAGCAATCAAGAAAAAGCTTAAATATGTTGATGGTGTAGCCAACTCATCTAGTTTTGGCGTGACAGAAAAAGTGATTAATATCGATATTGATCCGGAAAAAATCGCAAAATATTATATCCCTTTAGATAGTGTCCTTGCTTCGTTAACACTACAAAACACTGATTTTTCTGGTGGTAAACTATCAAATCAATATAAAACTGAGTATATTTCTTTTGATACCACAATTAATAAGTTGAGTGATTTTGGTGATATTAATTTGGAAAGTAATAATGTTGCTATAAAATTAAAAAATATTGCTAGCATTACGATATCAGATAAAGAAGCACTTAGCTTTGCCTATTTTGGCACGGATAAAATTGTTTTATTAGGTATTTTTGCTAAGTCAGATGCAAATCCAGTTGATGTATCAAAAAATGTAAAGCATTTCCTAGAATATTACGAAAAGGTCAATCCCCAATTTACCTTTCAGGTTGTTATCGATGATAGCCAAGATATTTTACAAGCGTTTCAAGAAGTGAAAAAAACTTTGATTGAATCGGTGTTGTTGGTGTCAGTAATTGTTTTACTGCTGATGGGTTCATTGCGATATTCAATTATTGCAATTTGTGCAATTCCAGTCTCAATTGCCGCTTGTTTAATTGTGCTATATTTGTGTGGTTTTACACTCAACTCGATAACGATGCTGGCAATGGTTCTGGCTATAGGGTTGGTAGTTGACGACTCTATCGTAGTGATTGAGAATGCTGAACATTACTATCGGGAAAATAAAGATGCTTTAACTAGTATATTGCAAGCAATCTATAGCCTTTTTCTATCTGTTTTAATATTGATGCTTACGCTAGTAGTAATATATATCCCTATTTTGTTTATTAAAGGAGAGGTAGGAAAAATTTTACAGGAATTTTCTCTATCAATCATTGCTTGTTTAGTGATGTCCTTTATCGTTGCGTTTACCTTAACACCCATATTATTTTTAAAACTAGCAAATAACACGCATGAAAGCAAATTTGCTCAAATTGTTAATAAGACTCTGGATATGATTACCGGCAAATATAAAGGTTCTTTATTTTTTATTATACGCCATGCCAGAGTATTTTTATTCTTGGTGACTATAGTTGTAGCGTCTGGTACATATGTTGCAGCAAATTCTATGAAAATAGAAATTGAGCCATTTGAAAAAAAAGATATGATTATACTTACCAACATCTTTATGCCTAATACAAATTTAAGTTACATCCATCACTATATGGAGAAAATCACTAAAGTAATCAATAGTAATGATAATATTAAATATACTCTGAATATTGAAGAATCACCACGTTCAACAATTTGGATGATGTTAAAAGATAAAACTAAAGCGGTGCAGACATTGCATGAAATTGAAGCTAAACTCGCAAAAATAGCAGTGGGTGGAGATGTTTCAGTGAAGTTTGCCCAGGGGAAAAATACTGGTTCAGCAAAAGGTAATGTTGAGTTGAGCTTTTATGTCAATAACCACTCGTCTATGGATAATGCTTGGCAGGATGTTCATTTTATACAGGCTAATTCACAGAATTTATTTACTAATGTTATAGCTATTGCGACTTCGCTTGTGCAAGATTATAAAATTGCCTGTAATCAAGATAAGTTATTCACATATGGTTTAAGCCAGAAAGATATATCAAATACTTTGGATATTCTGTTTAATGCCAGAAAAATAGGAAACTTTAAGCATTATGATAATACTTATGATGTTGTTGCTAAATCAGACCCTAAATTTGGTAAAATGCTAAGTAATATACAAAATATGTTTATTACAACACAGAAAAATGGAGAAAACCTTATTCAACTTAAGGATATATGTGATGTTAATAGGGTGAATACAGTTAATCAAATTATGCGTTATAACGAGCAATATTCTATTGAAGTAATTGCTACTGCTAAATATGGAGTTAAATTACAAGATGCAGTTCATTTTATTGATCAGTTAAACAGTCAATTGCCAAGTGATAGTGATATTAGCTATAGTGAACAAACGAAAATGCTTATTGATTCAACATCATCATTTACATTATTAATTTTAGTATCTGTATTTGGGCTTTACTTGTTAATGTTTGCACGTTTTAACGATTTAGTGCTATCATTTGTTATTTTAGTCGGGGGAATTCCAGCCGCCTTAAGTATAGCTTTATTGAGTTTATATTTTACTCAAGGAGGGTTAAATATCTATACTCAAATATCACTTATCACATTAGCAGGGTTAATGACCAAGCATAGTGTATTGTTATGTAGCGCAATGCATCAAAAGGGGCAAGGAGGGATAAAGGCAATAGTAATAGGAGCCACATCAAGAATCAGGGCAATTTTAATTACTTCTCTGGCTATGAGTATTGGTTTGTTATCACTTTTCTTTGATAGCGGGAATTATGCCAATAGTCGTTTTCAAATGGCTATAGTTCTAGTAACAGGCATTGTTGTTGGATCGATATTAACGCTTTACGTAACACCTTTGCTTTATTGTATGAGGTTCTATCGCATTTATAAATGAAAGATATAGAGTCAATCATATAGTACTATTTATGTATAAACTAATACAACTAATAAAATGGGAATATTTAATTCAAAATCGTATTAATAATCTTAGTAAATATCTATTTATATTTTTTTTATTTTGTATTTTCAGTACTGCTTTAATTAATGACCAAACAGATATTAAAAAATTTGGCATCATTTTTTCAGTAATTGTTTTACCGATAGCTTTAATTGGCTTTTCTAGTCTAATATTTCAGCAAGATGTCGAGGACGGAAGTTTGGAGTTACTATTATCTAGCTTCAATGAAAGTGAAATTATTGCCGCGAAATTAATTACCATAATTTTTAGCTCCCTCACTAGTACTCTATTAAATATGCCAATAATTTATATTATTTTCGATCTTGACATGCTAACAATAAGCTATCTTTTTATCAATCTAACTCTACTGTTAATTTTGTCCAGTAGCCTATTAGTTTTAATTGGAGCTGTTCAAAGCTATTTTCGGTCAAATACTAACCTGCTAGCAATATTAATCATGCCGCTACTAATACCCAACATAATACTTAGCGGTCTTGTTTTACAAAATTTTGATAATATAAACCTAATTTTTGTTATGATTGGCATCAATATGCTCCTTGTACCAATCATATTTTATCTCTCATCCTATCTAATTAAGAATATTTACAACATTTAATTTTTATTATACACCATACTGACCCTTGCACTAATAAAAAAATTGTTATTTTGTTACAATTCATGTAATTTCTAGTCGTAGACTTTTTAACCATTTTTCGGTAATTAATATATGTGGCAAGCTTTAAGAAGACTAATAGCAGCTAACCCTATGGGAATGTTTTTGTGGAGCATCATAGCCAAATGGTATGTTATGATAGCTGTTGCCTCTCTGGTGGTACTTTTTTGGGTAGCTAAGGGTCTTGAACAAATTGGGCTTATAAGCTATGTGACCACTGCTACAACTGAAGTCCTTGATACATCTAAAGCAATTGCCCAACATTGTACTACAAAATTAGGTTCCAACTTTGAAAGTTTAACCAATTTTTGGAAATGTTTAGGAGATCCGCCAAAATACGAGGTTAGAGAAGGAACAGGTGAGAAAGCTTTAGAGGAAGGATTAGAGAAGTTATTGCCTAAAGATGGAACTGTACCAGAAATGCTGCCTTATCGCAATCCTTATGATTCTCCTGGTGATTCTACAGATGGTGATGGTAAATCAACCGATGGTAAGTAAAAATAATATATAGCTAATCCGATTAGCATTAATCCGTCATTGCGAGGAGCTACTTTAGTAGCAACGAAGCAATCCTTTTTGTGTCATCCCTGCGAAAGCAGGGATCTAGATTCCCGCCTACGCGGGAATGACAATTTACAATTGCTTCGTCGACTTACGTCTCCTCGCAATGACAGCAGTTTACTATGACTAAATGCTAATCGGGTTAGCTATAAGCAACCCTTGATATTTTGTTACTTTTATAGTAGTATATTACGTAGATATCTATAATTATACTGATCATTTTATGTCAAATACTAATTGTTATGATAAGGCAACTCGTAGAGATTTTATAACCTTAACTGCCAGCAGTATGGTGGTGGTTGGAGCTGCGTGTGCTACCTACCCTCTTGTTGATTCATTTAACCCTTCAGCAGATGTTCTTGCCCTATCTTCAATAGAAGTGGATTTATCTAACATCCAACCAGGTCAAACTCTTACTGTTAAATGGCAAGGTAAGCCGGTTTTTATTACTAATAGAACTCCAGAGAAAATTGCTGAGGCAAGAAATGTAAATCTTTCCGAGCTAATAGACCCTGAACTTGACCAAGATAGAGTAAAAGATGGACATGATAAATGGTTGGTAACTATAGGAATTTGTACACATTTAGGTTGCGTACCACTTGCCAACCAGGGCGATTATGATGGTTGGTTTTGCCCATGCCACGGCTCTCAGTATGATTCTTCTGGTCGGGTTCGTAAAGGACCGGCCCCTTTAAACCTGGCTGTTCCACCATATGAATTTATTTCCGATACAAAAATTAAAATCGGATAATTATTTATGAATGAAAGTGATTATCCTAAAAAATCCAATCCAAGCAAATCTAATCCGATAATAGAATGGATAGACTATCGATTACCTGTTTTCTCGTTCTTTAAACATTTAGGCGAATACCGAACACCCAAGAATTTGAGTTATCTATGGAACTTAGGGTCAATAGCTGGTATTGCCTTAGTAATTCAGATAATCACTGGCATTATTTTGGCCATGCATTATACCCCCCACGTCGATTACGCCTTCGAGAGTGTTGAAAAAATTATGCGTAATGTCAATTATGGCTGGCTAATACGTTATATACACTCAGTTGGAGCATCAATGTTTTTTGCTGCAGTTTATCTACATATCTGTAGAGGGTTATATTATGGCTCATACAAAAAACCTAGAGAATTATTGTGGCATATAGGTATAATAATTTTTCTTACCATGATGGCTACTGCCTTTATGGGCTATGTGCTACCCTGGGGACAAATGAGTTACTGGGGAGCAACTGTAATCACCAATTTATTTTCAGCTATACCTATCATTGGCAAATCGATAGTTAACTGGCTTTGGGGAGGGTTTTCAGTTGATAACCCTACACTTAATAGGTTTTTTGCTTTACATTATTTGTTACCTTTTATTATAGTAGCTTTAGTATTACTCCATTTAGTAGCACTACATATTCATGGCTCAAATAATCCCAAGGGTATCGATGTTAAATCATCTAAAGATACTATTCCTTTCCATCCATATTATACTGTAAAAGATTTTGTTGGATTCGGTGTTTATTTTCTAATATTTGCGTTTTTTATCTTTTTCCAACCAAATTATTTAGGACATCCTGATAATTATGTACCAGCCAATCCTTTGGTTACTCCAACTCATATAGTTCCAGAATGGTATTTTCTACCGTTTTATGCTATTTTACGTGCAGTACCGTCAAAGCTAGGTGGTGTAATATTAATGTTTTCTAGTATTTTATTATTATTTGTTTTACCTTGGCTTGACAGCTCAAAAGTTAGAAGTGCCAATTATAGACCAATATTCCGTATAGCTTTTTGGCTGTTCATATTTGACTGCTTGGTACTTGGATATCTTGGAGGAAAACCAGCAGAAGAACCTTATATTACCTTAAGTCGATTTGCTGCTACTTATTATTTCTTTCATTTTCTCATTGCAGTACCTCTAATTAGCAAGTATGAAAAAACTCTGCCTTTACCGGAGTCTATATGAAAGACAAGAAAATTATAGCTAACCCGATTAACATTACTCCGTCATTGCGAGGAGCTACTTTAGTGGTGACGAAGCAATCCTTTTTATGTCATCCCTGCGAAAGCAGGGATCTAGATTCCCGCCTACGCGGGAATGACAATTTACAATTGCTTCGTTCGGGCTTCGCACCTCCTCGCAATGACGCCAGTTTACTATGGCTAAATGCTAATAGGGTTAACTATACCTCTTATATCAAGTTTTACCTGTGTTTGTTAGTTTTGCTAATATCAAATATTGTCACTGCCAATAACGAAGCATTGCCTACAAAAAAGATTGCTTGGTCATTTGATGGGATTTTTGCTAGCGTTGATAGAAAAGCTGCTCAACGTGGCTTTCAAGTCTATAAAGAAGTATGTAGTGTGTGTCATGGTCTTTATAATTTATATTATCGTAATCTTAAAGAACTAGGATTTTCCGATGAAGAAATTAAAGAAATAGCAAAAAATTACACTGTGCAAGATGGCCCCAATGATTCAGGAGAAATGTTTGAAAGACCCGCCCTACCATCCGATCCATTTGTTCGTCCCTACCATAACGAGCAAGCAGCAAGAGCTGCCAATAACGGTGCAGATCCGCCTGATTTATCATTGATTATTAAAGCAAGACCTGATGGAGCAAATTATGTATATTCTATACTTACTGGTTATACTAATCCTCCTGAGAATTTTAAATTAATGCCAGGATTAAGTTACAATCCATATTTTCCGCATAGTCAAATTGCCATGCCATCTCCACTGACAGATGGACAAGTACAGTATATAGACGGAACAAACTCATCGGTCGAACAAATGGCTATGGATGTTACAGTATTTTTACAATGGGCGGCTGAACCGGAAATGGAAAACCGTAAATCTATGGGTTTGAAAGTGATGATATTTTTAGTAATTTTTACAATTTTCTTTTATATCTCTAAAAATAGAATTTGGCAAGATGTTAAGCTATAGATAGTCTCACTGTCAAAAGTCTAAAGATACAAGACATTATTGCGAAACCACGTCATGTGTGGTCGTGGCAATTGTAAAAGTGATTAGAAGTGGATTGCTTCGTCGGCTACGCCTTCTCGCAATGACG
>JAHFPS010000002.1:53290-61896 GCA_023269695.1 Rickettsia sp.
TCACTGTCAAAAGTCTAAAGATACAAGACATTATTGCGAAACCACGTCATGTGTGGTCGTGGCAATTGTAAAAGTGATTAGAAGTGGATTGCTTCGTCGGCTACGCCTTCTCGCAATGACGAGTTATAGGCGTACATGTCATTGCGAGGAAGACCGTAGGTCGACGAAGCAATCGTAAGTTGTCATTCCCGCGTAGGCGGGAATCTAAGATCCCTGCTTTCGCAGGGATGACACAAAAATGGATTGCTTCGTCGACCTACGGTCTTCTCGCAATGACGTTAACCACATACAACTTTAAAGTACAGTATCTAAAAACGCTCCCTCTTCTAACTTTCGACAGTCGTCGCTAATAGACGTCTATGAATTTGGTATAATATACCTCTTTCGAAACTCGCTTGTGCTGAGGGGTTTGAAGGAGACGCGGAACGCAGAACCACAGCGTACTCTAGTGTACGTGAGGATTCGAGTACCGCATCGACGTACAAACCACCAGCAGAAGTAGAGTTTCGAAAGAGGCCTAATGTTAGGGTTAGCTATATTACTCATCCTTATAGACTCCCCACAATACTGTTTTAGGTAGCCATCCAGTGTAATTTTTACAACACACTTGGCAATGATCTTTTTTACATTTTTTAAGTAAGCAACGGACATAATTACTTATTCTTGCAACAATTTTATTTTGATCATTAGGTATTCTAGTAAGAACTACCAACTCTGGACTTACTACAATCACTGACCTTTTACCGGACAGTACGCTCGAATGTACCCAGCCGCCTTCTCCTTTAATATCACGAATTTGCCTCCATTGCTCATATTCTGCAGTAATTTCGACTGGTTCTCCTTTTTTAATAAATACCCATTCTATAGGGGCTTTTATCGTAGGACCAACTCTAGCATTTACCTCATTAGCTTTTATCGAGGCAAATCTGGGTATAGGCAACCTCTGATTATCCGCTTTTGTTAGCAAAGGTATAGCGGTCAAGATAAGTATACTCCCGATATATAGAGGTAATTTGATTACCATGGGTAGCCTAGGTGTGAAGGAATTTTGAATAAAATCTATGGGGTTGTCATCCCCGCCTATGCGGGGATCTAAAATATCACCTAGAAAGTCTTGAAATATTATAGATCCACGCCTACGCAGGGATGACAACCATTGTGACTCGGTTCTATTCAAATTTCCTCCTAGTATTTCTCTAAATCATTTTCTTCCAATTCATGCAATGCATCATCTCGTTTAGCTATTACATAATTACCTGATCTAAATTGCCCTTTGATACGATTTATTTCATATTCACTCAAACCAATAAATTTTAAAATTGTTCCACCGAGTTGTAAGCCAGTCTCATAATTTTCTGGGATGATTGTGGTTGCTCCAGCATCATAAAATTCTCTAGCATTTTGTAAATTTTTTAATCTTACAATAACTTCAAGATCTGGAAAATTACTTGAAATCGTTCGAAGAGATTTTTTGATAGTAACCTTATTATTCATTGTAAGTACTAGGGTTAAAATCCTTTCTGCTCCAACGGCTTTTAGCGTATCAATCTGCGATACATCTCCCCTAAAAACTGGGAATCCATTAGCTGTTTCTTCTTTGACAATTTCGTCATTAACATCTAGTGCTATATAATTGATTCCTTCAGCTTCTAGTACTAATGCTACCATCTTGCCAACACTACCAAAACCAGCAATTATTATATGGTTTGTTAAATCTCTTGCCCCAAGTTCTATAATTTGTATTGGAGTTTTTCCAAGCTGCTTATCAAGTCTTTCAGCAAGTTTCCTGCCTAAAATTGCCAGTAATGGAGTTAGTGCCATGGTACATGTCACCACTAATAAAAGCACATTGGCAGTACTCTCTTCAATGACTCCAGTTTCTTTACCAAGACCAAATAAGATAAAAGCAAACTCTCCACCTTGTGATAATAATAAACCGGCATGCAAGGCTACCCCCCTATTAAAGCCAAATAAGATACAAGAGGCAGTAATAATTAATGTTTTTACCATGATCAAGGCAACAGTACAAGTTAGGATAGTTGATATTTGAGCATATATTTCTTGTGCATCAATATTCATACCAACGCTCATAAAAAATAGTCCTAATAATAAGCTTTTGAAAGGATATATACTTTCTTCCGCTTGCACCCGAAACTCTGTTTCTGCAACCAAAACACCTGCAACAAAAGCTCCTAGAGCAAGTGATAGACCAAAATATTCTGTTGCCCAAGAGGCAGACAGAACTACCAATAAAGTCATGGAAATTGGCAGCTCGTTTATATCACCATTCTCTGATGAAATGAACCCAAATAAAGGTCTTAGTAATACCCTACCTGCAACAAATATGGCAAATAGAGCGATAATAGCCTTAAGCAGAGCTATTCCTAGAGCTGATGCTAAAGAAGCTTTACTATCACTAGCAAATAGAGGTACAATAACTAGTAGCGGTACAACTGCTAGGTCTTGTAATAACAAGATAGCTAGGGATATACGACCCAATTGAGTCGCTTGGCTACGACTCTCCTCAATAACTTGCATGACAAGTGCAGTCGAGGATAAAGCAAGACCACCTCCAATAATAATTGCAGCACCACTATTACCGCTAATTAGTGCAACAGCAGCAGCAATTACTATAGTGGTTGTTAACACTTGTAGTGAGCCAAGACCAAATACATATCGCCTCATTACCTTTAATCTTTCAAAAGATAATTCTAAACCTATAGCAAAAAGCAAGAAAACTACTCCTAGTTCTCCTAGTAATTTTGTTTGATCATAGGTTACAATCCTAAATCCATGATCTCCAATTACCGCTCCGGCAATTAAATAACCCAAAACGGGGCTTAGGTTAAGACGTTTCAGTATTGCTACAACAAATACAGCAGTTCCTATTAAAATTATAATATTGACAAGAATATGCTCTCCCATTTATACCTTTTCTTCAGAAGTATTTATACATTATTTTTTAACTACACTAAGTAATTTTCAGTAAAAAATCTAATATTTTTAATTTATTTTTTTCTCCACATCTCTTCCAACTTAAAATGCTCTCTAGCCTCTGGATAGAAAATATTAACTAATATATTTCCAGCATCTATTAATACCCATTCAGACTGTGCAAGTCCTTCAATATTAGTATTGACATTAGCTTGATGCTTTAACTCTAAAGATAAATATTCAGCAATTGCTCCAACATTTTTAGTGGAACGTCCACTTGCAAAAATAATATATTCGGCTAATGTGGTTTTTTGCTTTATATCTATTACCAGTATATCTTCTGCTTTTTTTTCTTCTAAACATTTAACTACAAACTCTTTTAATAGTTCAGCAGTTATTTCAATATTTTCTATCATAATTATCCTTTTGTTTCTTTCTAATTACGCAAATTCAGTAATGCATGCACAAAACCACACATATAGCTATCCGATTAGTATTTATCCGGACACTAGTGGCACCTAAGCGGACACGATATCTTTTTCGTTTAAATAGGACAAATACTAATCGGGTTAGTTATATAGCCTGATTTTTAAACTGCCCTGACAATCATATCAGGAATTTAATGATTGCAGGCTATAAATTTTTACTGTATTTTGCATAAAAAAATCTAAAGAAAATGGCAATATCTATTAAAGAGCTTGAAAAGATTATACGTTATAGCTTTCCAAATGCCAAAATAAAAATCATTGATCTAATTGGGGATCAAGACCATTATTCCTTAGAAATACAAGATAGCACTTTTCTTGGAATAAGTCTCATTAATCAGCACAAGATGGTAAAAAAAGCTTTAGCAGGAATACTGGATAATAATAAATTACATGCTATCACTATCAAAACTATCAGCCCTCTGTCTAATAATTAACATATTAGGCAAGTTCATGACACAATACAGACTATATTATAAGATGAAATAAATATCTCTTACAAAGGGTGACAAAACCAAGACTCTCTTATTTAATTTTTAGGCAATGCCTTAAAACTTGATCACAGTGTTCTAGTATAGCATTAAGGTAAGAATTCTTTAAAAAATCAGAGCCTTTTGCTGATATAGTAAAATATATTGAATTAGGTGGTATTATACAATGTAAATAAGAGAAATAATACCACTAATCCTGTAAGTTCTATAATTAATGGCGTAGCGACTATCTAATTATGGCTAACCCGACTAGCTACTTCCGTCTATTAGCAAGAAGTTATCTAGAACCTTAACGGGTTAGCTATAGTAGCATAAGTCAAGGTTTTGTATCGGTTTCACAACTAATTTTATTATGTTTAAAGAAATCCGGAAAAATCTCTTCAATATTTCTCACATATAAAGAAATAGTAGCGTCACGAACAGGGCATATTGAATAAACTGTTACCCCATTTGCTACAGAAAAACCAATTTCCATAACTGAGGCTAATCCTAGATACCCATTAACATTCACAACAACATGGGCAGCAGATTGCTTGATATTTGAAAAAAAAGAATCCTGTAAAACACGGGGGAATTTTATAATGTCAGAAGTTAAAAAAACAAAACCACCATGAGTTATTTTATCTGTAGCACCATCCGTTGTAGATAAAACTGTGATTCCACTCTTTTGGAGAAAAGATGTAACAACCAAAATCTCTTTCTATGCTTCGAATATGATCCACCTACAATCATCGACACTGAGGCCAGGGCAACATTAGATGTTATACATATATAAAAAAACAATACTCTAAAAAAATATATTCTTATCATAAAAACCTTTTATTTATTATTATCATATTCATTCAACAACATGAATTTCCTTTATATAAGGGCAGTTATCTTTTATACATAAAACATAATTAATTACAACAAGAATATCACGTGGAACCGCACAGGGCAGTTTAAAAGTCGTAGAAAAACAGTCCAAAAACTCAAGGCATTATTGTGAGAAGTCGGACTTTGTTGAAAAAGTGTATTTTTAGTAACTAATAACTGATTATATATTTTAATAATACATATATAAATAACAAAAATCAGTGAATTTTTAGAAAAATTATACTATATCTTATACTTAAAATTATGATTTTTCTTCTCATTTGAGTAAAGTCCGACAGACTCCTAGTCGAGTTAGTTATATTACAGAAAAAATTTGGTAAAAAGGAAAAATTATCATAATACCCTCGAAAATAGTAAATATCGTGATGTGAGACTATTAAGTTACAATTATAAGGAATAATTTAAAAGTTTTTCAATCAAACTTTTAAATTATTATTATTTTACATGAGTTGCAATATACTCTCTAAAATGCATGCTCAAAGGGCAGATTTCTTATAACATTAAATTACTAACAAAATGAAACAATTAACCACGCAAGAAGCATGTGACGTCTTATCAGCTTGGACTGTTTTAGAAGTATTGTCACCTCAATCATTTCGTAAAGCAGAAGACCTAGTAGGAGGGGAAAAAAATTTAGTCGCTTTATTAGATAATGGACTACCATGGGAAAATGGTGGCGAGACAGTACCCCTTGGTAAAAAATTATTTTATCAAATAATAGTTGGTTCGATTAGTCTTCAGAATGTATTCTCTACTTTAGTTAAAAAATATGGTGATACAATCGAGTCAAGACAGGTATCAGGAGAAGCGATTACAGGCGTAATTATTGTAGATCAGCATGGCTATCTCCTTAAAAATGATATCTCTGTTAATTTATCAAGTTTTGCCTGGGGTGCTCCCCAAGTGTTAAAAGGAAGCCTTAAAAACTTAGGTAAGTGGTCATCAATTGAAAAAAATATTGCGATGACTTTTGATGGAATCTTACGTAAAAAAGATAAAAATGGCGAAGACCTTCCCTTGAATAAAATAATGATAGATGAGGCTTATCATTACCTTGCTAATCTTTTTGATATACCAGAAGAAATGCTGATAAATAAAAAATTTGCTCTCCGAAATTATGAATCAGATAAAAGAAGTACCCCTACTAAACCTCTATTACTTAACAGCTTTTATCTAGATGATCTAGCAAAAGCTAGTACTTTAATCCAAAACCAAAACACTCCAACAAATCTCTTGCAGTATCTAGGTGTGAATGTCCCATTAAAGCACTACAATATCTTAGATGAGGCAGTTTTACAAAATATTCTTTCTCCTAAAAACATTCCTTCAGCAAGATGGCCTGGATCAGGACGGCATCCTCTAGTATTACTTCAACAGGCTGCAGTTAATTTATCTATGACTGAACTAAAAGACAGTGGAATCCTTGCCATTAATGGACCACCAGGAACAGGAAAAACAACCTTATTACGTGATATTGTGGCAAAATTAGTTACAGAACGAGCAGAGGCATTACTAAATTTTGCTGATCCTGAAAAAGCTTTTACCGATTCAGGACAAAAAATACAAGCTGGACAGGGTTGGTTCAAGCTCTACAAATTAGATGAGAGACTAAAAGGTTTTGAAATATTAATCGCATCATCTAACAATAAGGCTGTTGAAAATATTAGTACTGAACTACCTAGTTTAAAAGCCATTGCCAATGATGCAAATGATCTGCGTTATTTTAAAGCTCTATCTGATTCATTACTTGGAGGTGGCAGTTGGGGCTTGATTGCAGCAGTACTTGGCAAGATGGCTAATTGTAATAATTTTAGTAAAACATTCTGGTGGGATAATGATTTTGGCTTTTCAACATATTTAGCAGAAGCAAGTGGCAGACCGCAGATATTTGAGATTAAAGATCCAAAGAGCGGCAAAATCCTTGAAAGTAGAAAACCTAGAATTATTGAAGAAAATGACCCACCACCTAGTCGCAGTGAAGCTTTAAAACGTTGGAAAAAAGCTAAAGAACATTTTGAACAGGTATTACAAGCAAGCCGAGATAAACTTTCTGAATTACAAGAAACAAGAAATTTAGTTGAAGAGTTAGCCAATTTAGAAAGAGAGTTAGGGCTGGGTGAGACACTAGGAGACGACCTTTTATTAAAACATGATAAATTAAAACCACATGTTATTTGGTGTATTCTAAACACTCCTTCATTTCGTGCCTGGCGAAAAAAAAGGCAAAAGCTTGCTCATTTTGATGATGTAAAGAAAAAGATTCTAATATCCTCTAAAGAATTTGAAAAGCATCTTATTGATAGTAGTTTATTTGCAAAATCCCATGCAGATAGGCACCTAGTTTCCCCATGGTGTGACGAACAGACGCAGTTATTACGCGATGAGGTGTTTATTTCTGCTATAAAGCTACATAAAGCCTTTATAGATGCAGCAGCCAAGCCTTTATATCATAATCTTGGAGCTCTGATGAAAATTTTTAGTGACTCTTTTAGTGGAATGGATAAAAGTGCCATTGAGTTTTTACCAGATTTATGGGCATCTTTCTTCCTGGTAGTACCTAGTGTATCCACAACTTTTGCATCTGTAGGGAAAATGTTAAAGTATCTCCCTAGTAATTCTCTCGGATGGCTTCTTATTGATGAAGCTGGGCAGGCTTTACTGCAAGCTGCTGTAGGGGCTATAATGAGAACAAAACGTGTTGTAGTCACAGGTGATCCTCTGCAGATAGAACCAGTCGTCACGTTACCTAGCAAATTAACAGAAAGTATATGTGAACAGTTTTTGGTAGACCCAAAGCGTTTTAATGCACCAGCAGCATCAGTTCAAACCCTAGCAGATTCTGCGACTTCATATGTTTATGAATTTAACACCAACCGCGGAAGTCGTTTGGTTGGTGTACCTTTACTAGTACATAGGCGTTGTGAAAATCCTATGTTTGATATTTCTAATGCAATTGCCTATGAAAATTCTATGGTTCAAGCAAAGAATTCTAATAACTCTAATTCTTACATACGTAACTGTCTTGGTTCTTCTAGGTGGTTTGATGTTCAAGGAAAAGTGTTAGATAAATGGTGTCCAGAAGAAGGAGAAAAGGTACTTGAACTATTACGTGAATTAAAGAATGCTGCACTGCCAGATCTGTATATTGTGACACCTTTTAAAATTGTTGCAAATAATTTACACAAATTGATAAAAGAGAGGCGTGTTTTAGACCCTTGGATAACTACAGATAAAGATAAGTATCATTGGCTTAATGAGCGAGTTGGAACAATACACACTGTCCAAGGACGAGAAGCTGAAGCGGTAATTTTAGTATTAGGGGCACAAGGAACAGAGCAACATGGGAGTCGAATATGGGCAGGTAAATCTCCTAACATCTTAAATGTAGCAGTTACACGGGCTAAAGAAGTTATTTATGTTATAGGGAATAGGAGCTTATGGAAAGAAGTTGGAGTATTTGAGGCACTACACAGTAGAATGGATGATTAAGTTTATAGCTAACCAGACTAACATTACGCCAAATTCACAAATGTCTATTAGCGAGAAGCCACTTTAGTCACAACTGTCGAAAATTATAAGGTAGAGCGGGTTTAGAGGTCATCATGGCAGTTTAAAAGTTGCGGAAAAATAACTGGCGTCATTGCGAGAAGATCGTAGGTCGACGAAGCAATCCATAAAAGTAACCAAAAATGGATTGCTTGAGTCAATCATTTATTTTGTGTAAGTTCTATTTTTTACAT
Source organism: Rickettsia sp. (assembly GCA_023269695.1). Taxonomy (GTDB): domain Bacteria; phylum Pseudomonadota; class Alphaproteobacteria; order Rickettsiales; family Rickettsiaceae; genus Tisiphia. The sequence continues at coordinate 61,817 of JAHFPS010000002.1, forward strand.
TCCAATAAATCATACTTAAAATCACCACAAAGTATTTCAAATTGATTCAAAGCTAATGACCAATCTTTTATTGGCATAGT
>JAHFPS010000027.1 GCA_023269695.1 Rickettsia sp.
ATGCCAATAAAAGATTGGTCATTAGCTTTGAATCAATTTGAAATACTTTGTGGTGATTTTAAGTATGATTTATTGGAATGTAAAAAATAGAACTTACACAAAATAAATGATTGACTCTTACTAATTATGCCGACAAATAAGCTGAAGTATATGCTGATTACTCAACATATACTCACTATTACTCTTGCGTTTAAGTATATTTAGTTTATCATCTATTGGATTATTTGTTAGTTCGGTTGGTTGATTATCTACTTGATTATTTGCAAGAGGGTTAATGCCTCTTGCTATCTGGTTTTTTAGTTCAGCAGCTTTATTTCTTGCTTCTGATACAGACATATAAGGAAATTTACCTAAGTTAATTGTACGACTACGACCTTTCTTCTCCACTGTTTTGCGTAAGTAAAAAGTCTTGCTTCTTTTGCTTACAATAAGAAACAAGCCCTTTTCTTTGGTATCATTATAAAAATCTTGTTTAGTTTTAGGAAGAATAATTTTACTTATAGCTTCTTGAGTAAAATGCAAATTAAAAGTTGACATATATCTACCTCAATTATGTTATTAGTTCCAGCAATGTTGTCACTGATGGTGTTATTGGTATTTTTTATTGTATATTAAGTGGTTTTTTTATTGATTTTTAATATAGGAGGGCATAGAGTAAAATCCTGTTTTTTGTTTTTCGGAAAATAGACACTGAGGTTAGAGTGAAATTTGTTCGATTGTCTTCTAACCTCGGTGCTTGACACTACACCACGTAGTATCGTCTTTCACAAATACTATTATTTTTCCGCAGAGTAAAGGGGATTTTTTAATAAAACTAAGATTTTTTTTAAGTGCTTTAGAATAATGTTAATCTCATAACAGTTGCTGAAATTGTTACTATAGTTTTTCAAAAAGATTAACATTTGGTAGCTTTGGTTGTTGTATTTTTGGAAGATGAAATGAACTGGTGTCATATATCTAGCTAAACTAAATTTGTTACATAATTAATTAATATAATTAATAGAATTATGTAGAAATATATATGGTTTTTAATGTATAAAAATATAAAATATATAGTACTGTTACTAACAATAATTATAATTTCTTTTTCATTATTTAAATTTCTACCTAAAGTAATATTAACAACTAAACCGTTATTAGAAAATGATATCAAGGTTTTTGTAATAAATTTAGACCGTACTCCACAAAGATATCAAAAAATAACTCAGCAACTTCAAAAAAATGGGTTAAATTACGAAAGATTTAATGCTATTGATGGGTATTTATTAGAAATCGTCGATGATAAGGGATTAAAATTTTCTGGTCAAGATATAAAAAGTAATCCTGGACTCTTATTACCAAATAGTTATTATACTATTCGTTGTCCATCAGAATATATTGAATATTATTCTGATTTTTCAATATTAGCTCGTACTCTAACTGCTGGAGAATTTGGTGTATATTGTAGTCACCGAGAGATTTGGTATAAAATGGTTCAAGAAAATATTCCATATGCATTAATATTGGAAGACGACTCAGTATTCAGTACAAATTTCCGAGAACAATTTCTAAAAACTATAAGTACACTACCATCATATTGGGATTTCGTTTATTTGTATATGATATTATATACTAAAAAATCGGTGTTGCACAGTGTGTATAATAATCCACTTTTGAAAAAAATAGGAACTAAAGGGTTTACTGCAGCAACGGCATATATGATTAGTCTACCTGCAGCAAAAGTGCTACTTGACTCTAGTAAAAAATTTACTTGGCCAATAGATCATGTAATGGAGCGTAGCATTGTTTCAAAAGAAATGAAAGCTTATGCTATATGGCCGTTTCCAATTAGTCCAGAAGGAGACTCAATCATTGGAGAAATGTTCCCTCAAAAGGATGATATTTGAAATTAGCTCTTGTCATTCGTCATTGCGAGGAGTAGCGAAGCACTACGAAGCTCCAATCTAATGAATAATGGATTGCCACGACCACTACGTGGTCTCGCAATGACGCTGTTTGATGTGCTGATTTTATCCGGACACTAGTGCGTGTAGATGCGGAAATCTATAATACCCATAGCTTTTAAAATTGTGAAAAATATTTTTTATACAGAATTTTACCGTAAATATTATCCCGTCATTTTATGTTTCGTCTTAATGTTTTTACATTTCTTATCAGCCTATCCTGGTGGAATGACGGTTGATAGCTTTTCTCAATATGAACAAAGTATTAGTGGAAACTATTTTTCTCATCATCCACCTTTAATGTCAATGGTATGGTCGTTACTCAATTATATCTATCAAGGTCCACAGATAATGCTATTATTGCATTTAGTGTTTTTGTGGGGTGGTGTATTATTGCTTTTTTATGCTGACCGACAAAATAAATATAGATTACTTTATTTTGTAATACCATTTCTTCCAAATATATTAGCTCAATCCGGTATAATTTGGAAAGATATAGGGTTTGGCTTAGGTAGTTTTTTTGTAATAGCTAGTTGTATTTTTTATAGCTATCGTCAAAAACGACCATCTTGTTTGGTAGTTATTGGACTATTATTAATCATTTTCTATATTGTTGGCGTTAAATTTCAAGCACAATTTATCGCACCAATTTTAGTTTTGTTTGTATTGTCAGTTTCTCTTAAAGCTATAGCTAACCCGACTAACATTACGCCAAATTCACAGACGTCATTGCGAGAAGCTACTTTAGTAGCGACGAAGCAATCCACAAAAATGACCAGGAATGGATTGCTTCGTCGTGCTTCGCTACTCCTCGCAATGACGGACGTCAGTTTACTATGGCTAAATACTAGTCGGGTTAGCTATAATTGGTTTATTAGGATAATAGTTAGTATTATCCTTTCGTTAGTAATAATAGAGGGTAATAACCAACTTGCTAAGCACTTTTCTATAGATAGTCATGCAAACCAATTACGCCAATTATTTGACATAGCAGGGGTGAGTGTTGCAATAGATAATGATGATTTACTACCAGACTATGTTAAAGAAGATAAAAATTTATATAGTTTTGAAAAACTTAAAGCCCTCTATACTCCCACATTAGTTAATTATTTAGTTTTTGGTGATAATAGGATTTACAATTCTACATCAGATCCCATAAAGTTACAAGAGCTGGAATCTAACTATGTAAGAGCTGCAATCCACTACCCACAAGCCTATCTTAAACATCGGATGAAGAATTTCATCTTGTTAATGAAGGTTGCTGAGTACTGTAATAACGATTTACTTATTGACCCTAACGAAGCACAAAAATATGGCATTTATCTTAAAGAAAATCATGTAAAAAATTTGGTAACACGCTACTTAGAAGTCTTCCCAAGGATAGCAACTAAGAATTTTATTAGCTTTATATTAATATTTGTTTATTTAACCGCTATTCTAACAAATAAACAATCTAATAATCCTGAGAAAGTTATTCTAACTTATATTGTCGCGATAGGTCTTGTATTTTCGGTAGTACTATTTTTTGCTACTATGGCGTGTGATTACCGTTACTACTATGTCATAAGAGTTTTAACATTGTTTAGCCTACCAATTTATCTAAAGTTTAGATATTCTAAAGAACATGGCAGTTTAAAAGTTGCGGAAGAAACAGTTTAAAAGCTCAAGACGTCATTGCAAGAAGCCGCTTTGCGGGCGACGAAGCAATCCATTTTTAATTACTTTTATGGATTGTTTCGTCGGTTTTATGACCTCCTCGCAATGACGCTGGATAAAAGTACTTCTGTCATTGCGAGACCACGTGAGTGTAGTGGCAATCCATGCTCTTGGATTGCTTCGTCGACCTTACGGTTCTTCCTCGCTAATAGACGGAAGCTATCTAAAACCTTCCCGGGTTAGCTATATGGATGTGCTAATACCCCAATTTTCGACGATTAAGTTTGGCACTCGCTGAAATTCCAAACAATTATTAGTAACTAATATAGCTTGCTGACAAAGTGCGTGGCTAGCAATTAATAAGTCATTGTTACCTATAATTGTTCCTTTTTGTTTTAGTTCTGCACGGAGTTCACCGTAATAAACTGCACATTTCGCAGAAAAATCTAGTATTTCTAATCTGCTTATTAAAGTATTTACTTTAATCTGATTTTGTTCTTTATGTTTACTATTAGCAACTCCATATTGTAACTCAGCCAAAACTATCGAGGAAATTACTAGATCATTTGTTTTCTCTAATAAGTCTAGTTTTTGATAATAATTAGTAGGATGCTTGTTTATTATGTAAATACAGATATTAGTATCCAACATATATATCATTTTAATTCCTCTCTTTCCTGAGCTGGGGAATCTTCTCTACCTTCATTGAAAAAATCATCTGTTGATATTAGTGATAATTGTTCAAAAACTTCTTTCCATGTTTTTAATAATGGTTGTAATACTATTCCGTTACCTAAAGGAGTTATACTAATTTCCTTAGTAGGAAATCTAAACTCCTTTGGTAGTCTTACCGCCTGACTTTTACCGTTCATAAATATTTTTGCTTGATGCATAATTACCTCAAATAATTAGTATATATTTAATAGTATATACTAATTATAATAAAATCTCAACCAACATTACACCAAATTCACAGACGTCTATAGCTAACCTGTTAAGGTTCTAGATAGCCTCTCCGTCATTGCGAGGAGCCACTATTGGTGGCGGACAAAGCAATTTTGTTTTTTGTCATCCCTGCGAAAGTAGGGATCTTAGATTCCCGCCTACGCGGGAATGACAATTTACAATTGCTTCGTCGACCTTAGGTCTCCTCGCAATGACTTAACCAGGACACTAGTGTGCTTACACACTCCTTCACAATGACGAAACATGTTAACTTAAAAAAAATAGCTTTTCCAGCTAGTCTATGCTCATTCAACAATAGATTTTCTTCTGAATATGTAATATACTTAAACCATTCGAATATTACTTTAAAAATGTAGGTTCTAACTGTGACTATTATAGATCATCAAAACTTAATACCTGTTAACATTGAAGATGAGATGAAAAGCTCGTACTTAGATTATGCGATGAGTGTAATCGTCAGTAGGGCAATCCCAGATGTACGTGATGGTTTAAAGCCAGTGCATCGTAGAATCCTTTACGCAATGCACGAAGCTTCTAATTACTTTAACAAACCTCATCGTAAATCAGCAAGAATTGTCGGTGATGTAATGGGTAAATATCATCCACATAGTGATGCGGCAATTTATGACTCCTTGGTAAGGATGGTACAGGATTTTTCTTTAAGATTACCGCTAGTTAGTGGGCAGGGTAATTTTGGTTCGAGAGATGGTGATGCAGCTGCTGCTATGAGGTATACAGAGTCAAGGATGGCAAAAGTTACTCATACATTGCTTGAAGATATTGACAAAGAAACCGTTGATTTTGCACCAAATTATGATGGTTCTGAGAGAGAGCCTACGGTATTGCCGTCAATGTTTCCAAATCTCTTGGTGAATGGTACTAATGGTATTGCTGTCGGTATGGCAACCAATATTCCACCTCATAATCTTGGAGAAATTATTGATGCTTGCTGCTTATATGTCGATAATAATGATATAGAAATATTAGAACTTATGTCAGTGGTTAAGGGACCTGACTTTCCTACTGCTTGTATTGTGCTTGGTACAAACGGTATTAGGTCAGCTTATTTAACGGGCAGGGGGAGTATTCTAACTAGAGGGCGTACAGAAATTGAAGAGATTTCTAATAACAAGCAGGCTATTATTATTACAGAAATACCGTATATGGTTAATAAAGCCAAATTGGTTGAGAAAATTGCTGAACTAGTCAAGGAAAAGCGTATTGAAGGTATAAGTGATCTTAGAGATGAATCAAATAAGGATGGTATTCGAGTAGTAATTGAAATAAAGAAAGATGTGGTAACAGAAGTGGTGCTGAACCAAATATATTCTTATACTCAGTTACAAACCAGTTTTGGGGTAATTATGTTAGCTCTAAAAGATGGGATGCCAGAAGTTATGAACTTAAAAGAAGTAATAGCGGCTTTTGTTAATTTTAGAGAGATAGTAATCACTCGGAGAACGATCTATTTACTAAATAAGGCTCGGGATAAATCTCATATTTTATTGGGACTAATTATTGCAGTTAGTAACATTGATGAAGTTATTAGAATTATTAAATCTTCAAGTGATCCGGCAAGTGCTAAAGAGCAACTAATGCAAAAAACTTGGGATGCATCAAATATAATAGATCTAGTAAAACTCGTTGATGATAGAGCTGTGATAGCAGAGGATGGTAAATGTTATTTTACTGAAACACAGACAAAAGCTATTCTTGAAATGCGGTTACAGCGTTTAACTGCTATGGAGAAGAATAAATTGGAAAGTGATCTTGGCGAACTTGCACAGGAAATTACTGATTATACTGCTATTTTGTCATCACGTGAAAAACTTTTAGAGATACTGAAAAGTGAGTTAATTAGAATTAAAGATGAATTCGCTACACCCCGACTTACTAGCATTGAATTTGGTGATTTCGATCAGGATATAGAGGATCTTATCCAAAGAGAAGAAATGGTGGTGACCGTAACATTAGGCGGTTATATTAAACGTGTACCTCTTGCTACTTACAGAGCCCAAAACCGGGGAGGGAAGGGCAGGTCAGGGTTGTCAATGAGAGATGAGGATATTACTACTCAAATATTTGTTGGTAGTACTCACACGCCAATGTTGTTTTTCTCCAATATTGGTCAGGTATATAGCTTAAAATTATATAAATTACCACTTGGTAATCCTCAGAGTAAGGGCAGACCAATAGTCAATATTTTACCTTTAAAAGAAGGAGAGCGTATCAGTAATATTATGCCATTACCTGAGAATCAGGATGAATGGGATAATTTAAATATTATTTTTGCTACAAGCCAAGGTAACATTAGAAGGAATGATTTATCAGACTTTAAACGTATTCAATCAAATGGTAAAATTGCTATCAGGCTTGATGATAATGACCATTTAATAGATGTTAAAGTTTGTAAGGATGAAGACCATGTGTTACTGGCAACAAAAGCCGGTAAAGCTATAAGATTCCCAGCTAGTTCAGTCAGGGTATTTAAAAGCCGCACTTCTGACGGTGTAAGAGGTATGAGGCTTGCTTCAAGCGACTATGTTATCTCTATGACCATATTAAAAGGCATATCATGTACCATGGATGAAAGGGAAGCTTACCGATCAATTCCTATAGAGGACAGGTTGTTAATAGCTGATGGTAAAGAGTTTACTCCGGAAGAATATGGCGTAAATTTAACTAAAGAGCAGATTCTAGAAATGGCACTTTCTGAAGAATTTATTCTCACTGTTACGGAGAATGGTTTTGGTAAGAGAAGTTCGGCATATGAGTATAGGATTACTAATCGTGGTGGTAGCGGTGTCGTTAACATGGATGTGTCTAACAAAACTGGCTTGGTTGTTGGCGTAATGCCGGTTAATATGTCTGATGAGTTGATGCTAATTACTAATAATGGTAAACTAATTAGGTGTAAACTTGAATCGGTACGTATCACTGGACGTAATACTAGTGGTGTAATATTATTTAAAACTGAGCAAGAAGAAAAAGTAGTTTCTGTTGCGTTGATTGCTGAGAACCCTGAAACAGAGGAAGAAAATACGCAAGATGGTAGTGATGATGGGGAAGTATTGCCTGAATAGACAGAGGTCTAATGAAATTAGCTGATTTTGATTTTACTTTACCGAGTGAATTAATAGCCCAAAAACCAGAAAAAAAACGAGATGAATCTAATTTGTTGGTAGCTGCACCAAATAATCACTTAGTGCAGACCAAGTTTCATGATATAATTGACTATCTATGCCCTGGTGATTTAATGGTATTTAATGATACTAAAGTTATCAAAGCCAAATTGCTATTGAATAAAGCTGGCAAAAAGATCGAATTATACCTAAACAAGGCAATAAGTGATAATTATTGGCATGGTTTTGCCAAGCCGTCAAAAAGACTTAATATTGAAGATCAGTTTGAGTTTGCTGGTAATAAGATTATTATAAGTAAAAAACTTGGAATGGGGCAGGTTGAGGTCATGTTTGTTCTAGATAATATTTCAGTTTTTGAATTTCTAGAGAAATATGGCAAGGTTCCGCTACCTCCTTATATAAAAAGATGTGGAAGTTTAGAGGATGCTAATAGATATCAAACAATTTATAGTAAGAATCCTGGAGCAGTAGCAGCTCCAACAGCAGGGCTGCATTTTTCTGATGGTTTACTCACGTTAATTAAAGCAAAAAACATTGAAACTGCCTTTATTACCTTACATGTTGGAGCAGGAACGTTCCTACCCGTTAAAACTGATGATATTAATCAACATCAAATGCATTCAGAGTATTATCATATAGATAAAAAAACTGAAAATATGATTAATAAGGCAAAAAAAGAAAATAGGCGGATAATAGCCGTCGGAACTACCACCTTACGAGCGTTAGAAAGTAACGCAATTGCAAATTCTCTTAATGGACAAATAAGTGAGCAAATAACAAATGGTGGATTTGAAACAGACATTTTCATTAGACCAGGATTTAAATTTCAAATTGTTGATATGTTAGTTACTAACTTCCATTTGCCAAAGTCTACATTATTCATGTTAGTTTGTGCATTTGCTGGTTATCAGGAAATAAAGGATATCTACAAATATGCTATAGATAAAAAAATGCGGTTTTTTAGTTATGGTGATGCGACTCTTCTTTATGTCATTCCTGCGTAGGTGGGAATCTAGGAGACTGTCGGAGATGACTAATTAATTATATTTTGAGCTATTTTTCGGCGAGAATAAATAGGATTTTTGAAGGAATAGTGTACCTATTTCAAGAAAATCCTATTTATTAGTAGCCAAAAAGAACCAAATATAGAATTACTTTAGTTATTTCCGACAGTCTCCTAGCATATGATCATATCAGAAATTCTGTTTTACATGTAAGCTTAATACCAATTAGTGTTAATAAATAGAGTTATATAACTAACCCATCAATGTTCTAGATAGCCTCTATGTCATTGCGAGGAGCTACTTTAGTGGCGACGAAGCAATCCATTTTTGTGTCATCCCTGCGAAAGCAGGGATCTAGATTCCCGCCTACGCGGGAATGACATCTTACAATTGCTTCGTCGCCACTAAAGTAGCTCCTCGCAATGACATAGAGGCTATCTAGAACATTGATGGGTTAGTTATATAAAATTATGGTGTTTTTTTCTTACAGTTGTACCCACTTCCTTTCAAGAGATAGTTTGCTAATTTCAAAAAAGTCTATTGTATATGATCATAAGAAGTGCAATAATATAATGACCATGAAAATAGTTATTTAATTTTATGAGATTAATAGAACTCTTCTTCCTTATTATATGTTCTCTTTTGATAGTTAGTTGTGATAAACAATCTCAAGAGAATAATTTAATAGTTGCGACTTCTGCAGATAATCCTCCTTATGAATTTATTCAAAATGGGCAAATAGTAGGATTTGATATTGATATTATTAATGCCATAGGAGAAAAATTAGAGAAAAAAATTATAATTAAAAATTTTGATTTTAATGGCTTACTTGCGTCCTTGGCTAGTGAAAACGTTGATATAGTGATCGCTGGATTAACAGTGACCGAAGAGCGTAAAAAGCACATTAGCTTTTCAGTTCCTTATGTAACAACTAACGTATCAGTATTATATAGATCAGCAGATGATTTAAAGAATGTTGAAGACTTGGATAATAAAGTTGTTGGCGTGCAACTTGGTACAACATGGGCGGTGATAGTTCAGGATTTATCCAAGCAGTTTAATATTAGGACAAATTATTTGTCGAACAATTTAATGCTAGTTGAAGAATTAAAGTCAAAAGTTGTAGATGTGGTAGTATTAGAAGAATCGCAATCTAAGAAATTTATTGAGAATAATCCTGAGCTTGCTAGTTTTAGTTTAACGGACTTCTCCTCTGAACTTGCTATCGCTATGCCAAAAGATTCTAAACTTGTTGAAAATGTTAATAAAGCTATTAGTGAATTAAAAAAAGATGGTACAATTAGTCGTATTACTAAAAAATGGCTTCAATAGTGAATTCTAAACAATTTAAACAAGCTCTTAGTACTTTAGCTACTGGCGTTACTGTTATAACCACTTTATACAATAATAAGCTATTCGGTTTTACTGCAGACTCCTTTACCTCGGTTTCCTTGTTACCACCATTGGTATCGTTTTGTCTTGATAAAAAATCCTTTAGTATCAGCGCTTTTGCTGGTAGTGAGTGTTTTGCTGTTAGTATTTTAGCCGAAAATCAAGAGGATATTTCTAGGCATTTTTCTAAGTTTAATACGGATAAATTTGCTGGTATTTCGTATGATTTAGGACAGATCACTAATTGTCCTTTGATTGAAGGAGCAGTTTGTCATATTGAATGTAATAAGTTTAGTCAATATGAAGCAGGAGATCATGTTATATTGATTGGTGAAGTGATAAGTACTATGGTGAATAGTAATGTAAAACCACTAGTACATTGTTTAAGACAATATAGAGGATTAAAATGAGTGTTGCTATAGGTATTTGTGGTGCTACCGGTAAAATGGGGCAGATGATAATTCAAAAAATAAATGGATATAATGCTTGTACACTTTCTGCAACATTTTCTAGGAAAAATAACATAGATGATCTTGCTGAGTTTTGTCGTAATTCTGAGGTGATTATCGATTTTTCTAGTAACGAGATATTGGAAAAATTGCTTGATTATGCTATTATGCACAACAACAAATTAGTTATTGGTACTACTGGTCTGACTAACTATCATCTTGATCGTTTACATGAAGTTTCCAAAAATTTGGCAATATTCTATTCGGCTAATATGAGTCTAGGTGCGAATTTACTGGCAATGCTGGCAGAAAAGGCGGCAGAAATTCTAGATAATACTTACGATATAGAGATTCTAGATTGTCATCATCGTATGAAAAAAGATGCACCGTCTGGTACAGCTATAATGTTAGGTAAGGCTGTGGCAAAAATTAGAAATTTAGATTTTAATCAATGTGTAATATTTGATCGTAGTGTAAAAGGGCAAAGACAGGTTGGCGAAATTGGCATTACTTCTATTAGAGGGGGGCATTTACATGGAGAACATCAGGTGTTATTTTTAGGGGATAACCAAACCATTACTCTAAAGCATCAGGGGTCAAGAGAGTCCTTTGCTGATGGGGCAATTCAGGCTGCCATTTGGATATCTGATAAACCACCTGCTCTTTATTCAATGATCGATATGTTGCCATCTCTGCAAAAGTTTTGACTATTAAAAGTTTTGTACTATTTACAGATGTACATGTTGACATATACTCCTAATAGGAGTATAATTGCTTATATTATATTGATGATTAATTATAGGAGTCACAATGTCTCGTAGATGTGAGCTTAGTGGAGTTGGTGTTTTACACGGTAATAAAGTGTCACACTCGCAAAGAAAAACTAGAAGACGCTTTGAGCCAAATCTGAGAGTGGTAAGGTTTGCAAGTGATCTCACTGGGCAAGAGTATAAGCTTTCGGTAAATGCCAAATGTCTACGTTCTGTCGAGAAGGTAGGTGGTTTTGATGAATATATGCTTAAAATATCAAGTGATATACTTTCAGATAAAGCACAAATAATTAAAAGAAAGATAGCTGAGAAAAAAGTTGGTGCTGCATTATGAAAGCTGGAATACATCCAAAATATAAAAAGTTCAAAATTATCATTAGTAATGATGTTTTTGAAACAAATTCCGGTGGTTATGCAGAAGAAATTCTGATGGATGTTGATTATAGGAAACACCCAGCATGGACTAAAGAATCTGGAAATGTGGTTAACCAATCTAATAAAAATGTTAGTGACTTTAACAAAAAGTTTGCTGGTCTTAATTTTGGTAAGAAAGCTTAGCCAAGTTTTGCTTATTTCGGAAGTTGTAGTGTAGCATCTTGGTTAACAAAAATAAAAACCAATCCTTCAAAACAGAAGGAATGGCTATTATCGTGGGGTGGAGCAGTCTGGTAGCTCGTCAGGCTCATAACCTGAAGGTCGTTGGTTCAAATCCAACCCCCGCAACCAGTTATAGTGCTATTGTTATTGCTAAATTTTGTGTACTTGGAAATAACAGGTGGGCATTTCTCTTTAATGTGAAGATTTATAGGCGTTTTTGCTAAGCAAGAACAGCAGTGTCAATGTACTAAGTGGTTATTACGGATTAAAGGACGAAAACAACGATCGATAAGCCCATTAAAAAGAAATGTTTACAAAACCTAATACCAAGTGACTTATTGCTGATGTAGACATAAGTTTCAGATTTATATAATTGTAGATAGGACATATAAAAATATTTAAAATTTTTATAAGGTGATTGATGATATAAAAGTACTATTGTCAATAGCTCAGAATAGCTTATCTCAGGCTTTCTTGTAGGTTTTTTATTGGTAATTGGTAAAAAAGACTGACTAATCCACTGATCAGCAACTTTACAAAAATCATCGACAAAACAAAATAATGCGGTAATATCTTTCTTCATGGGGATACTCTTGTTTTTTTTTGCTAAAAACTTATATAGAGTATCTTCTATCCCTTGTAAATACTTACCTTGATACCTTTCTTAATCCAGAATTCGGGTAATAAGTAGTATGAATTTGCCTAACTCGACTAATACTTAAACCAGTAATTTCAGAAATCTGCTTAGGTAAATATGAAAACTTGGCACGTAAATAAATACACTGTATCTTGCGAAACATTATTAAATCTGGTGCCGATTTTAACAAAAATTCCATCCGACAAACTGTTCCAGGTGGATAAACATATTGATAACCTGACATTATACTAATCATCTTTATTCTATAACCTAATTATACCTTGTTAATTCTATAGTATTAGCTCTATCATTGACAGAAGACAGACATCACAATATATTTAATGAAACAATTATAATGAGCAGCATAGTGCAAAAATTTCTAAAATATTCAGTAACGTTATTTATTTTAATAATTGCTATATTGCTGATAACCCCTTTATTTATTTCTTTAGAATCATATAAAGGACTAGTAACTGATAAAGTCAAAGAAATAACTGGTCGAGAACTACAAATCAATGGAGATATCACCATCTATTTGTTGCCCACTCCCACTATTACCGTTAAAGATGTAGTTCTTGCTTCTCTAGCTAATGCTCATTACCCTTCTTTATTGGAAGTTAAGGAAGTGAGTGCTTCTATTTCTATATTATCCTTATTTAAAGGAAATATAGACATTTCAAAGATTGAAATTAACAAACCAGTAGTGAATTTAGAACGGATGGAAAATGGTTTAGCTTCTTGGGAATTTGCCAAAATACCAGCCAATGTTAGTAAAACTTCAACGGATGAAATGAATGATAGCAAGTCACCATTTTCTTTATATATCAACTTAATTAAAATTGTTGATGCTAAGTTAAATTATGTTGATTTTGCTAATAAGGCTAAGGCTAATAATGTTACCCCAACAACAATAGATATTGATAGATTAGAGATCAAAGAACTTCATGGTCCATCTGATTTAGCTTGTCAGTTCTATTCTTCCGGCAAGAATTATGATATTAAGGGTAATATACAAGACAAGCAAGGTATCATAACTTTAACAGTAGATTTAAACGCTCTACAAGAAAAAGTTAATTTCTCAGGTAACTTTGCTTACGACAATATGACTTTTGCTGGGCAGCTCAAACTGGAAGGAACTGGTAAGAACCTACAGAGTATTTTTCCTGACATGCCTATCCTACACGATTTAGATCATAGACTCGCTTTTAACGTTAATAGTGATAAAAAATTATTAAAAATTAGTGATATTGATTTTACCGCAGGTAAGATATTAGCTAAGGGTAATGCTAATTTTTACTTTGAAGATAATAAGGTAGATTTAAGCATTAAATTATTGGATAAGACATTCTTTCTGGCAACAAGCTTTGCCTATTTAGATCAAAATTTATCTCTAAATGGTATTAATTTAACTGTAGATAAAGCTAATTTAACAGGCAATGTAGGGCTTAAGAATTGGGATAAAGAGCTAGCGGTTTCTTATAATGTAAAAATTAGTGAGATACCAACCATTGCTAGCTTATTTGGTAAGACTCTACCGATTAATCTTGGAGATATTTGGCTAAAGGGTGAAACTGTTAAACAGCAAAAATTTCTTAAAACTAATATAAATAACTTTACTCTTGAGTTAAAAAAGAAGCCTATAAATTTCAGTGGGGCAGTAAGTGTTAATTTAGCGTCTGCTAAACCAAAAATTTTATCAGATATAACAATAGCTTCCTTAAATTTAGATGATTTCACTGATGTACCATCTAGTAGCATATCTACTAATTCTGTACAAAGTGCAAATAATTCTGTGCCTTGGTCTAAAGATACTATAGATTTATCATTTTTAAATAAGTTTGATGGAGACTTAACTTTAACTATACAGAAAATTATTAAAGGAGAGTTGATTTTTGATAATGTCAAAACTACTATGTTACTTGCAGGTGGTGTGCTGGATATTAAATCTTTAAATGGTAATTTATTTGGGGGAACTTTAATCGCTACTGGACAAGTTTCTTCGCAAGTTAATCAACCTATTAGCTTTAAAGCTACCCTTAAAGATGCTAAGTTAAAAAATATAGTTTCACAATCACAGGGCAGTAAAATTAAAGTTACGCAAGGGACTGTTAATTTTGTGACAGATCTCAAAACAAAAGGTCAAAGCCAATCTCAATATGTAGGTAATTTATCCGGTAAAGCAACATTAACAGCATCTGACGGTATAGTTAGCGGATTTGATCTACAAAAACTATTAGATAGCCTTAGAAATATTAAAAACCTGGCAACTATTTTAAAAATGTTAGATACTTCCTTGGCAAGTGGTGAAACGAAGTTCCAAAAGCTTGCGGTAGATAGTGAAATAACAGAAGGTATAGTTAACATAACAGACGGTAAATTAGCTGCTGCCTCGTCAGAGGTAACAGTTACTGGAAATGTTAACCTGCCTAAATATACACTTGATATTGATGGTGTTATTAATGTAAATATAAAATCAATACCACCATTGAAAGTTCGTCTTTATGGCAATCTGAATAACCCACAGCATAAACTTGATACTAAAGCACTACAGCAACATCTTATGAATAATGTCGTAAATAGCGTGGTTGACAACGTTACGAAAGGTAAAAAGCCTAAGGACATACTAAAAGATATTATTGGTGGTAAGAAAAGTAAACAACCTGAAGAAGTAGGAGTACAAAACGTGCAATATGAAGAATCTTCTGTTAATAAAAATCCTGTCAACAAAGTAAAATCTACCATTGAAAAGGGGTTAAAAGGACTATTTAAATAATGACTTCTATCTAGGTTCTTATACTTGGGAATGTGTTATAAGTAGTTATAAGAACCTAGTATCTTCGTAGAAAAGTCGAATATAGAGTTTTAAGAACAAGGCGATTTTATACCAAAAAGATATAAGCTAAAGTTAGGAATGTAAAGTATGCAAATGAGTCAGTTATGGTAGTTAGGAATACACCTGAACCAGTTGCAGGATCAATATTTACATAATGTAGAGTAATCGGTATTGCCGAGCCAAAAAGACCGGCAATTAAGAAAGTTAGAATAACGGCGATAGAAAAAATTAAGCTAATCTGTGGATCAGAAAGCATTACTAAGATTAACAATGCCCCAACTAATGCCAATATAGAACCGTTAAATCCGCAGACAACTACTTCCTTAAGGATTACTTTCAACACATTACTATGATGAATATCCTTGTTTGCAAGGGCTCTAACTGTCACCGTCATGGCTTGAGTGCCAGCATTTCCTCCCATAGAACCAACAATAGGCGTGATAGCTGCCAATGTTATAAATTTGGCAATGGTCACACTGAACTGATTAATAATTATCGATGTCATACAGGCGGTAATTAAATTAACAAATAACCAAGGAAATCTATGTTTTACAGTATAGAATAGATTGAAAAATGTATCTTGGGTATGAACGCCCCCAAGTGACATTATATCTTTTTCTGTTTGTTCTTCGATGATGTAAAGCATATTGTCTATTGAAATGGTACCTATTAATTTACCACTTTTATTGACCACTGGTACAATTGTTAAAGCATATTGTTTAAAAATAAAACTTAACTCACTTAAGTTAGTAAAGAGATCGGTAATTTTAAATTCAGGATTCATCAAATCTTTTACTAATTCATCCCCTTTATGCTTAAGTAAAGTGCTTAGGAGTATACTACCTATAGGTCGATATTTACTATCTGTTACAATAGCAGCATGGAAATCTTGGGCTATATGTTGGTGTCTAATAAAATCTATAGCTCTGGCTACTGTCCAATCTTCCTGAAATGATACAAAATGTCTTTCAATTACTCTACCAACAGTATCTTCAGGGTAAGTACACCCTTCGATAATTTGTTGTCTCTTTTCTACTTTGAGATTATCTAAGATCATTTCCTTTGTTATATCATCAAGATCTTCTATAACTTCAACAGCATCTTCTATAGCAAGTTGATTAATTAAATGTACAGTTTTCTCTATACCTAAATTTTGGATTATCAATGGTTTTCTACTTACACTAAGCTGCACTAAAGTTTCAGGTTTTAGTGTATCCTGTAATAAGGGCAGAATTATTTTATATGTTCTCTGATTTACATTATCTAAGAAATCTGCAAGATCTGCATAATGGAGATTAGTCATAATCTCCACAGCTTTACCAACCTCATCATTATTCAGAAGATTATTAATCTGTTCAAATGTTGCATCAAATTGGTTTTGATGGATCGGTAACATAGTTTTTGGTTGATTCTGCATAACTCCTCGTTAGCACAAATTCTGGATAACAATTTATCTAAAATGCGGTTATACACTCACCTTACGCATAACCTCCATGACAATTTAAAAATTGCAGAAAAGTACAAGACGTCATTGCGAGACCACATGAGTGTAGTGGCAATCCATGCTCTTGGGATTGCTTCGTTGCCACAAAATGGCTCCTCGCAATGACGCCAGGCTGTTTTCTCTATGACTTTTAAATGCCATGCGTAAGGTAATGGTATGGATCTACCCTATATACAGAATGAATAGCAGTTGTTATTCTTCTAGATTTAATATTTAATGATTAAAACAACAATAGGGAGAGCCAAAATGGAATATAACAC
>JAHFPS010000096.1 GCA_023269695.1 Rickettsia sp.
AGCAAATAATACAGCTGCTACTTAATGATTACTGTTAAAAGTGATACTACATTGAAGTGTGGTACAGAGCCAGTTTCTTATATTTTGTTACGTGGTACCGTAGTACCAATGTTTAGGCTGGTGATGAGTATAACTTTACCACTATCTTCTAATAATTCTTTGACCATTAAGCTTTTATCAACAAAGACATCACTATTAACTACCAAGTCGTAGAATTCATCCGTGCCTACTAGCATTCTAGGCAGCTTATTGTTACCTTGAATGGTACTAATATCTTTAACTGTTGATTAATATCAGAAAGTTTAAAGGTCATGTTATTCTATCTATATTTGATAATTACTATAAATATTTGATTTAAGTAAAGTGTACCATAAATAAGCTAACAGCATCAGCAATTATCTTTTGAACCATTATAGTAACCTGAGGCTACTTTTGTTAAAAGACTGATGATAGCCTCTATAATTTCCTAACGTATAGAGGCTTCTGCTTAAGTATCTTTTAGAAATTTAACTATAAAATTATTTATAATTCATTGGCAATTTAACCGGTATGTTAAACACAAAGGTTGTACCTTTACCCTCAATACTTCTAATATCAATATCAGCATGCAAATGCTAGCCTTAAACCAAGACTCTATATTATATGATATTGACATAACAGGAGATTGAGGATATATTGTGTTCTTTCTAAAGATTTTACCACTTTCTTTTAGGGTGTTTTATAAAAATAAGCACGCAATGCTATCCTGAATCCAGTACAAGGCAGATATAAGGCACCCGTAGCTCAATTGGATAGAGTATATGACTACGGATCATAAGGTTGGGGGTTCGACTCCCTCCGGGTGCACCATTCTTCGATTTTGGTACATTTTACGAACATGTCAAACGGTGGACGTAGCTTAAAGTCTAGCTTTCCGTCTTTCAATCCCAGGTTCGCAAATACAAAATTTATTAATTTACGTTTTCCTTCGACAGTCGAACCTTTAAAGGCTTCTGCCGCTCCGGAAGCCAATTCTACTAAGTTGATTAAACACTCTGAAAATTTATCATCGGCATTGTTGTGGGTACTGTCCAAAAAACTGTGTAAATTTCGAAATAGGTTATATATAAAAATATAATAAAAAAGGAAATTACATGAATAAAAAAACAAATGAATCAATAAAGCAAGCCGTAGATTTATTAATAGATAATGATACAGATGTAAGCACAATACTGAAAGAAGGAGGTTTATTAAAAGAATTGACCAAACGCTTAATAGAGAAGGCACTGCAGTCAGAATTGAATAATCATCTAGGCTATGATAAATATAGTCGTGCAGATAATGATAATGCTCGTAATGGTATAACTAGCAAAAAACTGATCTCCGAACATGGAGCTGTTGAGATAGAAATACCAAGAGATAGGCATAGTACCTTTGAACCAGCAATACTACCGAAAAGGCAAAAACGTTTTGATGGTTTTGATGACAAAGTGCTATCCTTATACGCTAAAGGTATGAGTGTATCTGATATTAAGATTCAATTACAAGAGTTGTATAGTGTTGAAATAAGTGAGAGCTTAATCAGTCAGATCACTGATGATGTAATGGATGATGTAAAAGCTTGGCAGAGCAGACCATTAGAAGAGATATATCCGATAGTATTTTTTGATTGTTTAGTAGTAAAAGTTAGGCAAGATAAAAGGATAATCAACAAGGCAATATATGTTGCATTAGGGATTGATTTATCTGGTAGAAAAGATATATTGGGATTATGGATCAGTGAGAATGAAGGAGCAAAATTTTGGCTTGGTAATTTTACGGAGATGAAGAATAGAGGGCTGAAAGATATACTGATTGCTTGTAGTGATAATCTTACTGGTATGTCTGAGGCGATAGAAGCAGTTTATCCAAAAACAGAACATCAATTATGTATTGTACATCAGATTAGAAATAGTTTAAAATATGTATCATATAAAGATAGGAAGCAGGTGGCTAGCGATTTAAAGCCGATATATACTGCAGTAACGGAAGAAGAAGCCCATTTAGCTTTAGTATCTTTTGAAGTAAAATGGAATAAACAATATCCACAAATTGCCAAATCATGGTATAATTTAATGATTTTTCTAGGATATCCAGAGGCAATTAGAAAGGTAATTTATACCACTAATTCAGTTGAATCTGTCAACAGTCAATTGCGTAAAGTAACAAATAATAAGCGGGTTTTTCCTAATGATAATGCTGTTTTTAAAAGTTTATATTTGACAATTGACTATATGACCAAAAAATGGACTATGCCTATTCCAATTTGGAAGACAGTATATGAGCAATTTAGAAGATGGAAAAAACAAGGTGTATTTGAACATATGAACCATGAGCTTACCAAAGATGTTAGACGGAAATTAGGTCGAAATGATGATCCTAGTGCTTGTATAATAGATAGTCAGTCTGTAAAGACAACAGAAAAAGGGGGGCTAAAGGTTATGATGGAGCTAAGAAAATCAAAGGCAGAAAGAGGCATATCATTACTGA
>JAHFPS010000003.1 GCA_023269695.1 Rickettsia sp.
CGATAAATTTACTGATACCGCTACAATGCTAATAACTCTAGCTTCTGAGGCGTATGAAACCTTCAAAGGTTCTGAAACCCTCGAAAAACGCAAAATGATAAATTTCGTATTTCAGAACCTGAAACTGAATGGCAAAAAACTTGAGACCTCTCTACGTTTCCCGTTCGATATTTTTGAAAAAACGACGACTTGTACCGAATGGCGGAGAGAAGGGGATTCGAACCCCTGACACGTTACCGTGAACACGCTTTCCAGGCGAGCGCCTTAAACCACTCGGCCACCTCTCCATAACTACTACACAAATTCAAAATAACTAAATTATCTAAAATTCAGTTAGCTACCTAAACAATCAGGTTTGGAACGATCCTACACCTGATTACTAAAATTAATAATTTGCTACTTCAGAAAATTGTTAGCATAATATTCACAATACTCTTTAACTGGGCAAGCAGGACAATTTGGTGCTCGTGCTTTGCAGATATACCTACCAAGTAATATCAACCAGTGATGAGCGTGTTGTAACCATTTTGTATCAATGATTTTAACTAATTCAAATTCCACTTTTTCGGGAGTATTACTACTTGCCAGCCCCAATCTTTTAGAGACTCTGAATACATGCGTATCAACTGCTATAGTTAGCTTACCAAACAGGCAATTTAATACTACATTAGCAGTTTTTCTGCCAACGCCTGGTAATTTAATTAACTCGTCAAAATTATTTGGCACCTTGCTATCATACTTATCTATCAAAATACGAGAAAGTGCAACAATATTTTTTGCTTTGGTTATAAATAAACCTATTGATCTTATATAATTTTTTAATCCTTCTTCCCCGAGTTCTAATATTTTTTCCGGTGTATCATATTCTTCAAACAACAATCTTGTTGCTTTATTAACTGAAATATCAGTTGCTTGTGCAGATAATACCACAGCTATTAATAGAGTGAAATTATTAACATATTCTAGTTCTGTTCGGGGAGTAGTATTATTCTGGCTTAAAATTTCAAAGATTTTATCTACTATTTGAGCTTGCATAATATAACATTTAAGAGTAAAAAGAAGTTATAATTTGTATCAGGTTTGGGGATGTTAGAGAATAAAAATTTTGATTTTATAAGAAATGAAATTGCTAATAATGATGTTGTGTTGTTTATGAAAGGCACTAGCAATTTTCCTCAATGTAATTTTTCTGCTACGGTTGTTTCTATCTTAAAAAAACTTGGTATAGAATTTTGTGATATTAATGTTTTGGCCAGTCTTAGCTTACGTGAGGATATCAAATCTTTCAGTGATTGGCCTACCATACCACAACTTTATATAAAAGGAGAATTTATAGGTGGCTGTGATATAGTACGTGAAATGTATGAAAATGGTGACCTTGTTTCATTATTAAATGATAAACATATAATACCAATTAAGAGTTAAATTTCATTTTCAATATAAAAAAAGCAAAAGATAATTTTCCAAATACATGAGATTAAAGCTTTAGTAAATTTATTTGTTTTTGATAATTTTTTGATTGAAAAATAAAGTTACCTGATACTAAAAGGTCAGCTCCTGCTTTAATACAATTCTTACCGGTAACATCATTTATTCCTCCATCTACAGAAAGCAATATATTTTTGTTGGAGTTTTTAATTTTTTCTGAAATAATTTTGATTTTTTCTAACTGATTTTCTATAAATTTTTGACCAGAAAACCCAGGATTTACAGTCATTATTAGAATCAAATCCACTTTATCAATAATATAATCTATAGCATTTGGGTTGGTAACAGGAAGTAGTGCCACTCCCACTTTTACTCCTAAATTTTGAATAATGTCTAAAGTTCTGTCAAGATGGATAGTTGTTTCAGGATGGATAGTGATAATATCTGCCCCACTACTAGCATACTCTTTAATTGAATATTCTGGGTTGTTAATCATTAGATGTACATCAAATGGTAATGCAGTACAAGACCTTAAGGCTTTTATTATAGGCGGTCCAAATGTTAAATTAGGTACAAAATGTCCGTCCATAACGTCTATATGAATCATGTCAGCACCAGCCTTTTCCAAAAAACTGATTTCTTGTTGTAAATTAGCAAAATCTGCTGATAGTAACGAGGGGGCTATCTTAATTACTTTCACCTTTGTTTTTACCTGTAAATAATGTATTTTTTGATTTTTCCTTTATTATAACCCCTCTTATAAAATTTTCAAGTGCTACACTAATTCTAAAACTATCAGGGCAGTTTAAAGGTCGCAATTAATAGCAGAAAAAACCGATTTTACTTAGGTGAATAACCGTCATTGCGAGGAGCCGCTTCGCTGCGACGCGACAATCCAGAAATTACGATGACAAAAATAAAACAACAAGCTGTTTATTTGGATCGCCACGCCACTTCGTGGCTCGCGATGACGGCTGTTCGTTTCTATAACCTAGTATTTTATATCATTAGTTGTGACTTTTAAACTGCCCCGCAAAACTATTCAAATAAATTTCTACTATCTTTTCGTCATTTTGTTATTATACTATGAGTTATGATTATAATGAACTATAATAGCCATATATGAATCAACATATTGCAAATTCTTCTGATTCACTTGATGAAAAGCGTAATAATGCCCGTCAAGGGGGAGGAGAAGAAAGAATTGCCTTGCAACATAAGAAAGGTAAACTCACTGCCAGAGAAAGAATAGAAGTATTGCTAGATCCTGAGAGTTTTGAAGAAACAGGAATGTTCGTTGAACATAGATGTAGTAATTTTGGAATGGAAGGAAAAAAATTCCTAGGGGATGCTGTAATAACTGGACATGGCACCATAAATGGTAGGTTAGTTTTTGTGTATAGCCAAGATTTTACGGTATTTGGTGGTTCCCTTGGTGAGTATCATGCTCAAAAAATATGCTCTATACTCGATTCTGCTTTGGCAGTAGGAGCACCAGTCATTGGTATAAATGATTCGGGAGGAGCAAGAATCCAGGAAGGAGTTGATGCTCTTGGTGGTTATGGTGAATTATTCCAACGCAATGTAATTGCTTCCGGTATTATTCCACAAATTACCTTAATTATGGGACCTTGTGCTGGAGGAGCTGTTTATTCTCCTGCCTTAACAGATTTCATATTCATGGTTAAAAATACTTCTTATATGTTTGTAACAGGACCAGAGGTAGTTAAAACTGTTACAGGCGAAGAAGTAAGCCAAGAACAGCTTGGTGGTGCAAAGATGCATACTACCAAGAGTGGTGTTGCTGACTTTGCTTTTAAAAATGATATAGAAGCACTTCTAGAAACTAGAAGATTTTTTAATTTTTTACCTCTATCAAATCGTAGTCCACTATCATATCGTCACACCGAAGATCCAGCTGATCGAGTTGATATGTCTCTAAACACCTTAGTCCCAAGCATTCCAAACAAAGCTTACGATATGAAAGAATTAATTGAACGTATTGTGGATGAAGGAGAATTTTTTGAGTTGCAACCAGATTTTGCTAGAAACGTTATAATCGGTTTTGGTTATATGGAAGGAAGATCTACAGGATTTGTTGCAAATCAACCATTACATTTAGCTGGCTGTTTGGATATTAACGCATCAAGAAAGGCAGCAAGATTTGTACGTTTTTGTGATGCATTTAATATTCCGATAGTGACTTTAGTTGACGTGCCAGGCTTTTTACCTGGTGTTGCTCAAGAGCATAGCGGAATTATTAAACATGGAGCAAAATTATTATATGCATACGCTGAAGCAACTGTACCAAAAATTACCATAATTACTAGGAAAGCTTATGGTGGAGCTTATATAGTAATGAATTCAAAGCACCTTCGTGGTGACGTGAATTACGCGTGGTTCAATTCAGAAATTGCGGTACTTGGAGCTGAAGGAGCTGCTGAAATAATATTTAAAGAAGAATGTAAAGACCCAGAAGCAAAAAAACAGAAGATTCAGGAGTATAAAGATACTGTTACTTCTCCTTTCGTTGCAGCATCTAGAGGGTATCTAGATGATATTATCAAGCCTCAAAATACTAGATGGCGTATATGTAAAGCACTAAACTTTCTTCAAAACAAGAAAGTACAGTTACCATGGAAGAAACATGACAACTTACCACTTTAGACGCTATGAAGGAGATATATACACAAAAATTAGCGAGGTGTATCTTAACTGTCTATTAGTGACAAGCCGTTTTATGACTCAACCGTCATTGCGAGGAGCTACTTTAGTCACAGCTGTCGAAAGTTAGAAAAGGAAGCGGTTTTAGATAGTACACTTTAAAAGTTGTATGTGGTCAACGTCATTGCGAGAAGACCGTAGGTCGACGAAGCAATCCAAAAAAGCGACCA
This sequence comes from Rickettsia sp., assembly GCA_023269695.1. Classification (GTDB taxonomy): domain Bacteria; phylum Pseudomonadota; class Alphaproteobacteria; order Rickettsiales; family Rickettsiaceae; genus Tisiphia. Next base: position 4,323 of record JAHFPS010000003.1, read on the forward strand.
GAAATGGATTGCTTCGTCGGCTCACGCCTCCTCGCAATGACGTATTAAGATAATGGTTTTAAAATATGTGGGTAAAAGTAAGGTACGTGAGTATGCGAGTCCCTGATATTTTCAAAAAATAATCCTTCAAATCATTTGAGTATACAAAAATTAGTGAAATTATTTTTAATTATCTATTAGTGGGGAGCAGAACATCTGGTATAATGCCTAATATTATATTTAAGTACGAGATTTTATGACTAAACCGTTATTTGATAAAATTCTAATCGCCAATCGTGGTGAAATAGCTTTGAGAATAATGCGAACTCTAAAAAAGATGGGTATTACATCAGTTGCAGTATATTCTGAAACCGATACACATTCAATGCATGTACAATATGCTGATGAAGCTTATTATATCGGCAATTCCCCTGCTACTGAAAGTTATTTGTCAATTAAAAATATTATAAATGCTATTAGAGCGAGTGGTGCTGGGGCGGTGCATCCAGGATATGGGTTTCTATCGGAAAATTCAAATTTCGCAAATATTTTAAAAAGGGAAGGAGTGACCTTAATAGGTCCAAATGCTTCTGCCATTAAGAAAATGGGCGATAAAATTGAAGCAAAGAAAATCGCTTTGGAAGCAGGAGTTAGCACAGTTCCTGGCTATATGGGTACTATCAGCAATATAAATCAGGCCATAGAAATTGCAGAAGGAATAGGTTTCCCTGTTATAGTTAAGGCAACAGCTGGCGGCGGTGGACGCGGAATGAGAGTGGTGAAGAACTCTGAGGAAATGGCTAATGCCTTTGATTCAGCTAAGCTTGAGGCAGTAAATAATTTCAGTGATGGTAGATTATTCATTGAGAAATTAATTAAATCTCCAAGGCATATTGAAGTACAATTATTAGCTGATCAGTATGGTAATAGTGTTTGTCTCGGTGAGCGAGAATGTTCAATTCAGCGTTATCATCAAAAAGTGATTGAGGAAGCCCCAAGCTCCTTTATTACCGAGGAAATACGGCAAAGAATGTATAAAGAGACCTTAGCTTTATCTAGTAAAGTAGGTTATTACTCCGCCGGGACAGTTGAATTTATAGTTGATTTAGATAAGAATTTTTATTTTCTTGAGATGAATACTAGGCTGCAAGTTGAACACCCAGTGACTGAACTGATAACTGGTATTGATATAGTAGAAGAGATGATAAAGATTGCTGCTGGTGAAAAGTTATCATTTTCTCAAGAAGATATAAAGTTAAAGGGTCATGCATTTGAATCTAGAATTTGTGCAGAAAATCCAACACGTGGATTTTTGCCATCTAGCGGCAGAATTACTGAATATTCAGAACCCCCAAAAAATGCTAATATCCGTGTGGATACTGGTTTAGGGCTTGGAGGAGAAGTCAGTATGTTTTATGATTCAATGATTGCAAAACTTTGTACTTATGGAGAGACTAGAGGGCAAGCTATTGAAGTTATGCGTTCTGCTTTAAGTTCTTACATAATACAAGGAATTTCTCATAATATTAGTTTTTTAGAAGCGGTAATATCACATCCTCGTTTTATAGCAGGTGATATAAATACTGCGTTCATAGAAGAAGAATATCCAGATGGATTTTCTGGAGCAAGTTTAACTTCTGAGATTAATAAAATATTTCTCGCTACAGCCATTTTTGTTTATATTACCGAGCAGAAACGTGCCTCATTAATTTCTGGTCAAATAATCGATCAAACTCATAAAATTGGTACTAGATGGGTTGTGTCAATTGATGATAAGCTGTTTCCAGTGTTAATTACATCAGTAGATTATGGTTATAATATAAGACAAGAAAATGATAGAATCTACATACGTAGTAACTGGAACTTAGGTAGTAGACTTTTTTCCTGTATTGTGAATGGTAGAAAAGCTAATGTAAAAATTGATAACATCTTAACAGGTTATATGTTATCACACTCAGGCATTACTGTTAAAGCTTATGTCCGTTCTCCAAGAATGTCTGAACTAGAAGCGTTGATGATTACAAAAGCTATTCAAGAAGAGCAAACAGAATTGCAAGCTCCGCTTGCAGGGCAAATTATTGCAATTAGGGTTCAAGAAGGTAGTGAGGTAATTGTTGGTCAAGAGATTATGGTTTTAACTGCTATGAAAATGGAAAATATACTTATTGCTGAGCGTAATGGAAAAATTGCTAAAATACTAGTTAATGAAAAGGATCATGTGGTTAGTGGTCAAGTATTACTAGAGTTTGCTTAGGTTGAAAATGTTGCATCACTTTTATCGAGATCTTAAAAAATATTGTGATAGCGGTAAATTAGTATTTGTTCTAATAGTTGTAGCCGTCATATTGGCTTGCTCAACTTATTATGTGATTTCAATTGAGCCAAAGTCTCTTGGTCCAGACCCAAGTAGAGTTATTGGACTCATATTGGTAGATCTTACTATATTATTATTTTTAGGTATTTTATTAGCTCGTAAATTTATACAAGCTTTTCTTGATATACGGGCTTTTGTTGACGAAGGAGAAAGCGAGAAGTCTTCAAAGTTGCACAATCGTATCATTATTGCCTTTAGTTTGGTTGCTACCATCCCAACGATTATTGTTTCGGTATTCTCGGCATATTTTTTTAACTTTGGTATTCAGTCGTGGTTTGATAAAAAGATTTCTGCCGTGCTTGATCAGTCAATAATGGTAGCAGAATCTTATATCGATGAACATAAACTACAGTTGCGAGAAACGGTGCTATCTGTTGCTGATGATTTAAGTGAGATGTATTATGACTTAATACATAACCCCATTTTATTTAATGCAGCACTAAATGATGAGGCTGAGATTCGTTCACTTGATGAAGCCATAGTGTTACATAGACCAACTAATACTGTTATTGCTAACACATTCTTAAGTTTCGCAATTTCATTTGCTACTATTCCAGCTCATTTAATGAAAAGAGCCGAGATAGGAGAAATTGTTGAGATAAAATCTGATCCAACAAAAATACGGATGCTTATAAAGCTTAAGGATCCGAATGATATATATTTGTTGGTAGGTAGATTGATTGATACTAAAATTATCGATCATATTGATAAAACTAATGGAGCAGCTGCAGAATATTATCGTCTTAAAAAACATATATCCAGCATGCAGATCAAATTTTCTATAGTATTTATTTTTATTGCTTTATTACTGCTGTTAGCTGCAATAAGTTGGGGGATGATCTTTGCTATAAAAATAGTAACTCCTATTCGGAAATTAGTGATTGCTGCTGAAAAAGTTAAAAACGGTGACTTAACTATCCAAGTGCCAGAAGACGTTATTAATAAAGATGAAATAAGTGTTTTATCCTCAGCTTTTAATAGGATGATTAAACAAATTGATCGTCAACAAAGAGATTTAGTTATAGCTCAGCGTGCACTTGCTTGGTCTGATGTTGCAAGAAAAGTAGCTCATGAGATTAAGAACCCTTTGACACCCATTCACCTTGCTTCCGAAAGATTATTTAGAAAATTCAGTCATCAAGTTGAAGATAAAGCAGAGTTTAACAAATACATACAGATAATTGTACGTCATACTGATGATATTAGGAAGATTGTCTCTGAATTTGTTAATTTTGCAAGATTACCCGCCCCAGTATTTATGGATTGTGATCTAGTAATTCTTATAAAAAATATGGTTGAATCACGAAAATTAATTAATGACAAAATATTATATAAGTTTATCACAAATGATTCGTATATAGATTTTATCTGTGACACAACCCAAATTAATCAAATTATGATTAATTTATTAAAGAATGCCGAAGAATCTATAGGACTTACTAAGTTGCAACAAGGTGTTATTACTGTTTCTATAACTAAATCTAACCATCAGATTACTATTACAGTAGATGACAATGGGGTAGGTTTCCAAGCAAATTTAATTGATAGGGCTACAGAAGCTTATATAACAACTAGATCTAAGGGAACTGGTTTAGGGCTAGCTATTATTAAAAAAATAGCACAAGATCATTGTGCAACATTAGAGTTAGCAAACAAGTTAGAAGGTGGAGCCATTATCAGTATAAGATTTAACCTTGATGAATTAAAATTAAAGGTCAATAATTCGAAGTCGATTATATAGCTAACCCGTTAATGTTCTAGGAGACTGTCGGAGATGACTAATTAATTATATTTTGAGCTATTTTTCGGCGAGAATAAATAGGATTTTTGCAGGAATAGTGTACCTATTTCAAGAAGATCATGTTTATTCGCAGCCAAAAAGAGCCAAATATAGAATTACTTTAGTCATTTCCGACAGTCTCCTAGATAGTTCCTGTGTCTAAAAAGCTCTGAGATATTATAGATTCCTGCATAGGCTGACAAAACTACAATAGACCTCCTTCGAAACTCACTTGTGTTGAGGGATTTGAAGGAGACACTTCACCTCGAACCGCAGTGTACTCTAATGTACGTGAGGATTAGAGTACCGGATCGACGTACAAATCACCAACAGAAGTAGAGTTTTGAAAGAGGTCTACTAGATAACACTTGATAAGAAACCTAGGATATTTTTATATTATTCTTAGTCGGAGAGGCAATGAAACTAATTATATTAATTTGTTCGGTAAAAGTGGACGTAGCATTACTTAAAATAGAAAGCATTTGCTTCGATATTAGGTTGTGAGGGTTTTGAAGTAATGCCCCAGATTCTCCAATATTCTTTAATTCTCTAATAAAATCTAAAGGGCTTTTATAGCTCAGCTGAATATTTTCATAATCAACGATAACTTCTGTGAACCCTGCTTGTTGCAACAAAGGGGTTACGTGATCAAAATGTATAAAAGGAGAAACATGTTGGAAGTGAGGGCGATTTGTTGCTATTTCAGCTTCGATAAATCTCATTCGTAGTTCCTTTAGGCTGTTATCACCGATAAAATTAGCAATAAATAGACCATTTGGTTTTAAAATACGTTTTATTTGTAATAGAAAATTTTGTACATCATTGATCCAATGTAGTCCTAGAGAAAAAGTTATTAGATCAAAACTAGCTGTTTCAAGAGGTAAATTTTCTTCATCAATTAGTAATTTTGGATTATGCTCAAAAGATTGTAACATAGTATTAGATGCATTAGCCGCTACAATTATAGCATAGTTATAGTTCTGCACTAATAGTTTTGTTAGTTGACCAGTACGGCATCCTAAATCTAGAATATGGGGAAAATTTTTATCAATAATATTCAGCCGTTCAATAATATCTTCTGCTGCATGTTGAAAAAATGAACAGTCAGCAATATTATGTATCATTTTGTCACGGTTAGATTTTAACTTATCACGATCAAATATAATTGTTACCTAAAATTTTAAACTAGCTAGCTTTTGGCAATGCCACCATAATACCACTCTTATATTTCCTAATATTACTTGCAAATGAAGTGCTACCTTTATTTGCTGGATTCGTTAATAGTCTGTTGTTTGTTGGCAGAGTAGATGTATTATTATAGTCACCCCCTCTTCTATACATATTAACAGAATTTTTATACAAGTCCATATTGTTAGCAATCTTGATAACATCTTGCTTATATCTAGAGCCAAGCTCATGGGTAGCTGAATGGTAATAAGCGATGGCTTTGTGCCAACTACCTAACTGGTCATATTTCTCCTTTAGAAACTTAGCACCATAAGCAACGTTTTGCTCAGGATCAAAAGCTTGATTTAAGGAGCTAAAAGCGTCTAAATGGTGTTTTAGGTTAATTTGCATGCACCCTACATCAATATTTTCTTTGCCTTGAATAATCTGTTTTTTTACAAAAAATATCGCTTCTCTTTTAGTATTAAAATGATATCCTTTACCTTCAACATTGACAGTCCAGGGCCAAACAACCCTAATTTTGTATTCAGTATGTTTCTTACCAGATTCTTTTAAAGCTATTGAGTGTAGGGTATCAGGAGGAATTTGGTGTGTTTTTTCAAAGTAAGGAAACATCCTTGAGCATTTATGTGATTCAGCAATTTCCGCATCCATATTGGCATATGAATATAAAGGAAAAAGACAAAATAAATATAGAAATAACATTAACCTAATAGACATAGTATAACAGTATGTCATACTAAAGGTATCACTGTCAATGAAAATCCCATATTCTGTACCAATTATAGCTAACTTGTTAAGATTCTAGATAACTCTTTTGTCATTGCGAGGAGGCGTGAGCCGACGAAGCAATTGTAATCTGTATTGTCCTAAACTAAAACTTTTGCCAGTATGAAAAAATTTTACTAGACTTAGAAAGCTAATAATTATATAAACCTTAATAACGTTATAAAAGGGCCTGTAGTTCAGTTGGTTAGAACCCACCGCTCATAACGGTGTTGTCGCAGGTTCAAGTCCTGCCGGGCCCACCAAAAATTAACAGGTGAACATTTTATTTTAAAATGATTAATTTCAGAATACTTTCAATTTACCTGTTTAGGCTATATTGTGGCTATTTTATCAGTATATTGCTTCTGCTTATTGGGGTTTTAATTCTTTCAAATATCTTTGATCTTTTACAGAAATTTAAAGATATCTATATCCCTACACTCTCTTTTTGGAAACTGGTGTTATATAAAATACCTTACTTGGTTAATGAATTAGCTTCTCTGCTCAGCTTTTTTGCGATGTTACTCTTTCTAAGAAGACTAACTAAACATAACGAATTAATAACCATTTTATGCAATGGTATCCATATTTGGCGGGTTATTGCTGTTCCATTTTTTGCAGCGATCATTCTTGGTATAATATTAATAACTATATGTAACCCTATTGGTACATTCGGTTTACACAAATATGAATCTTTAAAAGCAAAATTGTTTAAAAAGCCATCTACTAACCTTAGCATATCAAAGTCTGGGCTACTATTTCTTGAAAATTACCAAGGCAATAAAAGAATTATTCAGGCTGGATCTATTGATGTAGTGAATAATAAGTTAAATAAGATTATTATATTATTTTTGGATAATGAAAATAATTTTATAAAAAGAATTGATGCACAATATGGCGTTTTAATAGATAATAACTTTACACTAACTTCTGTAAAATTTTCAGATACTAATAGCTTTAAAAAATATGAGCATTTTACCGTTCCAACAAATTTGTCAATAAGTAACTTACTAAATAGTTTTATAAGCCCTGAGATGATTGCTATTTGGGATTTACCAGATACAATTAAGCAATTAGTAAAATTTGGTTTACCAATAACTAACTATCAGATTTATTTCTATAAACAATTATTTAAACCTATAATTATGGCAACTACCGTAATTTTGGCAGCCTGCTTTTTTAGTCTCAGACAACGTGATAGTTCTCAAGAAAAAATCTTAGTAATTGGTTTATTTCTAGGATTTATTATTTATTCTCTATTAGAGATTTTGTTTAAAATACTTGCATATAATGCGACTCCACCTTTTTTAGCTATTTTATTACCAAATATATGTATATTATTTTTTAGCAATTTTGTTATTATGCATTCTAAGAGAATTTGATATATTCAAATGATTTAATATTGGAAATTGATATAAGACGGTTAGGAGACTGTCGGAAATAACTAAATATAATTTACTCACCTTACGCATGGTATTAAAAGTCATAGGAAAAACAACCAGGCGTCATTACGAGGAGCCACTTTGGTGGCGACGAAGCAATCATGAATGTGGATTGCCACTACACTCACGTGGTCTCGCAATGACGTCTTGTACTTTTCTGCAATTTTTAAATTGCCATGAGCGTTATGCGTAAGGTGAATTATTAATTAGTTATCTCCGACAGTCTCCTAGAACTTAGATTTTGGAGAAATAAAAATGCTAACAAAATTTTTCAGTAAATTTGCATGTGATATGGCGATAGATCTTGGTACGGCTAATACTTTAGTGTATGTCAAAGGCAAAGGAGTCGTACTTAACGAACCTTCTGTAGTGGCATTGATTAAAGTGGATGGGGCATTTAAACCATACGCATTTGGTCATGAAGCAAAAAATATGTTAGGACGTACCCCAACCGACATTGAAGCTAAGAGACCACTAAAAGATGGTGTTATAGCCGACTTTAAGGGGGCTGAAGAAATGATAAAGCATTTTATCAGAACAGTCCATAGTCGTCGTTCATTTGCTGGTCCAATGATTATAATTTGTGTCCCCTCAGGTTCTACACCAGTTGAGCGTAGGGCTATCCAAGAAGCAGCAGAGAGTGCAGGAGGTAGAGATGTCTACCTTATAGAAGAACCTATGGCAGCAGCAATCGGTGCTGGCTTACCAGTAACAGAGGCAACTGGTTCAATGATTGTTGATGTAGGTGGCGGAACAACAGAAGTAGCTGTCCTATCATTAGGTGGTATTGTGTATGCTAGATCAGTACGGGTTGGTGGAGATAAAATGGATGAGTCTATTATTTCTTACATTAGAAGACATTATAATTTGCTAATCGGTGAAGCTACAGCAGAGAAAATCAAAAAACAGATTGGGGCTGCTTACGTAGACGATAGTTTAGAGCCAAGAGTAATGGAAATTAAAGGACGGGATTTAATTCATGGCATCCCTAAAGAAATGCTACTAAACGAAAAACAAATTGCTGATAGTCTAATTGAACCAGTCAACCAGATTGTTGAAGCAGTAAAAGTAGCGTTGGAATGTACTCCTCCAGAGCTTTCATCGGATATTGTAGATAAGGGAATTGTTATGACTGGTGGTGGAGCATTACTTCGGAACCTAGACCATGTCCTAAAAGAAGCAACTAAACTACCGGTAATTGTTGCTGAGCACGCCCTATCATGCGTAGCTCTTGGCACGGGAAAAGTACTGGAAGATTTCCAAAAATTAAAGCATGTGTTATTTAAACAAGATTAACAAATGGCATTACTGGCAAATAGAATAAAGAACCCTAGTAGAATATTAGGGTTATCTAAATTTATACTTGTTACCGCGAAACGCGGTTTAGTTTTATTTTTTATCATAGCTTCGCTTTACTTATTTATTGCTGCTCCAAAAAGATTCTCTTCTATCTCTCTTGAAGTTGTTGGACAGGTTATGTTTGGTAGTCTACTAATTCATGAAAATATATTTAAGCAAATTAACTTAGTAACCCAAAATTTTATTTATTTACGAGACTTAGCAAGAGAAAATATCGAACTACAATTAGAGGTGGCAAGACTAAGAAGCTTGCAGAGTGATATATATTTAATCCAATCTGAAAATAAAGAACTGAAACAACTACTATCAGTTATAGAAGAAGAGCAATATAGCTATGTTAGTGCTAAATTACTAAGTGTTTCATTAAATTCCTTTAGTAAAACTGCTTTACTATCAGCCGGGGCAAAACATGGTGTGGCAGTTGATCAAATAGTTACCAATGGTGAAGGATTAGTTGGACGAGTAATACAAGTAAGCAACAATTACTCTAAAATAATTTTAGTTAATGACGTAAATTCTAGAATCCCTATTACTACAGCATCGTCAAAAGAGAAAGGTATCATGAGTGGCTATGGCAAGGGTAGTAAAATACTATATCTACCCAAAACTCACTTAGTGCAAAAAGGTGAAAAAGTTATAACCTCTGGTTATGGAAATATTTATCCTTACGGCATAACAGTTGGTTACGTAAACAAAGCAAATTCAGAAAACGTTCTTGTCGAGCCTATAGTTGACTTATCTAAAACCAAGTTTGTCAGCATATTACTTCCACAATGAATATAGCTAACCCGATTAGTATTTAGCCTAGGAGACTGTCAGAAATGACTAAAGTAATTCTATATTTGGCTCTTTTTGGCTGCGAAAAAATATAATTAATTAGTCATCTCCGACAGTCTCCTAGTAAATTGGTGTCATTGCGAGTAGGCATAAGCCTACGAAGCAATCCATTTATAATCACTTTCCTAGGCTCTGTGAATTTGGTGTAATGTTAGTCAGGTTAGCTGTGTGATAACAGATTAATAATATTTTTATACTATATTTTATGTTTGGACAAAATCCCAAAAGGGCAGCAATATTTAATGATGGAACTACCTTAGAAATTAAGAGTATTTTTAGGACTATTCAGGGTGAAGGACCTTTTGTCGGTATGCCTGCTGTCTTTATTAGGCTTGGCGGATGCAATCTGGCTTGTAATTTTTGTGATACCGACTTTGAAGATTTTAATATATTGACTATTAATAGCATCATCGAAGAAGTTAAAAAACTTACGATTAATATCAAATTAGTGGTTATAACTGGTGGTGAGCCTTTTCGCCAACCTATAGAATTATTATGTCATAAATTAATAAATTTAGACTATATAGTGCAAATTGAAACTAATGGCACATTATACCGTAATCTTCCGGATAAAGTACATATAGTTTGCTCACCCAAAGTTACAAAAAATGGGACTAGAAAAAATGGTTATTCCCTATTGCGAGATGATTTACTATCTCGCATTAATGCCATAAAATTCTTAGTAGCTAAAAATATACCAGAATATTCTAACATACCTGAAGTAGGGCAAAGTAAATATAATATACCAGTATTTATTCAGCCTATGGATCAAAATAACCCGTTGCTAAATAAACAAAATGAAAAACTGGCTATTGATTTGGCCCTTAAGTACGGTCATCGCCTTTCTATACAAATCCATAAGATTTTGGGTATTGAGTGATTATATATTTATTTACCTAAAATTATCCCCCCTACCATAACTTCATTAAAAATTTCATTCCAACGTATTTTATGCTCGTATTTAATAGCTCTATCAACCTCTACTAACGAAACATATTTGTCTACAAAATTTGATGTATCTTGTAATAAACGTAAATAGTATTTTATTGTGTCAATAATACCATTAACGATAACCTGACAGCCATGTAAGATTTTAATTTTTTGAATTATGTCATTAATAGCATCAAATTCTGATGCGGTTAACTTTAAATTTGATAAAATGTAATATCTTTGAATTTTAGTAATCCGAAATTTGTCAAATGCAATTTGCACGGTATCTTTAGTGATTAGCCTATTCCACTTAACCTCTATACCTTCAAGAACTTGATTGTTTTTATCAAATACTTCAATATCCCCTACAGCACCAGTTTGTAGATCAGATGATGTATGACTTTCAAGTTGAGCCAATTTACATGAATTAAATCTTTTAACCTCATCAATAAAACATTTATATATTGCATAAATTGCTAATACTGGCAACCTACTTGCTCCAAAAGCATCTTTGTATTTATACGAAAAATGCTTTTCAAGAATATAAATTGCATTAGAAATCGTTATCTCCGTTGGACGAACTAGATTAACCAGTTTCTTTTCCCTTTGAATTAAAAGTTGCTTAAAAATATACTTAAGAGTTACTTCTGCTGAATATTTATTAACTTCTAATTCATTAAGAATTAATAAAAAGGCTTCGGCGACTTTTTTTGGTGATATTCTTCCCTTGTAGTCTAATATATATGGATAAGGTTGCTCAAGAGAACGAGTTAGCCAACCACTTTCAGACATTGATGGAAATTCATATTTTCTTAAAAATGGAGTAACATATTTTGTATCAAAGCTTCTACCAGAATATCCATTTTGCATACTTGATTGATGGTATCTAACATCCTGAGAAGGATGAAAATACTTGTATACCACACTTGTAATTAGAACTGTTAGCACTCCCTTACTACGCTCTGAATTATCTAATATAATATCCAATCTACTTTTAATACTATCTTCTATAAAGAAATCAGACTCAACTGAAACTTTTTCCAAGATAGCAGCTAATTCTTTTCCATATTCCATAATAAACTCAATAAATCACAGTAATTGTTCAACTATAGCTTCTCCTATAATTCTTACCTTTGGAATGCATACAGAATTTCCAACTTGCTTATATAACTCAGATATTGGAGATTTTAGTTTATAGTCCTCAGGAAATCCCATAATTTTAAAACACTCATTTATTGTTAGTTTTCTTACACGTCCATTATCGAGTAATATCCAATAACGCCCTGAAGTTTCTTGCGATGATAACGTTGGGTGCGTACCTTCAATTGAATATATTCTGTTTGGTTGTTTGTGAACTCTAGATAAATGCTCAGTTCCCTCCCTAACTCCTGTAGTTCTTATCTTTTTATTCCTATATCCACAAAATATTAAACCACTTTGTTGTTTAGTTGGATTGTCTATAATTTTATATTCATCTGATTTTAGAAATTCAAAATCCCCTTCTTGATCCAAAATATCATGAATTTTTATACTTTTTTGTTTTTGAAGCTTAGAAAAATCAAACTTACCGTTTAAACTTGCAATAATAATTAATCTTTCTCTATTTTGCGGAACTCCAAAATTTTTTGCATTTAGTATATTGTAAGAAATGTTATAGCCTATCTTATTAAGGTTTGATACGATGTGTTGCAATGTCTCACCATTGTTATGATGTAATAAATGTTTTACATTCTCTAGCATTACAACTTTAGGCTTTAAATGACTTATGATATTAAATATTGATTCAATTACACTTGCACGTTCATCTTTTAATCCCATTTTTTTACCTGAAATACTAAAGGGTTGACAAGGAAATCCTGCACATAAAACATCACACTCCGGTATATCATTTGGATCTATTGTTTTGATATCTCCAGCTGGAATTTCTCCAAAATTTTCTTGATACATTTTTTGGCAATGTTCATTTATTTCGCATGAAAAAAGACACTTTCCACCTATTGACTGCAACGCAATCCTAAAACCTCCTATCCCAGCAAATAAATCAATGAAAGAAAATTTGTACATTTGTAAATCAGTTTTTATAAACTTTATATTAAACAACTTAACCACAACCTCAATATATAATTTTTATATTCTATCGTCTATCAACTCTTGAAATCATAGCAGTATATTTATTTTTCCATATTAACCTCATAACTTATCCCCCTCCTCTAATTCTTTATGATATAATTTATAATATTCTGCTTTATTTTCTATAAGCTGTGAATGAGTTCCTTGTTCAAATATCATACCAGATTTCATAACAACTATGTGATCAACATCCTTAATACTCGATAAACGATGGGTTATAATTAAGGTAGTCTTACCTTTGCGAATATTTACTAAAGAATTTAAAATTAATCGCTCAGAATTTTGGTCTAACGAACTTGTTGCCTCATCCCAAACTAAAATTGCTGCTGGCTTCAAAAAAGCTCTGGCTATCGCTAAACGTTGACGTTGCCCACCTGAAAGTGTTGAACCTTGATTACCAATCATCGTATCGTATCCGGATGGAAGATGTGAAATAAACTCATCAGCATCAGCATATTTTGCCGCAGTAATAATTTCACTGCGAGTGGCATTTGGATTACCATAAGCAATATTTTCTGCAACACTAGTGTCAAATAATGTAGTATCTTGCGTTACTAAAGAGATTTGCTGCCTTAAAGACTCAATCTTTATATCTTTAATATCGTAATCATCAATTAAAATTTGTCCGCTAGTTGGGTTATAAAATCTTACTAGTAAATTAGATAATGAAGTTTTACCGCTACCAGAACGCCCTACAATAGCTGTAGTTTTCCCTTGCATTAATTTTAAATTAATTCTCTTTAAAGATACTTTATTATTAAATTTTAGCTCAACATTATCAAAGATTATTGATGGAGTAATTAACTGAATATTTTGAGCATTTACACTATCTTTGATAACAGGTTCGGTATCTAGAATATTAAATACTCTTCTTGTCGCAGCAATACCCTCTTGTAGGTTAACATTTAAAGACACCAAGCTCTTAAAAGGTCTATAAGCTGCAATAAAAGCTGAGATGAAAGCAAAAAATGCTCCTGGAGTAGTTTCTCCTTTTATAACTAACAATCCACCATACCAAATAAGCCCCCCAACTGTCATACCACTTAATATTTCCATAATTGGTGAGATCAATGCATCCAATTTTGCAGTTTTTTTTAGAAAACGTAAAATATTACTGGAGATCAGTAAAGCTCGATTGCTCTCAATTTTTTCTCCTAAAAAAGACTTAACAATTTTAATTGACCCAAAAGTCTCATCTAACCTTGAAGTATAATTGGCTAATTCTTCTTGAGCTTGACCTGATATTTTGCGAATTTTTCGCCCTAATTGTTGTATTGGATAAATTGCTGCTGGAAATGCAATAAATACAATACAAGATAGCTTAGGTTCTAGCTTAAACATCACTATGATCAGACCTACTACTGTTAAAAAATGTTTGGCACAACCTACCAATAAACTTGATACAGCACCACGCATCATGGAAATATCGTTAGTAAAACGCGATATTAAACGCCCCGATGATTGAGATTGAATAAAGAGAATATCGGCAAATAATAGATGCTCATACATTTTAATTTGCAAATCAGTTAAAATTCTCTGACCGATAAATTTAATTAAATAACTTGAATAATATTCAGCAATACCTTTAATAGTATAGGTTATTACCACCATTAACGGTAAGAATAATAACATTTGACGATTACGTATTAAGAATATTTGGTCAATTGTTGGTTGGACTAACGCAATAATATAAGCATTACACCAGGCATTAACTACCATAAACAATACTGCTATTCCGAGCTGTTTTAGATAGGGTTTTACATGATTAACTATTAGCCTTCTTAAAGTATTATAGGCACTATAGTCATAATTTATTAGATTATGTTTTTTTTGCAAAATTCTCTCCTTCAGTTTGGTATAGCTAACCGGGTTAGCTATAATTTGTTATAACTCTTGTACTATACAGATAAATTACTGTACTGAACAATATTAGTAATAATATCATAAAAAATCCTAGCACTAAGTATATTGAATTAAAATATTGCCATAATAACATACAAAAAAATGGCGTTGTGGATGAAAGTACCATACCGCCAAGTGAATGAGATAGACTACACATTCTTGCCCTAATATTAGTTGCGAACATAGATTGGACAATAATTTGTAATGGCACTACATAAAATGGAGCAAGTCCGATAAGCATTACCGGGAAGTAAATTACCGAGATTTTTTTATATAATAGAAATTGTACAATAATTATAACTAACAAACTTAATAATAACGAGATGATAATTTGTTTTTTAGGATAAAATCTATCGGCTAAAAAACCAGATAACACCGACATAATAGCATAAATGCTTATTAAAACTATATTGATAATTTGAGATTGACTGCTATTCATAATTAATGCACTTTTTACGGCAAATACTCCCCAAAAGTAAATTAGAAAATGGTAACTACCTCCTATGCAACCACTTATTAATATTGCTATAATAAATTTTTTAGATGAATCTTTTATAATCTTTGCTAAATAAAAAAAGTTATAATCTGGAGATTTAGTATCCTTTTTAGACTTTAAGAACTCCTCACTTTCATAAAAATAGTGCCTTAGGAATATGATAAATAAGCCAAAAATTCCACCAATAATAAAATTTATCCGCCATAAATAAGCAATTGATTCAAAATTTGTAGAAAAATGATAAATTGTTGCTGCAAGCAATGCCCCAACCTGACTGCAAAACGATACGATACCACTAGCATAATTTTTGCTAGCCTTGCCTACTTTTTCTACAACGTAAATCTTTATAGCATCACTTTCTCCCGCTAAACTCATTAAAAAGGTCATACGGCAAAATATCAAAATTATTGTAGCCATCATGCCAATTTTATCAAAATCAGGAGTTAATCCTATAAGAATTGTCGAAATAGTAGCTAAAAACACCGAGATTCTAACTGATACAATTCTACCATATTTATCACTAATAAAACCAAAAATGATAGAACCGATAGGGCGAGCTATTACAGCTATACTAAATATAGCAAAAAATAATAATATTTGTTTATCATTTGAGCCTAATGGCAAAAAGTTCTTGGATAGAACCGTTGCTGATAGACCAAAAAGAGCATAATCATAATAACGCACAATTGTTGTAAAAAAAGCGATTAGAAATGCCGGTCTTGTCATACATCTAACCCGACTAACATTATACCAAATTCACAGACGTCTATTAGCGAGGAGCTACATTTAGTAGTGACGAAGCAATCCTGTTCTGTCATCCCTGCGAAAGCAGGTATCTTAGATTCCCGCCGTTGCTAAGAATGACATCTTACAATTGCTTCATCGCCGCAAAGAGGCTTCTCGCAATGACTCTGGTTGTTTTTCCGGTAACTTTTAAATTGCCCTGATCGATACATATTAGAGAAAATCTTGTGTATCAATGGCAAAATATTGTACAATATTTTATTATATAATAATCAAATGAAAAAAGTAACTTATTCATACATTAGACAAGATTTAAACACAATTTTAGGTCAAAAGGATCATTATGATAGTTTAGCATAAACTATCATTGACAAAAGTGTAATAATACTAGTGAATATAAAAAGCTATGTTAATACTAATTAATTAGCAAAATGCTTTGTTTGCACTGATATTTTATGATATAATTGTGCTGTGAAATAGATAATAGCAACTGGAATAGCTATTATCCGACTGAATTTCTACCATTTCGTACTTAGATATATATTTTTTTGGCAAGCTGAATTTTACAACTTAAATTTCCATCTAAAGTAATTTGTTTAACGTTCTTATATCTTAAGTGAATCGCTAAATTTTTTTATGATTTTAATACCAATATTGGCTATTATAGGCTATGCACTCTTATTTTCAAAATTATTAAAAATAAAATTCACGTTTATTTTACCATCTATAGCTTCTTTATTAATAGTATTTTTATATTTTTGCACCATACTTGAAGTATTATATTATGTTACATATTTTACTTACTATATTGGAATTATATGCTTAATTGGCTATCTGGTATTAGTAAATTATCAACGGTCTTATCAAGTTCTGCAAAAACTACCTTTAACATCCAAAGCAGATTCTGTAGTAAGACAACATTTAGGTGAAATTCTTGCATTATTTCTAATAATTCTATTATTTTATTTATATACAAGAAATGCATATTTCAGTGCCTGGGATGATTTTAGCCATTGGGGAGTTTGTAGTAAAGAGCTATTACACTATAACTTTTTTGGGCAGCAATATATCCACCCTTCCTCTATTGTTAAAGCTCATGCTCATTACCCTCGAGGAAGTGCTGTATATCACTATTTCATGTTATTATTACCTGGTTATTCTGAAGGTAATGCACTATTTGCTCACTTTTTATTACATTTAATTTTTCTAGCTCCATTAATGGCTAATAAAAGATTTTGGCAAACTATCTTTTTAATCTTTTATCTATTGGTCATTGTTGTACTTTACACAACTGGTATAAGGTCAGTATATAATGACAGTACTATTGGTTTGATGTTTAGCTCTCTTTTTGCCATTTATATATTGGAAAAAAATAAAGAAACAGCCTTCTTACTGATGTTACCTATTATAGCTTTATTACCTTTATTTAGAGAAGTAGGTTTATGGCTGGCAACTTTGGCATCTATAATTTTGATATTCAATCACTTAAAAACTAACAAAGAAAACAATAGGAACAGAATTTTCTTTCTATATTTTATGTTATTACTCCTACCTTTCTTATGCAGTTCTTTTTGGATGAACTATTTTAAAAGTACTCATGATTTCTTTTATCGTACCCAACATAGTTTTACTAATGTCAAGCTAATAGCAGAAAACTTTAACGAACAACATATATTAGTGCTACTAAAATATTGTCAAGCTTTAGGTAATTTTTTAATTAAAGAAGGAAGCATAGGAATATATATTTTATGCTTGCTCAGTTGGTACGGGATATATCAATATAATCGGTCACTAATACAAGAATATCGATTTTATTTAATTGCTACAATCATTTGCTGTATAATATTTGCTTTATGGCGACTATATTTATACTTCGTAGCTTTCACTTACGATGAAGCAATCAGAGCGGCTTCTTTATTACGATATTTAGGGTGCTATTGTCTAGTATTTGCTGTTATCTCATCTGTGTATATAAAGAAAACTATTTATACAGTTAATATTGATAAAAAAGTGAGCTTCTTACTAGGATTATTATTTACGGTTTCATTAATTGTTATGGGAAGAAGTATAGCTAGAATACCAAAGCAGTTACCTAAACCCCAAAAAGTTTTTTACCAACAGTCAGAAGTTATAAGGAATTTACTTGCTAATAACTTAATAGTTGATATTAACTTTGAGAATAAACGTGATGCCCTTGATTGTTATAAATTAAACTACAGATTGGCACCATATTTTGCTTATGAGTCCTTACTACAATGCCTGGATTACCCTATTAATTTTCAAGCAAAGCAACAAGAACTAGAATTTATAGAACCAATAGAATTAAAACAACTTTTAGAAAACAAGCACATAAATACTCACTACAAAATTTTATATAAGCCGTTTATGAATAAATTAGATTTTAAAATATAATACAAAAAAGAAAATAGACCTCCTTCGAAACTCGCTTGTGCTGAGGGATTTGAAGGAGACACGGAACACAGAACCGCAGCGTACTCTAATGTGCGTGAGGATTCGAGTACCGGATCGACGTACAAATCACCAGCAGAAGTAGAGTTTCGAAAGAGGTCTAATGTTAGTTATATGTGGACCCACCGCTAGTGGTAAGTCTTATTTGGCACATTATTTAGCTAAAATATATGATGGCGAGATAGTTAACAGTGATTCTATGCAGATATATAGGCAGATACCTATTATTACTGCCTCACCATCACAGATATACCAAAATGAAATTTCCTATCATCTTTATAATTTTCTATCTGTAGATCAAGAATTTTCAGTAATACAATATGTAAATCATGCTCTTGCAAAAATTACAGACATTCGTAACAGAGATAAGCTGCCAATAATTGTTGGTGGTACGGGATTATATATTAATTCGCTACTTTTTGGTTATAATGAAATACCGACAATATCTCCTGAAATTAGGCAATATGTTAGAGAGCTACATTCTAAGATTGGCTCATGTCAATTCTTTAATAAACTAAAAGAGCTTGATGTATGGGCTAGCCAGAAATTAAATAAGCACGATAGTCAGAGAGTTATAAGAGCCTATGAAGTATTTATGCAAACCGGACAATCTATATTTGCTTTCCAAGACACACAAAATATATCCTTTCTTCCAAAATCTGACTTTAAAGTAATTTTTCTACATCCGGAGCGAGAATTTCTTTATCGAACATGTAATGCCAGGTTAGAAAAAATATTTAATGAAGGAGCAATTGAAGAAGTAGCTCTAATTAAAAAAATTTTTCCTGATATACGATCTTCTGCAAAAAAAACTATTGGTATGCAAGAAATATTATCTTATCTAAATAATGAAATTACTTTACAGACTGCCTTAAATCTAGCCCAAACTAAAACCAGGTAATATGCAAAAAGACAAATCACCTGGTTCAAAAACCAAATAAAAGACAAAATTACTCTAGAATATTGCAATAATCAACAATTTGAAGAATTAATTATTAACTTGGAAAGGCACCTAGATAATTATGTAAAGATTAATTAATCTAGTTAATGCTGGACTAATTCTTATGGAAGTTTTTGGAGATTATTGAAGTAGTTATCGACATAGTAACAAATTAGTTGTTGAAAAAATAGTGAGATATTGTATCTTGAACACTTACCTGACAATCAGGTGGTAAATTGATAGTGTTTGCCAGATCAAATGTCAACTAATACACTATAGGAAGATATGTATAAAAAATTGCAGCATTTTTTTAAAAAACCATCTCCAAGAGAACAGTTATTGGATGCGATTCGTGCAGATAATAAAACACAATTGTTAGTAATAACAAACAAAATCTAAACAGTTTAGATTTGTCAAAATGTCAACTAGCTTTACTTAAGAATCTAGCTGATAAACAAAATCAAGAAAGTTACATATTTTCTGATTTCAAACAGTTATTTGTAGATAGATTATCAGAGCATATACCACCAACCTTTTCAAGGCAGAAAAGTGTACCTTCTGGTATTCCCATTGTAGATACATCGCTATCAAAGCCGGTAAGTACAAGTTCTAGAGCATCTTCTGTACAAGAAGCACCTTTAAGTCATGGCTCTATAGATTCTACGATATTGAATAATACTAATTATCTTTCAATTAAAAAACGCTGCCAAAATAATGAATTGCTATTAGTGGATCATAAAAATCTGCTATATTATATATATAGCACGCGAATTCGGTGGATAACAAGTTATCACAAATTCACGTATATTAATAGATAGTAGGTTTAATGTCACAAATATTAGTAAAGCGTTGGTTGGCTGCGTGCTGCTGCATGGTGGTGTTTATGATTTTTTGGGGTGGTCTTACTAGGCTTACTGATGCTGGCTTATCAATTGTTGAATGGAAGCCAGTAGCAGGGGTCGTACCACCGCTTAGTAATGTTGAGTGGCAGGATGAGTTTAGTAAATATCAACAATCAGTTGAATATAAGCAAAAAAATACTAATATGACTATCTCAGAGTTTAAATTTATTTTTTGGATTGAATTTATTCATCGTTTTGCTGGTAGAGTTGCCGGTTTATTATATCTGATACCGTTAGTGTATTTTTTGGTAATGGGGCAAATTAGTAGCAGATCACTGCCAGTATATTTGGGGATATTGTTATTATTTGGGGTTCAGGGGTTTATGGGCTGGTATATGGTGAAAAGCGGGTTAATTTTGCAGCCATATGTCAGTCATTTTCGCTTAGCTGGTCATTTGATTATAGCGATTATTATCTATAATTTATTGTTTTATCAGTTGATGAAAAATAGTTTCGATATTTTACTAAGTGAAAAAACAACAAGTTTAAATTTAGCAAAATTCTGTTGTTTAGTAACTATTAGTATAGTTTACATACAGATTTTTTTAGGGGGGTTGGTTGCGGGGCTTGATGCTGGGCAGGTATATAATAGCTTTCCATTAATGGGTGATAATTTTATACCTGAAGAACTAGCGTTTAAACTACTTACTATAGATAGCTTAAACAATCCTGTAATTGTTCAGTTTTTCCATAGAATGGGAGCATATATGCTTTGTGTTAGTGCTGGATTCTTAGTAGTGAGCTTAATAAAAACCAAGCATCCTAAATTAAATAAAGCGGCTTATTATATTGTTGGTGTATTGCTATTACAAATGTTAGCTGGCATAGTGACTATTTTATATTCAGTACCTGTATTAATAGCTTTATTCCATCAGATTTGTGCAATCATACTATTATCTTGTATATTATGGAGTTATTTTTTACTAAAGAGTGCATAAGCCAAATTCACAGACGTCATTGCGAGGAGGCGCGAAGCCCGAACGAAGCAATCCATTTTTGGTTACTTTTATGGATTGCTTCGTCGACCTACTGTCTTCTCGCAATGACGTATCTAGAACATTAACGGGTTAGCTATATTAAAGAGTGTATATAAGTGGCAATATTAAATGTTGATCTAGAACTACCTTGTAGGTTGGATCGTTACTTAAAGAAATTATATCCTAGTCTTACTCAAGGAATAATTGAGCGTGCCTTAAGGTTTAAGCAGATAATGGTTAATTCTTGTAAGGTAGCAGCCAATTTGCGAATAAATGTTGGTGATCAAATTTTTATAGAGGATAGTTTAAATTTACAACCTCCAAAAATCTCTGGTAGGATTTTTGCCAGTTCAGCAATTATACTATCCGGTAAGTTGTTGAAGGATTATCTAATTTATCAGGATGAGTGGCTGATAGCAATCAATAAGCCAGCTGGTCTTGCCACCCAAGGTGGTAGCAAGATAAATCTATCTATAGATGATGCACTGCAATATTTAAATAGTCAGGGGGCAGATTTTAAATTAGTTCATAGGTTAGACAAAGATACTTCAGGGATATTACTAATTGCCAAAAATTATGCTAGTAGTATAAAATTAGTTAAAGCCTTTCAGGAAAAGGATATTCAAAAAACCTATATAGCGGTAGTTTTAGGTAAGCTTCCACAATTTGAGGGAGAAATTAGTGGTATGATAGGTAAGAATAGGGGCGGGGCGTATGAAACTGTCCAAAATGATGAGGAGAATGGCAAATTATCGATAACTCGCTATAAGTTACTTAAGAATTTACATAATGGTTTAACACTGGTTGAGTTTACTCCTCTTACTGGCAGGATGCATCAACTTCGATTCCATGCAAAAATGCTAGCTTGCCCTATAATAGGTGATAGAAAATATGGAACCTTAGAAGCAATAGCTCTATCCAAGGAAATGTTATTACATGCCAAAAAAATAATCTTACCTGAGAAAATACTTGGTAAAGAAATAATAATTGATACAACCTTACCAAGTTATTTTAGTATTGGTTGTGATGGGTAAATTTGAAACGTTTTAGCATACCAATAATATTTTCATGGTCTGTACAAAAATCTGTGTAAATTCCCTGGTGGAGCCAGGGGGAATCGAACCCCCGACCTTTTGAATGCCATTCAAACGCTCTACCAACTGAGCTATGACCCCTAAAATACCTTATATACTCATTATAGCTAACCCCATTAGCATTTAGCCATAGTAAACTGGTGTCATTGCGAGGAGGCATGAGCCGACGAAGCAATCCATAAAAGTAACCAAAAATGGATTGCTTCGTCGGCTCATGCCTCCTCGCAATGACGCTAGTTATTTTCCCGCAACTTTTAAACTACCATGATGACCTCTAAAACCGTTTCTTCTTCTAACTTTCGATAGCTGTGGTATATACTCATTAGTCCAGTTTTATACTATAATTATAAAGATGAATCCATAAATTTTTTAAATATTTCGTTATTTTCTAATATTTTTAGCTCTTCTTTACACCAAGGGGAAAAGTTTGCTGAGTGTTGTTCTGTGTATAACTTAAAGTCTTGCCATTTAAGTAATTTTACTTCTGCTATTTCTTGTTCATTTATTCTGATAATATCATCTGATAAAGCTAAATATATCGGGCATATTTCATTTTCTACAATATTATTTATAGCAAATTTATAACGATAATTAGCAATAAAATATACTTTCTGTAGGCTTACCAAACCTAATTCAAATTCTGCATGCCTATAAACAGCCTGTTCATAAGTTTCGTTAATTTGTGGATGTCCACAAAAACTATTTGACCAAAATCCACCCCAGGTTTTTTTGAGTAAGCTTCTTTTTTGTATGACAATTTCTTTTTGGCTATTGAAAAGAAACACAGAAATCCCTCTATGCAATGGTGTATTAGAATTATGAGCTTTTAATTTTTCTTCTATTCCAAGGATATTATCGTGTTCATCAACTAATACAACATGTATACTCTTCTGCTTTAAATCATTTGAATATGACATTAATTATTTACTCCTACTAATAAATATTTTTCTATAATAGCTAAATAATTACCTAAAATCTGTTGGTTTTTATTAACAAATTCTAGGGCGTTAGTCTGATAAATTTTAGCTTCCTCGATACCAATTTCAGATAGAAGATATTCTATTTTATTCAATAAATCAATTTCATTTTGAATTTGAATAGCAGCTTTATTAACAAGCATTTCATTGGCAATATTAGCAGAATTACTCATATCTGGTCCAAATATAATATAATTAGCAAAATATGCTGGCTCAAGTACGTTATGTCCACCTTGTTTAAACGAACCACCAACAAATGATATATAAGCTATGCTAAAAAATAATCCAAGTTCTCCAAATTTATCAACGATGTAAAGATCATCAGTTAGAATAGGTATATTTTGTTCAGACTTGATACTATAGGTTAAATTTAATTGAGTACACGCTTTTCCTATATCATTTTTACGTTCAGGATGGCGTGGAATTAAAATAAAATAGCAATTTGGATATCGTTGTTTTATTGGTTTTATAACATTAAGTAATACTGATTCATCTTCCAGATGGGTGCTGGCAAAGGTGATAATTCTTTTAGTACTCATATGTTGTGCTAAAATTGTTAATTCTTGTTCATTCACAGGTAATTTTTTGTTAGCAAATTTGATATTGCCTAAGTTATCTATATTGGTCATACCAAGTTGCGTAAATTTCTGAAAATCGGTGTTACTTTGAACAATAATTTCACTAAAATTAGAGGTGATTGACCTAAAAAATGAACTTATTTTTTTCCATGATTCAAATGATTTATCAGAAATACGGGCATTCAGTAATAATAGTTTACAATGTTTTTTTCCTTCACTAATTAGGCATGGCCATAATTCTGATTCAACAAAGATTCCTAAACTCGGTTGCCAATTTTGAAAAAATTTCTTAACAAAAATAATATTGTCTATAGGAATTAGTTGATGAATGGCATTTACAGGTAGCTTCTGTTGTAATATTTTTGCAGAAGATTTAGTTCCTGAAGTAACCAAAAACTTTAAGGCGGTTTTTGGCATCGTTCTTTTTAGCCAGAGATTATTGATATTTTCAACTAAGGTAAGAGCTATCATAGATTCCCCTACACTGGCGGCATGTATCCAAACTAAAGTTTCGTTTCGTTTAGTATGTGTATGCCCAATAGCAAAACGTTCGCCAATACGTTTTATCTCTTCTTTGCCAACAATAACTCTTAATATCAGTAAAAGAACATATACTGGAAGAAGTAGGAAATTTAAGATATGATATAAATAGATCATAAATTATACTTCATTCATATTTAGTGCTTGTACCAAATTAATATTATCTTGGTTTTCATTTCCTGTAAGAATTAATGGCAAGCCTATAAGAGCTGTTACTTTACCAAAAGGTAGGGGCATAATCAGTTTATCCCAACTCTTAAGTAAAAAATATCTAGAAACATTGCAAGAAACTGGTATTAATTTTATATTATATTTTTGAGCCACTTTGTTAATATTACTATTTATTTTATAAATAGGTCCACGTGGACCATCTGGGGTAATCACTATATTACTACCACTATGTAATTTTTTGATAATCGTTTTTAAAGCTACCACAGAATTTTTATTACTAGAACCATTTATTACCCCAAAGCCAAATTTATTGACAATTTCACTAATTATTTTACCATCAGAATGAGTAGAAATAAGAGCATGAATGTCTTTATGACCGGCAAATATTCCTGGACCCAAAGCAAGTCTGTTATGCCAAAAGGCAAAAATCACCCCTTTTTCTGCTAAAAATTGCTGTTTATTGTAATTATTGGGAAAAACAAATTGCCAACGACAGGTAAAATAAACCACTCTCAAATAACTATACAATAATTTAGTGACTACACTAAGTGCAAAATTGTTTTTTTTCAGAAGTTTCTTGATCATTTTAATTGATGACAAGCATTTTTTATACGCGAGCATGCTTGCTCCAAATTTTCTATCGAAGTTGCATAAGAAATTCTAAAATAATCTTCTAGACCAAATGCAATACCAGGGACAACTGCCACCCCACATTCTTCAAGCAAATATTCTCCAAAATCGTTACTATCTTTGATAATTTTATTGGAGGGAGTTTTAAGACCAAATAATTCATTACATTTAGGAAATAAATAGAATGCTCCTACCGGCTTATAACAACTAATACCCTTAATATTATTTAGGATTGATAAGGTTAAGTCACGTTTTTCTTGGAAATTTTTTGCATTAGACTTAATAAAATCCTGAGGACCAGTTAAAGCTTCAATGGCTGCCATTTGGCTTATAGAGCAAGGGTTAGAAGTACTTTGTGACTGAATAATAGCCATTGCCTTAATTAACGATTTAGAACCAGCCCCGTATCCTATACGCCATCCTGTCATAGAATAAGCTTTTGATACACCATTAACAGTAAATATTCGATCTTTTAAATCCGGTGCCACTTGGGCAAAAGTATAAAACTTAAAATCGTCAAAAATAATATGCTCATAAATATCATCAGACATAATATTTACATTGGGATATTTACGTAGTAATTCAGCAATATCAACTAATTCTTGGTAAGAATATGCAACCCCTGTTGGATTACTCGGTGAATTAATAATTAACCATTTAGTCTTTTTGTTAATTACTCGCTTTAGAACATTAACAGTAAGTTTAAAATTGTTTGCAATATCACAGTTAACAAATACCGGAACTCCATCAGCTAATGCTACCATATCTGGGTATGAAACCCAATAGGGACTAGGAATAATTACTTCATCATCTTGGTTAAGGGAAGCCATAAATAAATTATAGATTACTTGTTTCCCGCCACTGGACACGATTATCTCGTCTAAATCATAATCTAAATTATTTTCATACTTGAATTTGTTCTGTACCGCTTGTTTAAGCTCCAGCATACCATCAACATTAGTATATTTTGTGAAACCATCTCGCACTGCTTTAATAGCAGCTTCTTTGATATTATTTGGTGTATCAAAGTCAGGTTCACCAGCCCCGAGAGAGATAATATCTCTGCCTAGCTTTTTTAATTCAAATGTTTTTTTGACTAAGGCTAAAGTTGGGGATGGCTTTATTAGCTCTAAGCGTTTAGCAATAAGTGACATGTTAAAACCTTATAATTTTTTATCGAGTATACTCAAATGATTTAAGTATATACTATATTTGTTTTCAAAAAACAATTCTTGAACAAATTAAATTATTATATTGCTAACCCGTTAATGTTCTAGATAACTTTTCCGTCATTGCGAGAAGCTACTTTAGTAGCGACGAAGCAATCTAATGAATGTGGATTGCCAATACACTCACGTGGTCTCGCAATGACGGAAGTACCTTTACCCAAACGTCATTGCGAGGAGCTACTTTAGTAGCGACGAAGCAATCCATTTTTGTGTTACCCTTGCGAAAGCAGGGATCTAGATCCCCGCCGTAGCTAGGGATGACAAACATTATCCGGCTAAAACCTTTTCTGGTTAGCTATACTACGATTTATTTTATGTAATTATAGACAAAGTAATTAGTGCTAGTTAATATATATGCTATTATGTGATGAATATGTTCACAAAATCAAATTTCATAGAATTTATGTTTGGCAGCAAAATTATTCGTAACAGTTACGGTTCAATAAAAGACAAGATAAAATCATGCTATCATTCTTGTCAGAATTTTCCATCTTGGTATATGGGGAAAATTTTTACATTCATCAATTATTTTGCCGATATAAAATATAAGGTAATGCACTTAAAAGAAACTAATTTTAAGCTTGGTATAGAACATTTATATAACAATAACTTAAATGACGCTATATTAAGGTTTAAGTTGGTTGATACATTTTCTTCTACTCCAGATCACCAAGTTAATTATTGGCTCGGTTGGACATATTTCTTAAAAAATAATTATGAAAAAGCTTTGTATCATCTACAAAAAGCTTTTGAAGCTGATCAAGTAAAATTAGCATCTTTTCTACAAACTTATAATAGTTTGCCAGAGATTCCACAGCAAATTTGGCATCAATATAGAAATTTTGCTGCTGAATATTATAACAACAAATTTTGTAATAATAATCAACTATACCTACCTCATAATTTTG
Organism: Rickettsia sp.; assembly: GCA_023269695.1. Classification (GTDB taxonomy): domain Bacteria; phylum Pseudomonadota; class Alphaproteobacteria; order Rickettsiales; family Rickettsiaceae; genus Tisiphia. Next base: position 31,667 of record JAHFPS010000003.1, read on the forward strand.
TCAGCAGGATTATGAGTAACATAACAGATTTGCCTGATAATTACCATATTTTAGAGCTAGGTAGCAATACAGGTTTAGTGGGAGGTGAAATTAAAAAACGTTTTCCTGATAGTTTTACTTTTACTGGTGTAGAAAATTCAGAAATTATGAATGCTTCTGCCTTACATATGAATATTTACGACCATGTACTAGAAGTTTCCATACCAGATTTTATTAAGCAGAATTCTAATAAATATGATGTAATACTGAGCTTTTGTACTCTTTCTTTTACTAAAAATCTATCAGATTATTTTAATAATATTTATTCAATAGTTGATAAATTAGGGTATTTTGCATTTTGTTTGCCAATAAATAACGTTACTAATCTTTCATTAAAAAGAAAAGAATTTGTTTTTGCTATAACAGATATCAAGAAGGCTTTAAGTAAGACTAAGTTCACCATATTAAGTAGTGAGGAATTAGTTATAGAAAAAAATGATAAATACTATATGGTGATTTGTAAGAAAAACCATTAGACTTCCTACAAAGTCAATCTAGTTGGTAATTTTGGCGTCAAAACTTGCCTCCGCTCCTCACGTACGTCCGTGTACGTTGCGGTACTCGGCTTCGTTTCTCCTAAAAATTCCTCAACTATCTTTGACTTAGCTAGGTAAGTCTATTAAAGAAGTCAATAATAATGAAGCGATTTGTATTACTAGTATTAGTTAACTTTTTTAACTTAACAGCAATAGCGGATGCTCAAAGTACTCAAGATAACGAGGATTTCCAATATGTTTATAATGACAGGAATGGTTGCATACAAGTCTATGACCCCTATGAGAAGCTAAATCGTAAATTTTTTGTCTTTAACTCCTTTTTAGACTATCTGTTTTTACGACCTATTACTATAGGCTATAAACAAGTTACTAATGATTATACCAGGGCTAGAGTGAGTAGTTTTCTGGATAATATTAATATGCCTTTGACTACTGTCAATTATGCTTTACAGATGAATTATGATCAAACTATGAAAAGTCTATGGAGATTTTTCATCAATAGTACATTTGGCATAGGAGGATTATTTGACGTAGCAAGTAAAATTGGCTTAAAAGTTACCAAACAAACTTTGGGTAGTACTTTAGCCCATTATGGAGTTGGTCCTGGACCATACTTAGTCCTACCATTTATCGGTGGTACTAATGTGAGGGATTTCACAGATCCGGTATTTACAAATAGTTATTTAAATCCTATAATGTATGTAGTACATAGGAACTTTGAAATGGTAGTCACTAGTAAACAAGTTATAGATGCTAGGTTAAGATTATTACCATTTACTGACTATATAACACGTAGTTCTACCGATCCTTACATAGCTGTAAGATCAGCTACGCATCAAAATCGGGAGTCTGTAATTGCCTATCCTAAGCAATTTAAATGCCCTAAACCTAAATAATGCTAATCCGATTAGCATTATTCCGTCATTGCAGGAACTACTTTAGTAGTGGCAATCCAGGAAAAGTGGATTGCCACTACACTCACGTACTCTCGCAATGACGTTCAATTTACTATGGATAAATACTAATCGGGTTAGCTATATACAAAATTATGAGAAATTATGAAAAAATTTATTGTTTGCTTAATTTTAAGTTGTCTGTTTTTGTCAGTTCATGCAACTGTTACCAATAATAATGGGGGGGTTGATAATTATGTTAATCAACTAATAAAAGATGGGCTAGAGGTATTTAATGATCAAAATTTAACTCAAGATGCCAAAATTGCTAAAAGTAAAAAGCTGATTTTAGCTAACCTAGATTCCGATTGGATGGCTAAATTTACCCTTGGTGTCCACAGAAGAACTCTATCCCCTGAACAAATTAAACAATTCACAGAAGTTTATAGCAATTATGTCAGCAAAGTCTATGCTGATTTGGTAAAAAATTATCATGGTCAACAGCCTAAAGTTGAACAAGTACGTATTCTTGATAAAGGTGAGTTTATGGTAGAAATGTTAATAGGAACTGCTAAAGTAAATTACTTGGTACGTCAAAAGGATGCAAGCGATAAAACTAGTTTTAAAGTCTCAGATGTTATTACAGAAGGTGTTAGTATGATCAGTTCCCAGCAATCAGAATTCATGAATATTCTCAGCAATAGTGATTTTGATACATTAATAGATGAATTGATGAAAAAGTCGTGAAATGGTGCATTACTTTATACGTCATTGCGAGGAGTGCGTAAGCACGACGAAGCAATTGTAAATTGTCATTCCCGCGTAGGCGGGAATCTAGATCCCTGCATTCGCAGGGATGACACAAAACAGAATTGCTTCGTCGACCTACGGTCTTCCTCGCAATGACGTTTTATAGACGCATATGTCATTGCGAGCGAACGTATGTGAGCGTGGCAATCCATGAAGCTTGTCATATGGATGCTTCGTCGCCACTAAAGCGGCTTCTCGCAATGACGGGTTGGAACTGCTTGCTAATAGACAGCAATTTGAATAGAAATAATAAAAATATTTTTCATAAAATACTTAGTACACATCATAATTAGTATATACTACAAGAATTCGATAAATTATATTAATTAGCATGAAAATTCTTGCAGGTCTTAGTCACCAAAAATTGGCTAGAAATTTAGCTAAGGAGCTAAATTGTCAGTATGTGGAAACTTATATTACAACTTTTGATGATAGTGAGACAAAAGTACAAATCCTTGATGATATGCAAGGGTGTGATGTTGTTATAGTACAATCTACTTGTAGACCAACTAATAATCACTTGATGGAACTTTTATTGTTAGTGGATACGGTAAAAAGGGCGGGAGCCTCACAGGTGACTGCAGTTATACCGTATTTTGGCTATAGTCGTCAGGATCGTAAAACTGATAGCTTCTCTTCGATTCCTGCCCGTCTTGTGGCAAGTATGCTAGAAGTTGCTGGTGTTGATCGGATAATAACTGTTGATTTGCATTCACAGCAATTAGAGGGATTCTTTAAAATTGCCGTACAAAATCTTGATCCAATAAGTTTGTTTGCTCCAATTATTGAAGCCTATAATAATTCTATTATTGTTTCCCCAGATATTGGTGGTTTTGTACGTATAGGCAAGGCTAACAAGCTTTTTAATATGAATATGGCTGTTATTAATAAAAGTAGAGATAGTAATGATCAATGCCAAATGTCAGAAATAATAGGTAACGTTTCAGGCAAGCATTGTCTATTAATTGATGATATTGTTGATAGTGGCGAAACCATTTGTAAGGGGGCTAAGCTATTAATGGAAGTAGGGGCACTATCTGTTAATGCTTTTATAACTCACCCTGTGCTTTCTGGGACTTCTAAGAAAAATATTGAGAATTCTGATATAATGAATGTCTATATAACCGATACTATAGAAACTACTGATTTACCTTCTAAATTTCATGTAATATCTGTTATTCCGATTATTGTAGAAGCATTACAAAAATCTGCAAGATTATGAGGGTTTAGGATTTTATTATGCAAAATGCTCGTTGTACGCTTGAAATAGATTTAGCAAAAATTCGTACTAATTATCGTATGATTTCTGGAATTTGCAAAAACTCAGAAATTGCTGCTGTGGTAAAGGCTAACAGCTATGGACTTGGGGCTGATAGTATCGCACCAGCATTACAGATGGAGAATTGTCAGAATTTTTTTGTAAATTCAGTTAATGAGGGGATAGTATTACGTAAAGTGTTAGGACAAAAATCCAATATTTTCGTGTTTCATGGTGTATTTTACAATGATGTTGAGGAGTTTAGCAATAGTAACTTAATTCCGGTACTTAATAATTTACAACAAGTTGCAATTTGGCAAAAGTTTGCTGCTGTTAGACAGCAAGTGCTACGCTGTACAATTCATATCGACACTGGTATGAATCGTTTGGGAATGTCTGGTATAGAGATGCAGCGTATCATAGACAATCCTGACCTATTAGCTGGTCTTGAATTACAATATATTATAAGTCATTTATCTGCCTCTGAAATAGCTGATAATCCTTATAATTTACAACAATTAACAAAATTTAAACATTATTTAAAATATTTGCCAACAACTAAAGCTAGTTTAGCTAATTCTAGTAGTATATTTTTAGGACAAGAATATCATTTTGACTTAATACGTCCTGGTGCTGCATTATATGGACTTAATCCTTTAGGAAATGAATCGAAGAATCCGATGCATAACTCAATTAGGCTAACTGCCCCGATAATACAATTACAAGAGTTACCAGCAGAAAGTTATATTGGTTATAATATGACCTTTAAAACAAATCGTAATAGACTGATTGCTACCTTGCCTCTTGGTTATGCTGATGGTTATTCTAGGGCTTTTAGCAATTGTGGGGAAGTTTGTATTGGTTCTCACTTAGCTCCTGTAGTTGGCAGGGTGTCGATGGACTTAATTACCATTGATGTTACTGAACTACCACCAAACGAAATATTTTTAGGGCAGCAAGTGGAGATTATAGGGGATTATTGTACCCCAGATAAAATAGCTAATATAATAAATACCATTGGTTATGAAATTCTTACCATGCTCGGTGATAGATATAAGAGAGTATATAAAAATGATTATTGATATAGTTAATTTATTCGGTAAACATACTATTGCTTTTGCCAGAACTATAGGAGCTTTTTCTCTATTTACTATGGCGGTAGTTACTAGTATTTTTAGGCGTCCCTTATATTACAACTTACTATTAAAGCAGTTGTTATCTATAGGTTTTTATTCCCTACCAGTTGTTGCTATGACTACTTTCTTTTCTGGAGCTGTGCTGGCATTACAAAGTTACACAGGTTTTTCTCGTTTCTCGGCTGAAAGTTCAATAGCTACGGTAGTAGTTCTGTCAATAACTAGAGAACTTGGACCAGTTCTGGCAGGTCTTATGGTGGCTGGTAGGGTTGGTGCATCAATTGCTGCTGAAATAGCTACTATGAGAGTAACGGAACAAATTGATGCTCTTTATACTTTGTCAACCGATCCAATAAAATATTTAGTTTTGCCAAGGGTATTAGCTGCAGTTATTACCTTACCATGTTTAGTATTAATAGGTGATGTATTAGGAGTAATGGGTGGTTATTTGGTAAGTGTTTATAAGCTTGATTTTAATAGCTCTAGTTATATAGTAAATAGCTTTAAATTTTTACAATCAATCGATGTCATTTCTGGTTTGGTAAAAGCTGCAGCTTTTGGTTTTATTATTTCAATAATAAGTTGCTATAGTGGATATTGCTCTGGAACAGGAGCAAAAGGAGTCGGAACTGCTACAACTTCGGCGGTAGTAAGTTCCTCGGTATTGATTTTAATCAGTAATTATTTGATAACAGCATGTTTTTTTTAAAGTTATGAATAACCAACCAAAAATAAAAATACGTTCATTATATAAATCTTTTGGCAATCGAAAGGTACTTGATGGTATAGACTTGGATATAAAACAGAATAGCTCGATAGTAATCCTTGGTGGTTCAGGAACTGGTAAATCAGTGCTAATCAAGACGATAGTTGGGTTAATGCAGCCTGATGAAGGTAGTATAGTTGTTGATGGAGTAGAAACTGTCAATATTTCAAGTAAAGATAGATTTAAAATGATGGAAACTATAGGCTTTCTATTCCAGGGTGGAGCTCTATTTGATTCTCTAACTGTTCAAGATAATATTACGTTTTTTGCTGAAAAATTGTATAAATTATCTCCTAAAAATAAACAAGGGTTAGCGGCATCTAAACTTAATTCGGTAGGTTTGTCTAGCAAAATACTCAATTTTTATCCATCTGAGCTTTCTGGTGGTATGCAAAAAAGAGTATCTTTAGCTAGGGCTATTTGCGGCAACCCTTTGATTCTTTTTCTTGATGAACCAACTACCGGTCTTGATCCTATCATGGCTAATGTTATTAATGAATTAATAATTAAAGTCCAAGAAGAGCTAAAAGCTACTACCATTACCATAACCCATGATATGAATAGTGCTTATATGATAGCTAAAGAGGTCGCTATGATTTATCAAGGAAAAATTTTATGGTTTGGTACAAAAGATGAGATAAAAAATAGTGACAATCCCTACTTACGACAATTTGTTAATGGTTTAACTACTGGACCAATTGAGGTTTAGTATCCCTGAATTAAGGTATGAAATATAGCTAACCAGATTAGCATTTATCCATAGCAAACTGGCGTCATTGCGAGGAGGCGTAAGCCGACGAAGCAATCCATTTTTGGTTACTTTTATGGATTGCTTCGTCGCTACTAAAGTAGCTCCTCGCAATGACGAGTTATAGGCATATACGTCATTGCGAGACCACGTAGTGGTCGCGGCAATCCATAAAAGTGATTAGAATGGATTGCTTCGTCGGCTCACGCCTCCTCGCAATGACTTGGACTGTTCTATTGTCATCAGAACCTGTCACAAAGAAAAAGATTGTCCTAAATATACTGCCTTTACTTGACAGCTTGCGGCTATTTCTTGTGGAGTTCCTTCTAATAAGACTTTTCCTTCATAAATAATGTACGCTCTGTTAACTATATTGAGAGTATCTCTAACGTTGTGATCAGTAATTAGGATGCCGATATTGCGGTTACGTAAGTGGACGATCAAATTTTTAAGATCCTCAATCGCTAGTGGATCAATACCTGCAAGTGGTTCGTCAAGCATAATAAATTTGGGATCTAATGATATTGCTCTTGCAATTTCTAGCCTACGCCTTTCCCCACCAGATAATCCTATTGCTGGCATGTCTTTTAGATGAAGAATAGAGAATTCTTTAAGCAAAGCCAATGTTTTTTGTTCAATAATTTCTTGGTCATTTTCTAAAACCTCTAGCATTAATCTAATATTATCTCCGACAGATAATCCACGAAAAATTGATGGTTCTTGAGGAAGATAGCTAAAGCCAAACCTAGCTCTTAAATAAATTGGTAAATGAGTAATATCATGATCATTATAAAATAATGCTCCACTATCTGGTTTGGTAAGTCCTATAATAATACTAAAACAGGTAGTTTTACCTGCACCGTTTGGACCAAAAAGACCGACTATTTCTCCTGTTTTTAATTGAAGAGATACGTCTTTCAGTATCACTCTCTTATTATAAGATTTTGAAATACTATTTACTTGTAATCTATCTATTATTAAATGCGACATAATTTTTTGTTCCAATTAATTTTTGGAGCTACTATAATCTACATTATTGAGTTCTGTATAATATACTAGCTTGTCAGTCCTTATAATACCATCCTTATTTTGTACTATTACATTACCAAGCAGGACTAGCTCCTTGCTTTCTACAAAATATTCTGCAGAATTAGCAATTAGTAATTCTTGACCATGATTCCTCTTAGCAGTCAATCTTGACGGTATGGATATGTAATTAATAGTTTGTTTATTATTAACTATTTTATAAAAAATTTCTAAATTAGTTGTTTTTACCACCATATCGTCAAACCATAAAATCACCTCACCGGTAAAAAAAGCTTGATATTTAGCATGATCAATTACTAAATTATCAGAGTTAATATATAATTTATCCATACTAGAAGGCTTTGAGTATGGCTGTTTCTCTCCGTAAGCTATTGCTGAGTTCATTATTAGAAAAAGCAACATATAGCCAATCCAAATCATACTAAAAATCTGATAGATCAATAATCGTTGATACACTACCTTTGAAATTTATAATATTATTATCATCTGTGGAATTAAAATTATCAGAAGTAATTTGACAATTTTTATAAGATAATGTCACTCCTGTTTTACTAAAGGCTTCTTTATTTAGTAGATTCAGTTGAGCTTCTTGTGCTTTTAATATGCTTCCTCCTAAAAAAAATTGGACATCATCTCTTAATTCTAACATATGACTATTCTCATTCAATATACCATTTTTTGCATTGATCACTAATACTTTATTGTCATTTATTTTATATTTAGCGTTAATTTCTTCTAATGCATATTTATTATCTAAAGTCCTAACAGCTTGTACAGCATGAACTTGGTAAGGATTTAAGTTTTTATTTAAACCCTTAAAAGTTGAATTTAAAATTTTTATTTCATAATTTGTTTTATCATCTGGATTAAAAGAGCTACTCTCACTATTATTTTCAATTAATTCTAAATTATTATTAATGGGATTAAAATTGATATAAATTAAGTATAAGGTTAGTACTAACCCTAAACAAGATAAGATTTTTGATAGACTAATTGAACGTCTATAAGATGAAATGATAGCACTACTACTTTTATCGATAAAAGGAATTTTGACCATAATACCACCAACATTATCATGGACATTCATCAACTAATTCCTGCCCGAAGTAAGTCATGGATGTGAACAATACCAATAACTATATTACTTTCAGTTACCGGTATGCTAGTAATTGATTTGCTATTCATGACCCCTAAAGCCTCTCCTGCTAATTTTGAGGAAGAAATTTGTTGTGGATTAGCAGTCATTACATCACGTGCATATTTCATATTTATCTTATCATTAATATGTCTACGCAAATCCCCATCTGTTATAATACCAACTAAACTCAAATCTTTATCTACCACTATAGCACATCCAAGGCTTTTTTGATTCATAACCAATATAGTATCAGTAAATGAAGTATCGGCATATACTAAAGGCAACTGATCTTTTACCCTCATTAAACTTTCCACCTTGATAAGATTTGCTCCAATTTTCCCCCCAGGATGATATAGCCTAAAATCATCCTCTGAAAAACCTCGAGCTTCATGTACAGAAGTGGTGAGTGCATCTCCAAGAGATAACATCATTATGGAAGAAGTCGTTGGAGGACCGATATAAGACACTTCATTAATTCTTGGTATTAATAATAAAAAATCACTATTGATTGCTATAGTAGAGTTAGCATTCATAGTCATAGCAATCATTTCTATAGAAAATCTCTTACAATATTTCATTATATCAAATAATTCTTTTGTTTCCCCGGAATTAGATAACATGAATATTATATCCTTCTCAGTTACCATACCAAGATCACCATGGCTAGCCTCAGCTGGATGCAAATAAAAAGCAACCGTACCAGTAGAAGCAAAACTTGCTGCTATCTTATGGGCTATATAACCACTTTTTCCTATACCAGTTAAAATAATCCTACCTTTACAATTAATAATATGATCTACTACATTGTCAAAGTTACTCGGAATATTATTAGCTAATTCAATTAGGGCTGTAGATTCTTTTAATATAACTCTTTTAGCAACGTCACGATGGTAGTGCATTTTCATATTCTTCAAACATTAAGGTTAAGATCATTGCCACAATCTTAATATCATTATTCCTGCATTAAAGAAGGCATCATTCACTTATTACTTATATACTCACCTTACGCATAACCCTAATGGCAATTTAAAAATTGCAGAAAAGTACAAGACGTCATTGCGAGACCACATAGTGGTCGTGGCAATCCATGCTCTTGGATTGCTTCGTCGCCACAAAATGGCTCCTCGCAATGACGCCAGTTCGCTATATACATCTACTGTAATTTATAAGATATTAGTATAAAATTATGGATTTGCAAAGAGAATTAATGTCACTTTAATGTAAAAATTAGCAAAATATAGAATTGTTAAAAAAAAAGTATAATTCTTACCATTTTTGTATTAGTGCGAGTATATATTTAGGGTATTATACTAAATACGGAATAAATATAAGAAAAAGTTTTTTATGACAAATGATGCTAAAATAGAACATATAGACTTTGGTAATGCATTATCAGAGCGTTACCTCTCTTATGCTCTATCAACAATTATGTCAAGATCTTTGCCTGATGTTCGTGATGGATTAAAACCAGTTCATCGTAGATTATTGTATGCCATGCTGCAATTAAGGTTAGAACCAACCTCTGGCTATAAGAAATGTGCAAGAGTTGTCGGCGATGTAATTGGTAAATATCACCCGCATGGTGATGGTGCAGTCTATGATACATTGGTACGTCTTGCTCAAAGTTTTTCTCTCAGATATCCACTAATTGATGGACAGGGAAATTTTGGTTCTATTGATGGTGATAATGCGGCAGCTATGCGTTATACAGAATCGAGAATGACAGAAATTTGTACCTTATTAATGTCAGATATAGATCAAGATACTGTCGATTTTCGTGCTACCTATGATGATTCGGATACCGAACCGGTAATTATGCCGGCTATGTTTCCTAATTTACTGGCTAATGGTTCAGAAGGTATAGCAGTTGGTATGGCAACCAGTATTCCCCCACATAATTTACATGAATTATGTGATGCACTAATATATTTAATTGACTATCCTAAATCAAAGGTCAACGATATTTTGCAATTTGTTAAAGGTCCTGACTTTCCAACGGGTGGCATAATTGTTGATAGAATCGATTCAATCCATCAAGCCTATAGTGTGGGGCGTGGTAGTTTTAGAGTAAGGGCAAGATGGGCAAAGGAAGATTTAAGTTATGGTTTATATCAGATAGTAATTACTGAAATACCTTATCAAGTACAAAAATCTAAACTTATCGAGCAAGTAGCTGGTTTGTTAAAAGACAAAAAAATTCCTTTAATAGGTAATATCAGGGATGAATCGACGGAAGATATAAGATTAATTATTGAACCCAGGGATCGTAATTGTGATCCTAATGTAATTATGGAGTCATTATTTAAATTGACCGTCTTAGAAAATAGAATCCAGCTTAATATGAATGTTATAGGTTCAAATAATATTCCTAAAGTAGCTAATATACTGGAAATATTGCAGGAGTTTTTATTACATCGACAAAATATTATTACTCGTAGATCCAAATTTCTTATTGGCAAAATTGAACATAGATTGGAAATTCTTAAAGGTTTAAGAATAGCTTACCTCAACTTGGATGAAATAATCAAAATTATTCGTGAAGAAGATGAGCCTAAGCAAGTAATGATCGCTAAGTTTAGTTTAACTGATCTGCAAGTTGAAGCAATTCTCAATACAAGATTAAGATCTTTAAGAAAATTGGAAGAACAAGAAATTATTAACGAACATAATTCGCTAGAAAAAGAGCATGCAAATCTGCAGAAAATTTTACAAGATCCGAGTGAATTAAAGAGAATAGTTAAGAAAGAAGTTAAAATGGTGCAAACAAAGTTTGGTTTTACTACTAAATTAGGAATGCGTCGAACTAGTTTTGAAGAGGCTAATATTGTCGCTCAAATTGTTGATATTTCAGCTTTCATAACCAAAGAACCTATTACTATAATATGTTCTAAAATGGGGTGGATTCGCTCCTTGAAAGGTCATAATAATGATTTATCAACTGTAAAATACAAAGAAGGAGATGCCGAAAATTTTATTCTTGAGGCTTATACTACTGATAAAATCCTTATATTTAGTGCATCGGGGCGGTTTTTCACTATTTTAGGCGATAATATATTCAGAGGAAAAGGTAATGGAGAATCGATAAAGTTGATCATAGATATCGGCAATGAAGAAATAGTAAGCATGTGTGTCTATCAACCCACTCAAAAACTTTTATTAGCCAGTAGTATTGGCAAGGGGTTTATTATTGATTCAGATGAAGTAGTAGCACAAACTAAACTTGGTAAGCAAATTATGCAAGTTCCTGAAAATCATTACTGTATTGCTTGCCTACCGGTAGATGGTGATTGTCTTGCTTGTATAGGTGAGAACCGGAAATTATTAGTATTTAATCTAAATGAAGTACCAATTATGAAACGAGGACAAGGAGTAATTCTACAAAAGTTCAAAGATGCCAAACTGACGGATGTTAAGATATTCGATAGTAGTTTAGGACTAAGCTGGAAAATAGGAGAAAAAACTAGGGTAGAGAAAGATCTTTTACCATTTCGTGGACGACGAGGTGCTGTTGGCAAGATTCCTCCTAGTGGATTTCCTAGAAATAATAAATTTTCCTAGAATTTAAAGTAGGGCAGTTTAAAAGTCATAGGGAAAATAGCCGATGTCATTGCGAGGGGCTACTTTAGTAGCGACGAAGCAATCCATTTCTAATCACTTTCATGGATTGCCGCGTCGCCGCTTTGCGGCTCCTCGCTGACGTTTCTGGTTTTTTAGACTTGTCTGTCCCCTACAGCTTTTAAACTACCCTAGGAGACTGTCGGAAATGACTAAAGTAATTCTATATTTGGCTCTTTTTGGCTGCGAATAAACATGATTTTCTTGAAATAGGTACACTATTCCTGCGATAATCCTATTTATTCTCGCCGAAAAATAGCTCAAAATATAATTAATTAGTCATCTCCGACAGTCTCCTAGATAAAGAAGTTATAATTAAATAGCTATAATACATATTATATGTATATATAAATAAGGGGTATATGAAAAGTATTAATGCAAGAGAAGCACAAAATCATTTCGGTAACTTGATGAATAGTGCAATAAAAGAACCAGTAATTATTAATAAATATGGAAAACCATTTTCTGTATTGATGTCTTACGAAGAATATGAACATTTTAATAAATTTGAAGATTTTTACTGGGCGATAAAAGCAGACAAATCTAAAAAAAATGGGTTACTTACAAAAGAAAGGACAGATGAATTTTTTAATAAGATATTATAATATCTGACCTGATTAGTATTTACCCATAACAAACTGGCACAATGTTTGTCATCCCCGCGTAGGCAGGGATCTAAAATAACGCTCAAAAAACTCTGAGATATTATAGATTCGTGCCTACGCAGGAATGACATCTTTTCTGTTGAGGCAAATGGGCAAATACTATTCGAGTTAGCTATAGTAATTAGTAATTAAAAAAAATTTAAATACAATTACCTATTAGTGCTATTAATAATTAATGTATAGTAAAGCTATGCTAAAACAAACAACAAATTAGTTATAAAAATAAAATATTTATGAAAGAACATTTTAAAAGAACCATTATTGGTATAATGTCAAGCTTATTATTTTTTCCAACTTCGGCAATTGCTGGGGAGTCAAAGTATCCAGAAAGCGAACAAGAAAGACAGATGGAGGAAATGGGTTCGATAGTTGGAGGAGAAGGTTTGATATTTAGACCAGGTAGAATAAAGAATGAATCTACAAAAACGGAGATAGGTAACATCAATAAATATTTATGGCAGGCTTCTATAGAAACCTTAAGTTTTGTACCTCTTGCTTCAAGCGATTCAATCGGCGGAGTTATTATTACTGAATGGTATAGTCCAAAAGGAAAAACAAATTTTCGATTTAAAATAAATATTTTTATAAAGGATAACGTTATTAGTCCGGATGCAATTCAAGTGAGAATATTTGAACAAACACTTAAAAATGGTAACTGGCTAGATAATCATACTACCCCAGATCTGGCTAATAACATAGAAGATAAAATTTTACGAAAAGCTAGAGAATTATATATTAGTGCGGAAAGAAAAGAATGATATACTCTATAATAGATAATCAGAAAAGGTTTCAGATAGCTTCTCCGTCATTGCGAGAAGACCGTAGGTCGACGAAGCAATCCATGAAAGTAGCCAAAAATGGATTGCCACGACCATTGCGAGGTCTCGCAATGACGCCAATTTACTATGGCTAAATGCTAATCTGGTTAGCTACAAAATACCAATAAGTAACGTACAAATTATGAAAAATATTGAGAAAAAATGGCAAGAAATTTGGCTTGAGGAAAAAGCTTTTGCCGCAAAAAACGACAGCGACAAGCCTAAATATTACGTACTTGAAATGTTACCTTACCCTTCCGGGAAAATTCATGTCGGACATGTGCGTAACTATTCTATAGGAGATTGCATAGCTCGTTTTATGAAATCACAGGGCTATAACGTATTACATCCTATGGGTTGGGACGCTTTCGGCTTGCCAGCAGAAAATGCTGCCATTAATAATAATTCTAATCCTAAAGACTGGACTTATTCAAACATCGCAACTATGCGAGATCAGCTAAAATCAATTGGCTTCTCATATGATTGGTCGAGAGAAATAACAACTTGTGATCCAGATTATTATAAGCATGAACAAAAATTCTTTTTAGAACTCTATGAGAGAGGTTTAGCCTATCAAAAAGAATCTTTAGTCAATTGGGATCCTGTGGATAATACTGTTTTAGCTAACGAACAAGTGATAGATGGTCGTGGATGGCGTTCAGGTGCCTTAGTTGAGAAACGATATTTAAAGCAATGGTTTTTAAAAATTACCAATTACGCTGAAGAGCTATTAAATGAAATTACAAAATTAGACTGTTGGCCTGATTCTGTTAAATCTATGCAGGAAAAATGGATAGGCAAATCGGAAGGAGTAAATTTTAGTTTTAAAATACGCTCCTCCTTATGTCATCCTCGCGAAGGCGAGGAGCTAGATTCCCGCCTACGCGGGAATGACACTGCGATAGAAGTATTTTCTACCCGACCAGAAACTATCTTTGGAGCAAGTTTTGTTGCAATAGCCTATAACCACCCAATAATTGAGCAATTAGTGGATAAAAGTAAAGATATGCTATCTTTTATTGAAAAATGTTCACAATTACACACTAATGCTGCAATAGATAAAGCCGAAAAAGAAGGGGTGTTTACTAACCTTCTTGCCATTCATCCATTTGATCCTACAATTATTATTCCTGTCGTAATAACAAATTTCGTACTAATGGATTATGGTACTGGAGCAGTTTTTGGATGCCCAGCCCATGATGAAAGAGATCATGCATTAGCAAAGAAAATGGGCTTACCAACAAAGCAGGTAGTGATTAATAAGGATGTTCAAATAGACGTATATTCGGAACCTTACATGGGTGATGGTATCATGATCAACTCAGATTTTTTGAATGATCTTACTATTCAGGAGGCTAAACAAAAATCTATAGAAGAACTTGAACAGCGTGGTTTAGGCAAACGTACTATTAACTACCGCCTGAAGGACTGGGGGGTGTCTAGACAAAGATATTGGGGCTGTCCTATTCCAATAATCTATTGTTCGGATTGTGGAACTGTGCCAGTAGCTGAAAAAGAATTACCAATAACTCTACCAAGCGATGTGACATTTTATGGACATGGCAACCCTCTTGATTTGCATCCTACTTGGAAACATACTAATTGTCCAAAATGTCAAAAACAAGCTATTCGTGAGACTGATACGTTAGATACATTTTTTGAGTCTTCTTGGTATTTCACCCGTTATTGTAGCGTGGCAGCAAAAGATATCACCGACAAACAAGCCTGTGATTATTGGTTACCTGTTGATCAGTATATTGGTGGAATTGAACATGCAGTAATGCACCTTCTTTATTCCAGGTTTTTTACGAAAGTAATGAATGAACAAGGTTATCTTAGCATTCGCGAACCTTTTACTAATTTACTAACTCAAGGTATGGTTCTACATGCTACCTATAAAGATACTAATAATAATTGGCTTTACCCAGATGAGGTAATAAAACAATCTGATAAGTGGGTTAATAAAAATACTGGGAAAGAAGCATTTCAAGGACGAATAGAAAAAATGAGTAAATCCAAAAAGAATGTCGTGGATTTAGAGTCAATATTGACCAATCATAGTGCTGATGCTATTAGACTATTTGTCCTCTCCGATAGTCCGCCAGAGAAAGATTTCGAATGGTCGGCAAATGGTCTTGAAGGCTGTTCTCGTTTTATTAGTAAGTTAGAAAATATGGCAGAAATACTAATTAATAGTGAAATAACAGGGGTTTCTAGTAATAAACCAAATAAATTAACAAAGTTTACTCATTATACTATCAAACATGTTACCGAAGAAATAAGAGATTTTAAGCTAAATAAAGCCATAGCAAGGATGCGGGAACTATTTAATGCTTTGTCAGATGAAATATCTAAGGGCAAGGAAGGCAATATTGATAGTGTTAAAGAAGGTTTTAGTATATTGATCAAGTTACTTAACCCATTTATTCCACATATTACAGAGGAAATTTGGCAAAAATTAGGCAATAAGGAAAGATTATATCAAACTTCCTGGTCTACTTTCGACGAGTCATTGTTGGAACTAGAATCTTATACCATGGCTATCCAAGTTAATGGTAAACTGAGAGCTACGCACGAATTTGCCAATGTAACGAGCAATATTGAGATTCAGAATATGGTAATGCAATTACCTGAAGTACAAAAACATTTAAGCGGTAAAGAACCTAAAAAAATTATCATAATACCCTTAAAAATAGTAAATATCGTGGTGTGAATAAGGATGAAAGACAATGTTAATAACTCCCTTACGCATGACCTCCATGACAATAAATTGCAGAAAAGTACAAGGCGTCATGATTCCATAGGCTAAAGGATTATAAGGCTACCAACGTACTTCTGGGGGCATAGACATTAATATTGCTTCAACATTACCGTCTGTCATTAAGCCAAATAATGTACCACGATCATATAATAAGTTAAACTCAACATATCTGCCTCGACGTACTAATTGATAATCTTTTTGTTCCTTGCTCCAAGGCAATAGCATTTTTGTTCTAACAATCTCTGGATATACTGTTAGAAATGCTTGTCCTACGTCTTTAGTAAAAGAAAAATCATTATTAAAATTTCCGGTATTTAAATAATCATAAAATATACCTCCTACTCCCCTTGGTTCATTCCGATGTTTTAAGTAAAAATATTCATCGCATTGTTTTGTAAATTTAGGATAATAATTTGGATCATGTTTATTACAAGCTTGTTTAAAAGCAGTATGAAATTTTGCTGTCTCATTTTTATCAGGATAAAATGGCGTTAGGTCTCCACCACCGCCAAACCAACGATTAGCAGTTTCAATATATCGGGTGTTGAAATGTACGGCTGGTACTAATGGAGAAGTAAGGTGAGCGACGATAGAAATACCAGTAGCAAAAAATTTCTTACTATTTTCCGTACCCGGTATATTTTTACTAAATTCTGGAGATAATTCCCCAAAAACTGTAGAAATATTCACCCCTACTTTCTCAAATAAGTTACCACGCATTACAGACATTACTCCACCACCACCATTTTTTCTGTCCCAGGGTGATCGTATGAATTGTGCAGCAGCCAAACCTTTTGCCTTGCTATATTCAAGCTCAATTTTCTCTAATTCGCTACATACTTGATCACGTAAATTACTAAACCATGTTATCGCCTTTTCCTTATTATTTGTCATAATTCTTTAAGTTTTTACAGTATACTCCAAAATTTTCCTCCACTAAGGGTTTTTTAAAAAATAATTTTAATAGTCTCTCTTGTAGCTATTATTTTTAATTAATCGTCTTATTTCATTTCTCATAAAATAAATGATAACTAAAAATACGATAGAAGTACTCATAATATAGAAGGCAGGGGCGTAAAACAAGCCTGTTTCTCCAACAAGCCAACGTGAAATAAGGGGAGAAGTTCCACCAAACATGGCAATACCCAAATTATAACTAAAAGATACCCCTGAAAATTTTTGTTCAGGAGAAAATAACACTATAATGGTACTATAGGCTGTTCCAGCTATTGCCCCGCCAAGAATACCCAAGATAGTTAGAGCAGAAATTTGTTGCCACATGGACGGTAATGACATAGATAATATAGTAGGTAAAATTAGTATTAAGACCGCCATACTTACTAAAACTAATACCTTAAATTTCCCTATAATGTCAGTTAATCCACCAAATAATGGCATAGATATCATCATTATAAAATTGACATATAATAGATAAATAAGGGCAGTTGTATTATCAAGATGCACGACGTCCTGGTAATATACATTGGAGGTTTTTATTAAATATACTATACTACTAGCAAATGCCCCAGCACAAAATGTTAAAAACATTGCTTTCCAAGCTGTCTTGACTACGTTGATAAAAGGAGCTTTTAAAGTTTTTTTCTGTTCAGCTAGCATTTTAAAAATGGGAGTCTCTGATACACGAAGACGCAAATAAAAGCCAACCAACCCCATCACTCCACCTAGTAAAA
This sequence comes from Rickettsia sp., assembly GCA_023269695.1. Lineage (GTDB taxonomy): Bacteria > Pseudomonadota > Alphaproteobacteria > Rickettsiales > Rickettsiaceae > Tisiphia. The sequence goes on from JAHFPS010000003.1 coordinate 49,549, forward strand.
ATGCGAAACGCCAAGCAAAATCAAGATGATAAAAATATTGTTCAATAATAATTCCTACAAGAGTAGCGATTAACGTACCAGCGATATTTGAACCATGCACTAAACCAGCCGTAAAACCCGAACGTAAATTTTGATGATGCTCTAGAATGAAAATAGCTGCTCCTGCACCTTCGCCACTAATGCACAGACCTTGTAAGAGACGCATTAAGATCAATATTACTGGTGCACAAATTCCTATGCTGTGATAAGAAGGAATTAGACCCATAGTGAATGTTGGTATAGTCATACCAAGCATAGAAATAATCAAGGATATCCGCCGACCATATTTATCTGCAACATAACCAAAAAATATGCCACCTATTGGTCTAGTAACAAATCCTACCGCGAATACACAGAGACTTAACATTATTTGTATAAATTCTGAATTTCCAGGAAAAAACGTGCGACCAATCATTAGTGAAAATACTGAGTATACTGTGAAATCATAGTATTCTAGTATATTTCCTGAGATTGCTGATAAAAAAACGGACTTAGGTTTACTCATCTATATCTTATCAAATAAATTTAGTTAAATCGGATTATAGACAACTTAACCAACTTATAAAGTGTAAAATGATTTTATTTTTCTGGGATAATTACAGGTCGATTTAAAAGTCACAACTAATGATATAAAATACTAGATTATAGAAACGAATAGCCGTCATTGCGAGCCACGAAGTGGCGTGACGATCGAAATAAACAGCTTGTTGTTTTATTTTTGCTGCTGCAATTTTTGGATTGCCACGTCGCCGTTTTGCGGCTCCTCGCAATGACGCCTTGGGTGGTCAACGTCATTGCGAGAAGACCGTAGGTCGACGAAGCAATCCCCATAAAAGTGACCAGAAATGGATTGCTTCGTTGGCTTACGCCCCCTCGCAATGACGCTTCCCTACATCTCCTTGATTCTTGCCATAATCTTTTCGGAGATATTTGAAGGAGTAAGACCAAAATATGAGTATAAATCAGTAGAGGGAGCGGACAGACCAAATTGTTCCATGCCAAAGAACATGCCGTTTTCTCCGATGATTCGATGCCAGCCAAAGCTACTTGCAGCTTCTATCGCAACTTTTAATTTAGCATTGGACAAGATATTTTGGATATAGCTAGGTTGTTGTTGAAAAAACAGTTCAAAACATAACATTGAAATCACATTAGTACTAAAACCATTTTTGCTTAGTATATCTTTTACCTCTAAGGCAATTGACAATTCAGAACCCGTGGCAAAGATAGCAATATCTACTGTTTGTTGTTCATTCCCTGATAATATATACCCACCTTTAGAGCATAAATCTTTAGAGTGTGAATTTTGTGAAATTATTCGGCTAACTATTTGAGGCACTGCTTGTCTGGTCAAAGAAAGAACAGAAGGACCATCTTTATTAGATAAAGCAATTTGCCAAGATTCAGCTGTTTCTAGATAGTCTGCCGGGCGTAATACCATCATATTTGGTAAGCTTCGAAAAGACGCTAGATGCTCAATTGGCTGATGAGTAGGACCGTCTTCTCCTACACCAATTGAATCATGAGTCATGATGTAGATCACTTGTTGCTGCATAATAGCAGAGAGTCGCATGCTTGGTTTCATATAATCAGAAAAGACTAGAAAAGTAGCCCCTACAGGTAAGAATCCTGACAATGCGAGTCCGTTCATGATAGCTCCCATAACATTTTCGCGAACACCATAATGGATGTAGTTGCCACTAAAATCATCTTTATTAATTATTTTACTAACAGTATTTTTGATATTATTGGATAATGATAAATCAGCTGACCCGAAAATAATTTTATCTGATAGTTTGCTTAAATACTCTATAACTCTACCAGATGAATAACGGGTTGCTTCATCTTTTTCTGGAATAGGGATATTATCAAGAAAAGAACAATCTATATCAACTTTATTGAAATAGGCTTTTTGTTCTTGAGTTATAGTAGCAAAATTTTCCTGCCAATTATTATAACTCGCTTGATTTCTTAACCAAGCCGTATCCCATATCTCTTTTAATTCCGCTGGTATACTAAACTCCTCATCATTAAAGCCTAAATTTTCTTTTAGAATTTTAACCTCATCTTTGCCAAGCGGAGAACCATGGGCAACATTTGAATTTACCTTATTAATAGAGCCTTTGCCAATTAAAGTACGGCAGGCAATGAAGTAGGGCTTATCAGAATTTTGTGCCTTAATTAAGCTGGCATTAATTTGTTCAAAATCATGTCCATCAATTGATTCAGTATTCCATCCCATGGCGGCAAATTTTTGCAGATGGTTTTCAGATACGGTAAGGTCGGTAGGACCATCGATGGAGATTTTATTATCATCAAATAAAACTATTAAGTTATTAAGGCATAAATGCCCGGCTAAAGAAGCTGCTTCGTAGCTGATACCTTCCATTAGGCATCCATCTCCAATTATACAGTAAATTTTATGTCCACTAAGATCTTTGCCCAATTTTTGTTGATATTTTTTTTGAGCAATCGCCATACCAACCGAAGTGCCAAACCCCTGACCTAAAGGTCCTGTAGTAGCCTCAATAGCGTCATATGCCCCATATTCTGGATGCCCAGGAGTTTTTGAGTGTAATTTTCGGAATTGTTTTAAATCTTCTAGGTAAAAATTTTTATAATTTGTTAAATAATAAAAACTATAAAGCAACATAGAACCATGCCCAGCTGATAGAACTAGGCGATCACGGTCGAACCAAGTTGGATCATTAGGATTGAATTTTAGAAAATTAAATACTAACATGGTCATAACATCTGCCATGCCAAGTACCATACCTGGATGCCCTGATTTAGCATGTTCTATGCTATCACTTGCTAAAACTCTAATACAATTGCTTAATTTAGAATATTCTTCTGAATATTTTGGGATTTTATTAAACTTCATTATAATAAATGTTAATTTTGTGTTAAAAGGTAGGAATAAAATTTTTTTATGAATCTACATCAAAATAGATATTATGACAACAAAACTATTATCCGTTTTCTCGTGGTTTGCTACTTTATTCCATCAATTATGGTTATCAATTAGTTCAATAAAATTTTACCAAGATGTTTATAACTCATATAAAGGATACGGTATTAAGTATATATTTACTGTGTCTTTTATATCATCATTGATTTATTGTATTGTTATATTTAATTATTTGTTAGTTCTTACGGATTATTTTGCTGAAAATCGTTTAACAAAAGGTACAATAACTATTGAATATATATTAAAACAGTTACCGGAAATCTATTATGATGGTACTAAAATTTTAGTTGATCAGGATGAACCTATATATTTACTCGATGAAAATGGTAATAAGCTTGCGGTTATAGACTCAAAAAATCAATTATCTTATAGTGAGAAACTTAAAATTCCTATCCTGTTTAGTAGTAACAATATAACCCTTACTACAATAGAAATAACCGATAAGAAAAAGAGTATATTCAGCATTGGATATGCTAAATTATTTACTGCTGATCAAAAAATTCTTACTGAAGAAGTTATTAAAAGTCATTTTGCCAAAACCCTAATACAAGCCCCGAAGATATTTATTTACATTCTAATGCCTATAATAGTAGCCTTTCGTTTTGTAACAATTTTATTTGAAAAAAGCTTTATTATCATATTAGTATATTTGTTAACTAACTATTTTGGTCCTAAATCCTCTTGGCAAACATGCATCAGAATAACTCTGTTTTCCAGTGGCGTGGCAGTTTTATTACAACCGATGATTGTTATATTCTTACCAGAACTGAGTAGTATTATATTTTGTATACAGATGTTCACCAGCTTGTTACTACTTTTGGCAATGTTACAAATACGAAGTAAATAGGGAAGGCTATAGCTAACCTGGTTAGCTATAGATACTGAAACAACTTCAGGATGGCTTATAATAATAACCTTAACGAGAATATAATCGATTGTCTGAATTGAAATTTGACGAAAAGCAGTTGCTTTTACTCAGTAGAATCAAAAATTTTGTTAAACAAATTGAAGATAAATCGTTTTTTAGATTTTTTAACAGCAGTTTATTAGCAAAACAAGGTATCTATTTATATGGTAATGTAGGTAATGGCAAAACTATATTAATGCAACATTTTTTTCAAATATTGCAAATTAAGAAATTAATGATACATTATCAGAGCTTTATGCAATCGGTACATCAAGATATTTATCAATTACAAGGCAAATTAAAATCTAAAAATAATATTATAAAAACTATTGCCATAAATTATGCAAAACAAGCAGAAGTAATATGTATAGATGAGTTTGAAATTAAAGATATAACTGATGCTATGATAATAGGACCGCTACTCCTTGAACTGATAAAATGTAAGGTGTTTATCTTCATTACCAGTAATAGCAAACCAGAAGATTTGTATAAAGATGGTTTACAAAGAAATTCTTTTTTGCCAATAATTAAAGAGATTTATCAAAGGTTCGAAGTCATGCACTTAGATAGTGAGCATGATTATCGATTAGATAAAATTATACAAATGAGTAACAGACGTATAATATATCCAATTAATGAAAATAATAAATTGGAGATACAAGAACTTATTAGCAAGTTAAATCATAATAACCAACTAGTTCCTAAGGATATTACTGTTTTTGGACGAAAAATATCTTTTAAAATGACTGGCGAAAAAATATTAGTGACAGATTTTGAAGAGTTATTTGTAAGAGAATTAGGTTATGTTGATTATGTACATATTTGTCAAAAATTTCCTGTTATAATAGTAGAAAATATTCGTATAATAAGTTCTGATAATACAGACTTAGCTGTTAGGTTTATCAATTTTGTTGATAATGCTTATTTTTATAAGGTTGTACTATTCATGACCTTACAAGATGAACCGATAAAAATATATCAGAATGGTTTGCGTAGTAATGAATTTAAGAGAACTATTTCAAGGTTACATGAAATGAATAGTAATAGCTATGTCAATTAAAAATGGTAAATTTATTACGTTTGAAGGTGGGGAAGGGTGCGGTAAATCTACCCAGAGTACTATGTTACACCAGTATTTACTATCACAAAATATTCCAGTGGATTTAACACGTGAAGTGGGTGGAACTATTGCGGCTGAGAAAATGCGTGACATTTTAGTTCATCAAGATTTATTGCCTATGTCAGAATTGCTGCAAGTTATGGCGGCACGTTACGAACATGTCCATAAAAGGATTATTCCTAAACTAAATTCCGGGGTCTCAGTTATTTGTGATAGGTTTGTAGATTCTACGGCTTGTTATCAAGGGCAAGATATAGGTACTGATTTAGTTTATGACCTTCATAAATCTCTAATATCATCTGTGATGCCTGATATTACCTTTTTTATTGATATAGAACCAAATATCGCTTTAGCAAGGGCATGTGCAAGAGGTAATAATAATAAATTTGAAAATAAGAATATTGAATTTCATCAAAAAGTTTATAATAGATTTCAAGATATATCAGATAAATTTCCAGATAGAATAGTAAAAATAAATGCTTCCGCTCTTAGTGCAAACGAAATTCATGATATAATTGTTGTGATGCTCACACGAAAGCTTGGTAAATTAGTCGATCCATCAAAAGTCTAAAAATACAGCATCTACTATATTTAAACGGACAATGTGTCATTCCAGCAACCTCTTTGTCCATTAGACCTCCTTCGAAACTCGCTTGTACGCAAGGGTGTGAAGGCCAGAGCTGTCGAAAGTTAGAAGGTAGAGCGGGTTTAGATAGTACACTTTAAAAATTGTATGTGGTCAATGTCATTGCGAGAAGACCGTAGGTCGACGAAGCAATCCATAAAAGTAACCAAAAATGGATTGCTTCGTCGGCTCACGCCTCCTCGCAATGACGTATGCACCTATAACTCGTCATTGCGAGACCACGTGAGTGTAGTGGCAATCCATATTAGGTCACTTTAGAAACCTTCACAGAGCCTACGGTCTTCTCGCAATGACGTTGACCACATACAACTTTTAAAGTGTACTATCTAAACCTTTCCTGGATTAACTATAAGATTATATAAGGCATCACCTGCAGTCTTATGGGGCAATGCAGATGGGTGAAAATAATCAAAGAACAGATAGTTGCAAATCTTGAGCTTACTACATGGGGAATTATATGTAGCTCTCAACTCTCCTGTTAATAGTAATTCTAGTAATGTTATAAGATTCTGATGATCAGCTATATCCGAAATACAAGCCTGGGAGATGTTCTTCCCATTCTTCTTGTAATCAACGAGTAGATTCTTTAACGTATTATTCATATCAAATAATCTTATATCAATTTCTGGATATATTTTTCTAAAGTTCTCTATTTTATTATTTAACTTTTGATTAAAGTCCTGTGTTAATTGTGTAGCCACTAATTGTTTATCGGTATTGACAAAAACTGGAATCAATCCTATATCTGGTACATTACCCACAACTATATGTTTGATATTTCTTTTTGCCAAAATATTAAGGACATTAGATATTTCAGTAATACTCTCATTAATTATTCCAGTGGCATCTTTAGAAAAAGCAGCTGCCATAATATCATTTCCACCAATCATAATTATAAATAAGTCATCTTCTCCAATATCTGGGTGATGTCTAATGATGGTATTAAGTTGGTTTTTTAACTGGAACTGATTAAATAATAAGACATCTGGTAATGCATCACCAACAGATGCTCTAGCATTTGAAACAGCATAATTGGTACCAATTTGATCATGTACAGTGTAAGCCGTACTTCTTAAGCGTTCTTTTCGCAAAATATCTTCAACTGGTATTGATAATTCTTTGGATTTTTGCTGTACAATCCATTGTTTTAATTTTGGTGTCATTTGGAAACTCCAGCCAGCTGTCATCGGTAAACCTAACCCCCCAGCCACATATTCAACAGCTACTGGACCATCACTAAAGGATGCTCCTTTATAGAACGGTGGAGAGAAATAGATTTTCTTAACCCATTTCAATTCGTGGAACTCTTGTTGCACAATGCCCAATATACTGTTAAGAGTACCAACAAAAGCACCGGTGTCAGATAAACTGTCACCCATGATATACACTTCTCTATATTGATTATTTATATGAGCATGAGGTACAGAACTCACCTGTTTAAACAACGAACTTGGTGGAGTATTTTTACAAATCTTACTGCCGCAGCTAACTAGCAACAGTGATAATAGTGACATCAAAAAAAATTGATTTAATAATTTCATAGCAATATACCTATATAATGAGTCCACTCATACTGTTCCAAAGCAGACAATGTTAAAAAAACAAAAATTTAATTATTTATAACTAACCCAACTAGCATTATTCCATCTATTAGCAAGAAGTAGCTTGCTGCAACGAAGCAATGACGGAGTAATGCTAGTCTGGTTAGCTAAATATTCAGTATTCTATGATTTTACATATGGATTCTCAGTTTTAGTATAAATAAATCTTATTGGCACACCGGGTAAATTAAAAGCTGCCCGCAAGTTATTTATAAGGTACCTAGTATAACTATCAGTGATTTTTTCAGGATTATTGGAAAATAGCTTAAAGGTTGGTGGACGAATTTTTGTTTGAGTCATATATTTAATTCTAACACGTCTACCACCTTTCTGTAAAGGTAGCGGATGTTGTTCAAGGGCAAAACCTAACCAATCATTCAGTTTACTTGTCGCGATTTTTTTATTCCATAAATTATAAATTTTGATAGATTCATCTAGCACCATATTAATATTATGTTTTTTTAAAGCTGATATGAATATTATCGGCAATCCTTTAACTTGCGGTAGATTGGTTTCTATCTTATAAGAAAATTCTTCTTTAAATTTATCTTGCTCTCTTCTCTCAATTAGATCCCACTTATTAACTACTATGAGCAGGCTTCTGCCTTGCTCTATAACATAATTGGCAATATTTAGATCTTGTTGTTCTAGAGGACTCCGTGCATCAACCATCAAAATAACCGTATTAGCAAACTTGATACTATTAATCGCATCGGAAGATGATAATTTTTCTAAGGACTTAGTAACAGTTCCTTTTTTTCTTAAACCAGCCGTATCAATTAATTTAAATTTATTATCATTATATAGCCAATCAATTTCTATAGATTCCCTTGTTATACCAGCTTCAGGTCCTGTTAACAATCTTTCATCATTAATAAGGCTATTAATAAAAGTAGATTTTCCTGCGTTTGGTCTACCACTCACCACTATTTGTATATAGTTGGCTTTTATTGGATCGGTTAATTGGTCAATTAATTCTTCCTCTCCCCCTTTACTTTCTAATTCTTCAGTTATTGCATCGTATAAATCTGCCATACCAACACCATGTTCGGCAGAAATTGGTACTACATTATCAAAACCAAGCTTGTAATATTCTTTAGCAAAATCAAATCGCCCCTCACATTTATTAACGATTAACACAGATTTTTTATTATATTTCCTGATAAAATTAGCAAAAAACTGATCTTCAGGTAATACACCATCCTTACCATCTACCACAAGGCACAGCAAATCTGCCTCTAGAATTGCTTCCATAGTTTGTTGCATCATTCTATATTCTAATTTTTCATCTTCTGCTTCTTCTAAACCAGGAGTATCAATTACCGTAAAATCGAATGGTCCAATTTGAGCATCAGCGTATTTTCGGTCACGTGTTACCCCAGGGCGATCATGTACGATGGCTTTTTTTCTGATAGCTAAACGATTAAAGAGCGTAGATTTTCCGACATTGGGTCTACCAATAATTGCCACAATTTTTTTATGCATGTCACTTTATCTTATCATAATAACGCGTTGGCACTAATATCAAATCATTTGAATATTAGAAGTATTTGCTATATTATTAGCACTTAATTATATAAAATTAAACAGTAAAGTACTTTTGGTGATAAATTACTTAAATATAAACAAACTTCCGAAGAACAAATATAGCTACTGTCATTGCGAGGAAGTAGCATTGCTACGACGAAGCAATCCAAATCTAATCATTTTCCTGGATTGCTTCGTCGCTACTAAAGTAGCTCCTCGCAATGACGGAATAATGCTAGTCGGATTAGTTATGCTTTCGCAGGGATGACACTACAAAAATAATTTCTAGATAATATATAATGGCAACTAATGAGTACAAATAACAATATTAATAATGTTGTAGAAATTACAGCACAAAGCGGTTCATCAATTTTTTCTCTGATATCATCCTCTGATATTATAGGGAAATCTATTATGATAATCTTGGTAATTGCTTCAATTTGGGCATGGACTATAATCATAGATAAGATACTGCATTTAGTCCAGGTAAGGAAGAAGATTGCGGTTTTTGAAGCCACTTTTTGGTCTGGAGCAGTTTTAGACCAATTATATGAAACTATTAAAAGAACAATCAATAATCCTCTTGCTGCAGTTTTTGTAGCAGCGATGAATGAATGTAACCGCCAGAGTTCTAAAAATCTCACTGATGCACTTAAAATTAGCCATAAAGAACGAATAATACAATCTATGTATTTGATAAGGAATCGTGAGCTTGAAAGATTAGAGCAAAATCTGGGTTTTTTGGCAACTGTTGCTTCTAGTACACCCTTTATAGGGTTATTAGGTACTGTTTGGGGAATTATGCATAGTTTCCAGTCTATTGCAGCATCAAAGAATACCTCACTTGCTGTTGTAGCTCCTGGTATTGCAGAAGCCTTACTAGCAACGGCAATTGGTTTATTCGCGGCAATTCCAGCGGTGATTTTTTATAATTACCTTTCTTCACAAATAATGAAGATTAATAACAAAATTGATGATTTTATTAATGAGCTTAGTTCTATAATATCAAGAGCCATAGACGAAGGAAAAATGTAATGGCAATACAATTACACAATTTAGGTAATAACCAAGGCAATCAAAGAGCTAGAAGTAATTTAGTCAGTGAAATCAATGTTACACCACTCGTTGATGTCATGCTAGTATTATTAATCATCTTTATGATAACTTCTCCAATGCTAGTGTCAGGTATTAATGTTGATTTACCAGAAACAACTTCTAGCCCACTGTCAGGACAAGATGAGCCGTTAGTAATTAGTATTAACAACAAAGGAGAATTATATTTATTGGAATCTAAAATAGAAAGACAAAATTTGGCTAGCAAGCTGACTAATATTACAAAAGAAAAAAAAGATACTAGGATTTTTGTAAGAGGAGACAAAAATGTATCCTATGGCGAAGTAGTTAGTGTGGTAGCTGAAATCCATGCAGCTGGCTTTTCTAAAGTAGCACTAGTTTCAAATATTAAATATAATGAAAAATAATAATACTGTTTCTGTCTCTTTTATTTGCTCGGTAGCACTTCATTTACTAATAATCTATTTTTTCTTATTTGGTCTGCCATCATTATTTAAAAAACTTCCTGAAGAGCAAGTAATAGTTTTTGAAATGCTACCAATTAGTAATCAATCTAATGTACCCAATAAAACCAAACAACCTGAAAAAGCTATAGAAAATCAAGATGCAAAAAAGGTAGAACAAAGCAAACCTGATTATGTGGAAGAGAAGCCTATTGAAGAAAGGAAAATTGTAGAAGAAAAACCATTAGAAGAGAAAAAACTCGTTGAAGAGAAGCCTATTATCGAGGAAAAAAAGCCTGTAGAGAAACCTCTTGAAGAAAAGAAAATTGTAGAAGAAAAACCGTTAGAAGAGAAAAAATCCGTTGAAAAGAAGCCTATTATCGAGGAAAAAAAGCCTATAGATAAAAAACCTGCAGAAGTAAAGAAACCGATCGAGAAAAAAAAGAAAATTCCTAATAAGAGTGATTTAGATTCTTTGCTTAAAAATTTAGAACAATCATCTGAAGGATCTAATGCAAAATCGAATAAACAAGCACGGTTTAAAGAAAATAAAGAAACTCAGGAATCGAAAGGTTCCTACGATGAAACATTAGCTCTTTCTATCAGTGAAATATCTTTAATTAAGCAGCAAATAGAGAAATTATGGAGCAAACCTATTGGCATACAAAATCTTGAGCAGTTAAGGGTAACTTTGTATATCGCTTTAAATAAAGATGGTAGTGTTAAAGAAGTAAAAGTGAAAGAAACAATTTGCCCAAATATAACAAAAACAGCGTGTGATGCTCTATCTGACAGTGCAATGAGGGCAGTATGGCAAGCAAGCCCTATTAATAATCTAGACCCTCAGCGTTACGATAGCTGGAAAGAATTTAATTTTCTTTTTAATCCGAGTAATAGCAATTAGTCATTCCAATGTAATGAATCTATAGCTCTTGATATTGTTATAAGCTCCTAAATGTCTATTAGCGACAAAGCAATCCATGAGTCTGTAATATACTTTGTGTAAGTTTCAAAACTAGACAGTAAGATGTACTGTAAGAAAACAACTTATAAGAAGGAAAAATATGTCAGAGAAAATAGAAAAGAAAATACTAGAGCTAA
>JAHFPS010000004.1 GCA_023269695.1 Rickettsia sp.
TATGCCAATAAAAGATTGGTCATTAGCTTTGAATCAATTTGAAATACTTTGTGGTGATTTTAAGTATGATTTATTGGAATGTAAAAAATAGAACTTACACAAAATAAATGATTGACTCATACAAAACCATAATTAGAATTGATGATGTTTTACCCTACCTTACTTATTCCTTTTTTTATCCTGTTTCTATATTTTAAATTTAGAAAGGCATTTTATATTATCTCAATAATCTATCCAATAGTTGTTGGTATATTATTAATTAACAACCAAAATGAGGTGGTAATTAATCTATATAATAACAGTTTTATTGTTAATTTTAGTCATGAGAATAAACTAATAGCACTTGCTTTTATGGTTGTGACGTTGGTGACTAACTTATATGCCATTAGCCAAAACAGAAAATTTGAGGTACTGATAGGTAGTCTATATTCAGCTACTTCCTTGATATGTTTATTTGCTGGAGATTTTATCTCGATGTTTGTCTCTCTAGAAATGATGATGGTGTGTGCCGCTTTGTTAATTTTTTACGGCAATTGTAAAAATAGTATTAAGGCTGCAAGACAGTATTTTCTTACGCATCTTATAAGTGGTAGTCTTATCTTAATAGGGATTAGTTATATAATCACCAACAACTCTAACATACAAATTATTTCTCTTACTCAATTAATAGAAAACAGAGATGCTTCTTTTATATTTTATGTTCTAATACTTGCTGGTTGTTTGATTAATGTAGCGAGCATACCTTTTTCTGGATGGATTGTTAATTGTTATCCATTTGCCTCAACTTCCGGGATGATATATTTAACCAGCTTTACTAGTAAAATATCGATAATTATACTACTTAAATTATTTAGTGGCTTAGAAATACTTAAATTCTTTGGATTATTAATGATTATATATGGTGGAGTTTATGCTTGTATAGAAGATAATATCAAAAGATTAGTATGTTATCTTACTGTTTCTCAGCTTGGATTCATGCTAATTGCTATTGGCACAAAATCTCAACAAGCAAATTTAGGAATCATAGTTTTTCTTTCTGTACATATATTGTATAAAGCTTTATTTGCTCTATATGTTGCTATATTAATAGACAAAGGTAATATAGAAAATTGTTCTGAGATAAAAGGGTTTTACTCATGGAAAAGCCCTTTATTGCTTGGTAGTTTAATAGTTAGTGTATTGTTCATTATAGCTTTGCCGCCTCTTGCTAGTTTTGTGAGCAAAATTGTCGTAACCAATGCTTTAGACAGGGATATTAATTATTATGCTATTTTCCTGCTAAAGGTTGTAACATGTGTGGCTTTATTTTCTACGGTTAAATACAAATCTTTAGTTAGTGATTTTTATCCTAAGTTAAATATTTTGAGCAGACTTAGCTTATTTGTCATGTTATCGTTTATATTGGTAACTAATTTCTTTTTAGAGCAAGGCTTGAAATTAGTATGGTCGTCTTATCCTGTTGAAATGTTTGATATAAATTGGTTGGATTTAGTAAAACAACTGGTAATAATAGTAATAGGTATATTGCTTAGCATAGTTTTTAGTAAAAAGATTTCTAGGCGTTCAACTGCTAACATAAATTTAGATTTATTTCAGTTTATTGAAAATAATTTTCGTCGTATTTATTATAAATATCACTTAGTGGGACACGACTTTAATGATAAACTAGGGGCGGAGTACCCTATTTTAAAAAGAGTAGAAAAAAATGCTTTACGTAAGATAAAATCTTTGCATAATCAATCAACAGCTTTGTTAGTAGTAATGATATCATTAATTACTTTTACCATATTACTAATTAACAAATATAGCTAAACTCTACTAGCATTACTCCGTCATTGCGAGGAGGCGTAAGCCGACGAAGTAATCCCGTTTTGTGTCATCCCTGCGAAGGCAGGGATCTAGATTCCCGCCTACGCGGGAATGACAACTTACAATTGCTTCGTAGGCTTACGCCTACTCGCAATGACGGAGTAATGCTAGCCCTAGTTAGCTACTAATAAACACTAGATGAGGATAAAATGCAGCCACCCATAGCTAATAAGATCGATTATAGTTTTACATTGCACGATCAAAAAATTACAGATGAATATAACTGGCTTAGGGATATCGAATGGCCTAATGTTAATGATAAAAAAATCATAGAATATTTGCAGGCAGAAAATAAATATTCCGAGCGATTTTTTGAGTCCTTACAAAAAGAAAAAGATAAAATATTTGAAGAGTTAAAAGGCAGAATTAAACTGGCTGATCAGTCAACTTATGTAAAAAAAGATAGTTATTATTATTATACTAGAACTGAAGAAAATACTGAATATCCTATATATTGCCGAAAAATAGGTTCAGTGGATGCTCCGGAAGAAATTATATTAGATGTTAATGCTGTTGCTAAAGATAGTAAATTTACTGATATAGGTCTAGTGGCAGTCTCTCCTGATCATACGTTAATAGCTTATAGTGTTGATTTTACCGGTGATGAAAAATATACAATTAAAGTCTATAATTTAAAGAGCAAAGAATATTTACCAGATGAAATACATAACGTTAGTCGCAATATAATTTGGCATGAAGAGCTAAAAGGGTTTTTCTATATGCCGATTAATGAAAATTCTCGTTGTGATAAATTAATGTTCCACTCTCTAGGTGAATTAACTTCCAATGGTAAGTTAGTACATCATATAACAGATCCATTATATCAGTTAAATGCTGCTAAGTCATCCAGTCGAAAATATATTTTTATTGATATTTCTGGTCATAATGAAAATGAAATATATGCTATAGAAATGCGTGATCATAGCTTTCAGCCTAAACTTATTAGAGCTTCGAAGGATGGAATTTTTTATGATGTTGAGCATAATGGTGATAATTTTTATATTAATACCAATGAAGGGGCAAAAAACTTTCGCATAGTATTAGTAAATGTCAATGATTTTCAAAATGATTCGTGGAAAAATAATTACATACCAGAAGAGCCGACTAGATATTTATCAAGTTTTGATATTACTAACAATTATTTGATAGTTAATTATCGTGATCAAGGATTACCAGTTATTAAAATAAAACATCTTAAAGAGCATAATGAAAAAATTATTCACTTCCCAGATGCTGCTTTTACTGCTTCAGCCATGTCTACTAACTTTGATGAAGATGATATTCGAGTAAATTATTCTTCACTTGCTAGACCGAACACCACTTATAGTTATGATTTTAATAGTGAGCAACTGTCAATATTGAAAATACAAGAAATACCAAGTGGTTTTAATTCTGAAGAATATATGGTAGAAAGGATATTTGCTGATAATGATGGGGTTAAAGTACCAATTACCTTATTATATAAAAAATCACTGTTTAACAAGGATGGGAAGAACCCTGTATATTTATATGGCTATGGTTCATATGGCGTTAGCATACCAGTATCCTTCCGGAATACAGCTATTTCTCTTGTAAATCGTGGATTCGTTTACGCTCTTGCCCATATTAGAGGTGGAGACGATCTCGGACATGATTGGTATAAAGCTGCCAAATTCCTCAATAAAAAAAGAACTTTTGATGACTTTATTGCTTCTGCTAAACAGTTAATTAAAGAAAAATATACTAGCAAGGGTAATATAGTAGTTTGTGGTGGAAGTGCAGGGGGGATGTTAATTGGTGCGGTCATTAATCAGCAACCAGAATTATTTAAAGCAGCACTTGCCCATGTACCTTTTGTTGATGTGTTAAATACTATGCTTGATGAAGAATTGCCATTAACCCCTAGTGAGTTTAAAGAATGGGGCAACCCTAAAGAACCAGACTATTTTAACTATATTAAGTCTTATTCTCCATATGATAATATAAAAGCCCAAAATTACCCGAGTCTATTTATCACTGCTGGAATCTCTGACCCTAGAGTTGGCTATTGGGAAGCAGCTAAATGGGCAGCAAAGATTCGGGCAACAAAAACAGATGATAATATATTATTGCTAAAAACTAATATGGATTCAGGGCATAAAGGCTCTTCTGGTCGTTTCGATTATCTAAAAGAAGCAGCTGACGATATAATATTTATCTTTAGGATTTTTGATGTAATAAGATTAGTATAGCTAACCTGACAGCAAATTACTATGGCTAAATACTGGTCTGGTTAGCTATAAAGTTTTCTTTACAATTAACAGCTAGTTTTTTAAGGTTATTATGATGAGTTATTTAAAATTTTTTCTTCACCTAATATTATTAGTATTTGTAATAAACCATTCCGCTCAAGCTAGATGGAGTAGGTATGAAGATGCCCCTATTGAGATTAAATTTCATAACATTGATATTAATATTAACCAAGATGGCACTTCTGAAGACATAACAGAAATGCATGTAAAAATACTAAAAGAAGCAGGACGTAATGATTTTTCTCAATATCGCTTGACTTATAACGAAAATAGTTCTTCAATTTCTATATTGGAAGCTAAAACTATTTATCATGGACAAGAATATATAGTCACTAAAGATATGATTGAGGATAAACCACTAGCCTGCCCTGGTAAAGGTTTTGATCAACTAAAACAAATAACCATATCATTTCCTAAAGCAGAACTTGGAGCAGAAATATACTTAAAATATAAGTATGTTGAAACAAAAGTTCCTGTAGATAATTTTTATGGTACTAATTTATTTTACGGTACGTGGGGTTATTGGCAGGCAAGTCATACTAAGATCAATTCTAAATTACCTCTAAATATTAAAGTAAATGATCCAAAAGGCGTATTAAAAGTTATTAAAGATGCTGAAAGTAACTTTCATTCGGCAGAGATTATCTTAGAAAAACCTGTTTACAATGCCCTAACAAATGAACCAGACAATGGTGTATTAAATATTAAGCATACTACTTGGCTATCCTTGTCAAGTTTAACCAAATGGCAGGATTTGGCTACACAACTTGCTCCTGGATATTCTAATGTAATTAATCAACCACTTCCTGCAATTTTCATGAATATAGCGGAATCTGCTGTAGATAAGAACACCGACGAAGAAAAAATTAATTTTGTCACTTCTGCATTAAATGAAAAAATTCAATATATGGGTGATTGGCGAACGGTATCAGGTTGTTACTTCCCTAGAGATTTAGAAAAAATAGCTAGTTCTCAAATTGGCGATTGCAAAGATTTTTCTGCAAGTACTGCTGCTATCTTGCAAAAACTTGATTATAAAGTTCAACCTATTATAGTAATGCGAGGTATTGCTAATTTTTCTAATCCAGATGCCTTACCTAATATGAGAAATTTTAATCATGCAATGCTTAAAGTAACTAACAAAAACGGCAAAGTATATTGGATTGATCCAACAAATGTTGTTAGCATGGCACAAGGAATTTTCCCAGATATTGCTAATAAGATAGCATTGATATTAGATACTCAAGAAGCCGGTTATACCAAGATTGCCGCTATACAGCCTAAAAATTCACAAACTATATTACGCAATGAATTAGTTATACAAAATAATATTGTAAAGGTATCTGGTCAGTTTGACTTGAAGGGAGAAGCGGCATCAGGCATAACTGGTCAAGGATTATATAATTCAACTGAACAGTTAAAGGATTCTGCTTTTCGCATGTTGAGTGGAGAATATTTAAATGAAGAAGACAAGAAATTTTTAGAATTGCCTGATCTTACTTCTCGTATTGTCAAGGATCTCACAATCCGATATGTATTACAGCAAAGAAATAGAATTTCCAAAACAAATATGGGGGCTGCTTTAAGTTTAAGATCTAGTAGAACGGATGATATCACCGATACAGCTTTTGATCAAATATCAGATATCTTTATAGGGGTGCCTGAAACTAATAAGAAATGTATGACTATCAAAAATATTATAGTTAAAGACTGTAAAAAATTAAACTTTGAGATTGATACTCCCTGGATATATGTAAATAGATCATGTAAATATCAGAATAAAGATACTATATTCACAGATATAATAACCATAAAAAAGAGCTTGATTACCCAGGAAGAATTAAAAACTCCTAAATATAAAAATCTTAAAACTAAGTTAGAAAATGAATTTGCTCGAGTTGCGATAATATTAGGTAAGTAACTAGTTGAACCGTCAAAAGTCTAGAAATACAACATCTACTATATTTTGAGTATACTCGAATGATTTCAAAAAGAATAAAGTAATATCCCAATCACCACTATTATCATTCCTATTAATCCAAATATTTGAGCAACAATAATGGGAGTGTTATTATGTATAATACCGTAAATTAGCCAACTCATAGTAACAATAATTATCACAAGAAAACCGTCAAGAGATAAGTCATTTGCACTCTTAGTAGTAAAGATTTTATAGGCTTGAGTATAAACAAATATTGCCCCATTATACCAGCAAATATCATATATCTATCAAAAAAAGTAATTAGTTTATTTTTAGTTTTCTCTGTATATGCCATTTAGATACACCTGCCTTTTTGAAGTAATTATATTAAATTCAACTGAAAAGCCCTAAAACATTAGCCCTCCTTCAAAACTCGCTTGTGCTGAAGGATTTGAAGGAGACACTTCGCCTCGAACTGCAGCATACTCTAATGTACGTGAGGATTCGAGTACCGGATCGACGTACAAATCACCAGCAGAAGTAGAGTTTCGAAAGAGGTATATTAGACTTCCTGCATAAGTCAAAGATAGTTGAGGAATTTTTAGGAGAAACGAAGCCGAGTACCGCAGCGTACATAGACGTACGTGAGGAGCGGAGGCAAGTTTCGACACCAAAATTACCAACTAGATTGACTTATGCAGGAAGTCTATTATAGCTTCTCGCTTTCACAGGGATGACAAAGGAGTGCGAGAATAACACTTCCCTGCAATTTTTTAAATCATCCTGTAAATTAGGAGTAATGTTAATCGGCTTTTAGCTATCTTTTATCATAGGGCATAAATTCTCTTTGTACATATCCAGTATATAATTGCCGAGGTCTGCTAATTTTTTGTTCTGGATCTTCATGCATCTCTTTCCATTGCCCCATCCAACCGACAGTTCTTGCCATAGCAAACAGCACTGTAAACATCTGTGATGGTATACCCATAGCTTGATAAATAATTCCGGAATAAAAATCAATATTCGGATAAAGTTTGCGTTCAATAAAATATTGGTCATTGAGAGCAATTTTTTCAAGCTCAGTAGCGATTTGTAATAAAGGGTTATTACGGTTTCCTAACTCATCTAATACTTCTTTGCAAGTTTCTCTAAGTACAATTGCTCTTGGATCATAACTTTTATAAACTCGGTGACCAAAACCCATTAATCGAAATGGATCATTTTTATCTTTTGCTCTTGCGATATATTCTGGAATACGGTTTATGGTACCAATTTCTTTCAGCATGTTAATTACTGCCTCATTAGCTCCACCATGTGCTGGTCCCCATAAAGAGGCTATGCCAGTACTGATACAAGCAAACGGATTAGCACCGGATGATCCGGATAAACGCACTGTTGAAGTAGAAGCATTCTGCTCGTGGTCAGCATGTAGGATAAATATTTTATCTAAGGCATTTTTTACTACCTGATTTACCTTATATTTTTCACAAGGTGTTGAGAACATCATATAAAGAAAATTTTCAGTAAAATCTAGACTGTTATCAGGATAGATAAAAGGTTGTCCTATTGAATATTTATATGCCATTGCCGCAATAGTTGGCATTTTAGCAATCATTCTAATAGCAATTAACTCACGTTCATTTTCTTCTATATTTAAAAAATCCGGATAAAATGCAGATAAAGAACCAACCACAGCCAGCATAATTGCCATGGGATGATCTGAGGGACAGAACGCCATAAATAAGTTTCTCAGCTGCTCATTAATCAAAGAATGATAAGTAATTTTCTGAGAGAAAGATTTATATTGATTGATAGTTGGTAATTCGCCATTTAACAGCAAATAGGCTACTTCTAAGAAATTACTTCTTTCTGCTAATGTTTTAATATCATATCCCCGATATCTTAATATCCCCTGATCACCATCTATATATGTCATAGCCGATTTACAAGCTGCTGTAGACATAAATCCAGGGTCGTAAGTGAAATAGCCTGTTAATGAATATATACTGCTAACATCAATAACATCTTGACCGATTGATGCTCTTTTTATTGGTAAATTAAAAATCTTATCACCTATTTTTAACTCAACATTTTCTATTTTCATATATCCTCATTTTATCATACTACTCTATCATATTTTTATTGCCCACTAATACCAAAATTCCAATATTTTACACCGAGTTATATGTATCTTTATCTAAAGTACCTTCACTATTATCGATAATCAAGGTAATTGTTGCATCACCTGTGATATTAATGGTCGTACGTAACATATCTAATATCCTATCAATTCCAGCAATTATAGCAACCCCTTCAATCGGTAAATTGATTGAAGACAGCACCATAGGTAGCATTATTAAAGAAGCTCCAGGAATACCAGCTCCACCTATAGATCCAAGAGTTGAGGTAATAATAATGACTAAATAATCATGTAACGCTAAATCCACACCCATCATTTGAGCAAAAAATATGGTAGTAAGAGCTAAATTTATTGCAAACCCATCCATATTTATCGATGCACCAAGTGGCAATACAAAAGAAGTGCTAGATTCAGATATACCTAGTCGTTCGCGACAAACTTGCATAGTAGTGGCAAGCGTTGCCTTACTGCTAGAAGTAGAAAAGGCAAGCACCTGATATTCTAGACTTTTTCTATAAAAAGGTAATGGTGATATTCGACAAAATAGATAAATTAACATGCCAAAAATACCATATTGACATATCATGGCAATAACTACCGCAGCAACTAATTTAGACAAGCTAATCATTACATCAAAGCCCTGCGTACCAACTATCCAAGCCGTTAAAGCAAATGCACCATATGGCGAAAGTTGAATGATCATCGAGATCATTTTTAACACTATTTTTGATAATATATGAAATAAATTCTTAATCGGTGCAGCACTAACATCCATTTTATTTAGTACAAGTCCAAAAAATATTGCAAAGAATACAATTTGCAAAACATTAGAATTAGCAAAGGCTCCTACTACATTCTCAGGTACAATATTTACAAAAAAGTTAAGCATATCAAAGGATTTCTCTTGTGAAATATTTTGTGCGACATCAAAGTTAATATGCACACCATGCCCTGGCTTTAATATAAGTGCAACTGTAATACCAAAAACTACGGCAAAGAAGGTCGTGCCTAAGAAAGCTGCAACTGCCTTTAGCCCCACTCTACCAAGAGAAGCAGGGTCATTCATACTAGTTATGCCAGATACTAAACTAAAAAATATTAAAGGAGCAATAATCATTTTGATCAAACGCAGGAAAATATCTCCTACCGGTTTTATGTAAGATACATATTCAGGAAAATATATACCAAACAATATACCTAAGATTAACCCCAATGTAACTTTTTTCCATAATTTCATTATTATACTTAATTAAATTAAAGAGTGTTTTAAACTTATTTTGCTGATTTTATATAAATGTCTATAGCAAAAAAGTAGCTGTATTATAGCTAACCCGGCTAACATTACTCCGTCATTGCAAGGAGGCATAAGCCGACAAAGCAATCCATTGCTAATCACTTTTTTGGATTGCTTCGTCGCCACTAAAGTAGCTCCTCGCAATGACGTTTTACATTTGGTGTAATGTTAGTTGGGTTAGCTGTACAATAATACAACTCTTCTTACTATAATTAAGTAAATCTTAGTTCTAATAAACACTCTATTAAAATTAGATACTTTGAGTTACCCAGTTTAAATACGCCGGTAGCCCATCTTGAATGTCAAGCTTTATTATTTGCGGAAGATCATAATTGTGTATATCAATAATCATCTTTTCTATGATATTATAGTTATCAGACTTAGCTTTTACCATAATACGATATTCTGGTACAGAAGATATCTTGCCTTCCCATTTAAAATAGCTGACTATATTGTCTACTTGTATGCAAGCAGCTAAATTTGCTTCCAACAAGCTAATGGTTAGTTTGTCTACTACTTGTTGGTCATCGGTCGTAGTTAAAATTACACAACATCTTTGTACCACTTATACCTCAACAAAGCAATTAGGTGTTTCAAATAATTTGACTTTTGTAATAAAAAAGGAACTATTAGTAAATAATTTTGGCAAGATATCCAATTTTAAGTGTAATGCTATATTCTCTGCTGTTGGATTTTGTTGCATATAATATATTTTCTGACCAGTCCAGTTACAGATTTGCTCTCCTATTTCTCTATCATTTTGATGTAATATAAGATTATGATCAAAATTATTATCTATCCAATTTTTTATTACCAACTTTATGTGACCAAAATCTACAACCATACCAAGATTATCGACCACATCAGATCCAGCGGTAACTTCAAGGACATAACGATGACCGTGTAGAAATTGACATTTATTCTTATGCCCGACAACTCTATGACCGGCATCAAATTCAATTTTACGAGTACATTTTATCATAATTCTTTTTATTTCAGTATCTCTTACTATTACCCACAAATATATTTGTCAGCCAGGGTGCCAACGTCATTGCGAGGAGCCACTTTAGTGGCGACGAAGCAATCCTGTTTTGTGTCATCCCTGCGAAAGCAGGGATCTAGATTCCCGCCTACGCGGGAATGACAAGGGAGTGCTGGAATGACAAATTACAATTGCTTCGTCAACTCATGCCTCCTCGCAATAACGGAAGTATTGCTATGGATAAATACTAATCAGGTTAGCTATAAGTTGTTATTTCAACAAATATTCTTCGTGCTAAGCCTATAATTTTCAGGCGTTCGCACACTTTTTCAAACACCATTTTTGGTAAAATATTTAATGTAGAAATTTCAATATATCCATTATCTTTTAAATCAAGAGAAAAAGATGGTGCCTGGAATTCTGGTCCATCAATTTCTCTAGCAATTTTTATAAAATTACCTATTATGTGGCTGTTACAATAATCATGCGAATTAATCATTCTCTTCGCCAATCTATTAATATATGTATCACTTCTTGATGTATAGGTAAGTGCAAGAGCGTTACTCAGCATCAATCTTTGACGGTGACTAAAAGGAATATCTGAAGCTAAAATAAATTCAACAATAAAATTAGAACGAAGAGTTCTATCAATATTCTTATTATATTGTGCAAGCATTATAACCAAAGCAATTATACTAATTGTCGTGGTATCTGGTTGAATTAATATAGGTTTAATAACTTCTGTATAATTTTTAATACTACAAGTAGTTTCGTCAAAATTTACTAATGTCTTGATTCGTTCATAAATAATATCTTTTTGCTGTTCTTCTTTAGGAAGACAATCAAATCTAACACCTTCTTTTAAACCATAATTTGAAATTATTACCTTTTCCGGTAAGAAGACATTTAGCATAGATTTTGCTACTAAAATTGCATTACCATGAATTCTTGACTTGTATTGCATTTTCATCATATTAGCATGGGTCAATCTTTCAAGATACAGCTCAAATTCCTTACGGTTTATTTCAAGGTTATGTAAGTTTTTAAGAGGGTAATGAACAAACTCCATATAAGAACGCCCCATTAATCTTAAAGCCCCTCCTATTAAATATAAGCTTGGGCAATGTAATCCTTCAAACTCTTGCTTAATCATTTGACTAATTATATTAATATCGTCAAAGTGATTATTAGTGATTAGACCAGTACCTAAAGGTAGAGACTTTAAGATACCCACCTTTTTGTCTTTGATTTGGGCAAGCTCAAGACTGCCACCCCCTAGGTCTGCTGCAATACCATAAGCATCATTAATACCAGAGATTAATCCGGCCGCTGTAAGATAAGCCTCACGCTCACCAGAAATAATTTCAATATCAATATTAAAGTTTCTCTTAACTATCTCTCTAAACTCTTCGGCTCTTGGATGACCTCTAAGTACAGCAGTAGCAACGCATTTAACATTTGTTACTGATAACCTATCAAAAATATGCACCAAATATTGTAACGACAAATATGCTTGATGCTTTATATCTAGGTTATCTAGATTAAGTAAATTAATAATGTCACTTTTAAATTTATCATTAAAAATTTCTGGAGCTCCAAGTTTATCACATTCATAAACTACAGCTCTCACGGCATTAGAACCAATGTCAATAATAGCTGAACGCATAGAGATTTATCTTACTTCTTACTTAAAAAATTAATCTTCCTTAGTGCTAGAATTTGTATTTTCTTGCTCCTCATCTACATTATTTTTATTTGGATCATAAGGCTTTTGAGTTGGAATAAATGTAGGGGGTAATAATCTATTTGTAAAGAACTTATCTTCATAATACTTAATTTTTAAAGATTTTATAGGCGGGAAAGATTCAATTAAAACAATTTGTTCATCTTTTGGCAGTTGAATTACTTCTTGAGGTAAAAGCAAAGCTCTTGAAACTTGCGATACATTCTGCGTTCTTGTTGAAATATTAAGATCAAAAAATATTGGTTTACTATAAGATCGTTGTTCAACTGTTTTATTACCAACTAGCTGAGATATTAAGTTAGCTGTTTCATAGTTATTAGCTGCAAAAGTAATACGATATGTAGAATTTGACAGAAACGAATTCATGCCAGCATCTTCGTAAGTGCCTTTGAGCTGTTGAGTATCTTGGATAATCAAGAATAGACGAACTCTATATCCCCTGAAAAATGCGATACCAGCCTTAAATGTTTCCATTTTTCCTAAAGTAGGGAATTCATCAAGTAAGAACATCACCCCATAAGGCTCTTCTTTTAGATCAGGCATTTTGCGACTTAAAAATTCTGTAGCTTGCTGGTAGAAAACCTGCATCAATTTTTGTAAACGTTGTATGTTATCAGGGGTTAGACCAACATACACTGTTGTTTTTATCTTCTTAAACTCAAGTACATTAAAGTCAGATGAGGCAGTAGCTGCATCAATAAGCGGATTTGCCCATAATTCTAAAGAGGAGTTCATTGTTGAGATAACACCTGAACGTTCTTTATCTGCTTTTTGTAGAAATGCTGCAATATTCATATAGGAAACAGGATGTATTACTTTGCCTAAAGTATCTAGAACTACCGCCAAATTATATACTACGTCATCACTACGCATTGTTCTCACGACTTCGCCAAAGGATTTAGTTTTTGTCGGGTCAGCAATTAAGTATAGTACCACACCGAGAAATAAACTGCGTGCCTCATTATTCCAGAAATCTTTTTCAGGCATAATCAGATTTGAGATTTTTTGTACGTCATCCACCATTTGACCTGGTTTAGTACTTACCCAATCTATCGGATTGTAGCAATGAGTTATCCCATCCGGATTTGATGGCTCCCAAACAAATACACGTTGCCCTTGTTTTTGCCTCCAACCACTTGTAAAACCATGATTCTCTAGCTTAATATCATGTACTATCATAGAGTGTTCCCAAAATAATAAATTGGGAATTACAAACCCTACACCTTTACCTGAACCGGTCGGAGCAAAAAGCAAAGCATGTTGAAATCCATCAGCAACAAAATATCCTCCACTATTGGTACCAAGCAACATACCATGTTTTGAACGTAGAGCAGCCCTACTTATATCATCTTCAGTAGCCCAACTAGCATCACCATAAACTTTTTCTGGCTGAGTAAAAAATTGTAAACTTTTTATTCTTTTAAAATTCTTCCAGTAGAATATGACAACTATAATTGTTGGCATAGTCAGGGCTAATATTAACTTAATTTTTAAGTAATTATATGCTTGAAGAGTTAATTGTGACCACACACTAACTAACCAATAAGCCCACTTATAAGCTATATCTATGGCTACTAAGTCAATATTTAGGGCTCTAGTTTCGTTGGTAATGAATGCAACTATCGCTCCACTGATCCATATTGTGCAAAATATTACTAATGGGTGTATTATAGCGTGCCCAAAGATGTTACGGGTAAATGTTTGTATTTTGTGCCATTCCATCGTTAGCCTTGCCTATTCTTACTATAGTATATTTCTGAGACATATCTTTTACCACCACTACCTCGCTTTAATTGTACCACAATATCGACGACCGCTAATATATATTTTTTCACTTCATCTGGTGGCATACCTAAACTAGCTTGCATAACCATTAACTTAAGTTGTTCTATAGCCATGGCTGGTGCATCAGCATGTAAAGTAGATATAGAACCAGGATGCCCTGTATTAATGGCTCGTAAGAAACTAAACGCCTCAGCTCCCCTAAGTTCACCGACAATAATTCTATCAGGTCTTAGGCGTAAACATGCCTCAATTAAATCCTGAGTAGTAACTTTCGCACGACCTTGCCCCCCTTTTGAAGCTAGGAGGTGTAATTTATTAGGGTGATTTGTTAAAATTACCTCTCGAGCATCTTCCACAGTGATTAATCGCTCACTACTTGGAATTTCTGCTAAGGCAGCGTTAGTAAAGGTTGTTTTACCAGTTGATGTACCGCCACTAATAATAATATTTTTCTTAGAAATTACCGCATGCCGAATAAATTCTTTTATTTTATTTTCTTTCAGATAGTTGTTCAATACTTCTTCATTCTCGTCAATCAATTCCCCTGTAGATGTTGAATCAAAAGCTCCCATCTTGTCATATTGATCTAGTGTAAGGTTCATTGCACTACCTTTCCTGATAGCATACCCAACATAGCCTGGTTCACAAGCAGGAGGAAATACTACTTGGATACGGTAACCATTAGGTAGTGAGGCGGAAAGTAAAGGTCTTTCTTCGGAAATCATCTGATCAGTTGACTGAGCTACCAACCTACCAAGCGATATAAGATGTTCAAAATCAAGCTCAGGTACTAATTTACAAAATTGATCTCCTTTCTTTTCAACCCATACTTCTCCTGGTTTGTTTACCATGATCTCATTAATACCATCTTCTGCAAATAGTTCTTTAAATGGTAATAGAAAAGTCTCTAATGCAGCAAAATTATTACTCATTTTATCAATCTTGATTTTCTTAGTACAGCTTGAGGAAATTTATAATCTTGATTGACATAAATTTTTATTACCGTACCTTGATCTATGGTAATAGTTGGTTTAAATTCCTGTTGCTTCATCATATTTTTTACAGTATTACTGACATCAGTAAAAGCTTGTTTTGAAGCTAGTTGTGCCTGGGTTGGAGTGGTATTTGCCGTACCAGATAACAAACTAGCTGCTGCATTAGTTACTGCAGCCATTAATGCAATAAGTCTTTGACCAGGTTGTGATCCAACTGGATTATGAGCAGTGTTACAAGCCTGCACTATGGAAGTATAGGATGTTGAGGTTTTATCGGTAATAGCATTCATCACACTAGAACAGATCTGTGAAATTTTAACATCCTCGGTACCAGGACCATTATTAATACTTTGTGCTAAACTTTGTATATTAGCAGCGATAGCAGCATTAGCGGCGGCAGCTTGCGAATTAACTGGCGGAGCTACCACTTTGTCAAGGGCATTGGCAAGTGCAATATTAAATGCTGATGATAATACAGCATTGGTTAATTGTTCTTTAAATTTATTATCTACTCTTCCTTGTTCGCCTTTCCTTCCAAGATTATCAACAGCTAGAGCATTTAAGTGAATGGTATAACCGCTTGATAGATCAATACGATTCCATATTATCGAAATCCGACCATACGCTCCATCAGTACCAGTTGAATAAACACCAAAAATCTTTGAGCCTTTAGGAATTAAAATAATTTTCTCCTTTTCAGAGAATACATCTCTGCTAATTATTGCCCTTATTTCTCCGCCTAAATCACTATTAATAGCAGTCTCTAATACTGCTTCCATTATCTTGCCACGAGCAAGAACAAATGCCATATCTCCCCGATCTTGAAAATTTGCTTCTTCGGCAATTTGACCAGGTGTTTTTCTCGCGGGAACTCCTGCAATTAATACTATAGCAGATTTTCTCTTTGCTTCACGACGGTTCCTTTCCTCATCACTTTCAGTTAATTTTCCAGGAAGAATAGCTTTGTCAACAACATTACTATCTCCTGAGGGGGGTGGTAAAGGAACTGTTGGTATATCAATAACTTTAGGGGA
This sequence comes from Rickettsia sp., assembly GCA_023269695.1. Classification (GTDB taxonomy): domain Bacteria; phylum Pseudomonadota; class Alphaproteobacteria; order Rickettsiales; family Rickettsiaceae; genus Tisiphia. The sequence continues at coordinate 16,035 of JAHFPS010000004.1, forward strand.
AAGAATTGGAGTAGGAGGAGGTGGTGGAAGCTCGACAGGTGCTTCAAGCTTAGGTGCCTCTGGTAATTTTGGAATTTCTGGTATATTTCTCGAATTATCTTGTGTTGGTTTAGTAATATCGGTAGGTGCTGATGGGGCTACTACCACCTCAGATGGTTTATTATCACTAATAAAAAGTTTGAAAAAAATAAATATAAAAACAGCAGAAATGACCAGCAAAATCATAATACTTTGCTTAGGATTAGTAGCAACTTTTGACAGTTCATTCTGAACTTCTGGTATGTCTTGTTCCTCTGCCGCAACTACATTATTTTGAGAAGTGGTATTATCTTGTTCTGCCATGTTAAATTAATATCAATTTATAAAAAAATCATCTATAGCTAACCCGATTAGTATTACTCCGTCATTGCGAGGAGGTCATAAGACCGACGAAGCAATCCATTTCTAATCACTTTCCTGGATTGCCACGTCGCCACTAAAGTGGCTCCTCGCTAATAGACGGAGTAATGCTAATCGAGTTAGCTATATGTTCTGTAAAGTCAGTAATACTACCAAAAATAAATTTATTGTGAAGTGCTAAAGCTTTTCTTAGGATAATAAAACCTAACTACATATACCAAGTCCTTTTCGCGACCTTCTTCCAATTCTTTAGATACTACATCAAATTGGTAAGTCCTTTTATTAGTTATTATAGTCATATTCGTTCTAATATTTTTCTCCAACGGCTTAATGAATAATCTGTTTGCCAACGGAGTCATTTTCCAAGCATATGATTCTCCTAAAACAATATTTTGTATCTCTTCATTTTTGGCAAATTCTATACTTGACTGAAAACCGAAATGTAGCACTAATAAATAAACCTCATTAGGATTATGTATATAAGTCTTAATTCTGTTATCAGTAGTTATGGCTAGGTCATCTAAATCATTATCTACATGCATATTACCTGTATAAGCATTGGCAATAACCGAATACGATAATATTACCGCTGTAAAAAGAAGTCTAGCTATTATCATCATCTACCCTGTAATCATTAATTTGGAAACCCACTGGATTAATATCTCGCTCTGTATCTGTTAATTCCATTGGAATATAGGCGAAACTTACCACAGCTATTCTATTAAAAACCTTTTTATTACCTGCTGTTTCATTAACAGAGAACCTAACTATATATTTATTTTTATTTTCCTTTAAATTTTCTTGTAATTTTGACCAAGATTTAATTATTAAAAAAGTTGTGTTGTTTTGACCATACATTAAAACTGGATCTATATCTTTATTTTGTATGTAGCCGAGATAGTTATAATATACTGAACTCGAAGATAACAATCTAATGGTTCTCCGGGCTTCAGTATCAAAATCAACAGGATTATAGGTTTCTCTAGCTATTAGGTACTTTTTTATAAAATATCTTGAAAGTGCCTCATTGCCACTTAATATCTCTGAAGATATTGGATTTACAATCGTTGCTGCCCCGGTGCTATTATCAATTTGAATAACAAAAGGGCTAAACTCTCTTGAATTTATTACTATAGTTACCGCTGCTATAGATGCCATTATCAGAAGTATCAGTAATATAGATATCACCAACAACATATTACGTTGTACAACGATTCTATCAGATTTTTCTTCGTACCAATTCCTGGTAATTTTAACAAAATTACCAGACTGAACATTTTGAGGTTCTATCGTAGGATTAGCAGGTGATTTTAGTGCATTTAATATATTAGCTAACTTAAACATTGTGATTATAACTTATTTCATTTGTAATATAATAACCCTTGTCACTACAATTATACACTAATTTGCAATGTACACTAATAGGATTATTGAATAAAATTTAATATTACTTCTTACCACTACCAAAAGAATAAATTAACTTACCTATCAAGGACTCAATATTAACCGCCGACTGGGTGTGTTTTATCTGATCGCCCATAGCCAAATTCTCTTCAGATGAACCAGGAGTTACTGATATATATCTACCACCAAGTATACCACTTGTGACTATTGCTATACTAGTGTCTTTAGGTAACTTTATATCATTATTGATACAAATCGTTAATAAGGCAAAGAAACTAGTCTTATCTAAAGTTATGTTGGTTACTGATCCGATTTTTACACCAGCTAACATCACGTCACTCCCCCTAACTATCCCTTCAGCATTTTGGAAATTTGCTTTCAGCATATACCCAGCTTCAATTCTTGATGAATTACCAACTTTATAAGCAAAAATAAAAAAGGCTAAAGCAACTAATATTACTATAAAGCCAACTAAAGTTTCTATAACATTCTGTTTCATTATTTTGATTTTCCTCTAGGCTCCCACCTACTATATTCAGCTTTGGTTGTATTATTTTTTACTAGCTTATGCGACAAACTAGTACCAGTAATATTAGGAAGATAATCTTGTTGCCAGTCAAATTTATCATTATTGATTGGCACTTCATTGATCATATAATGCAGCCAAGCATGCCACATAGGAGGAACTTTCGATGCTTCCACTTTACCTTTATAAACTACTTGCCTTCTAGCTTGACCTAAATAATCCAGCTTTTTACTTTCATAATATTTGTTACCAAATTGATCTTGCCCAATTTCTTTAGAGAAGATAGGTATAAAAAAATTATCTATGAATGACATTTGAGAATTCTTATAGCAGTTTCTTTTCCCTTCACAGCTAGCCTATCAGCTATCTTATTTCCCTTATTATTACCATGACCTTTAACCCAGTTCCAGATAATATAGTGTTTACCTAACCCGTCGTACAGATTTTTCCATAAATCAACATTCTTGATAGGATCATTGTTGTTTTTATGCCAGTTATTTTTTGTCCATGTGTTAATCCACTGAGTTATTCCAAGCTGTAAATACTTACTATCTGTATAAAGTTCTACACAGCATGATTTTTTAAGAATTTTTAATGCTTCAATTGCTGCTATCATTTCCATGCGGTTATTAGTGGTGTGTAGCTCATGACCAAATATCTCCTTGCAAACTGCATTGAACTGTAACAATGCTCCCCAGCCGCCTGGCCCAGGATTACCTGAACACGCTCCATCAGTGTATATAATAACTTTAGGTAAACTCAAATGATTCTGTGAATTGGCTCCACAAAACGACTGGGTACTCATGTTTTCACCTTTTATTTATAGCTAACCCGATTAGCATTACTCCGTCATTGCGAGGAGGCATAGCCGACGAAGCAATTGTAAGTTGTCATTCCTAGCTGCGGCGGGAATCTAGGATACCTGCTTTCGCAGGTATGACAAAAATGGATTGCCACGTCGCCACTAAAGCGGCTCCTCGCAATGACGTTTGTACCTATAACCCATCATTGCGAGACCACGTAGTGGTCGTGGCAATCCACTAATTCATTAGAAATGGATTGCCACGTCGCTACTAAAGTAGCTCATCGCAATGACGCCAATCTATATCCAGAATTCATAAATTTTACACGGGTTTACGGGGTTTCCGAAATTTATCCAAAACTATTATATTATCTGCTGAATTAGATTTACTACTAGAATCAACAGCCCCCTTAATTGTTTCTCTTTTTTTTGCGTCCGATAATTGATTAGATTTGATTGCTTCTGGCTTAAATTTTAGGCTATAACCATTATTAGGATCAACAAAGCTGATCAGAGAATCAAATGGTATATTGATCATTTCTTTGATACCATCAAAACTAACCGTTACAGAAAAACCATTGACCCCTACAGTTAAATCTTCAAATTGATATTGCATTACTATAGTTATTTCTTTTGGGTAGCGTTCTTTTATCCTAGAAGATAAGACTACAGCAGGATTGTCAGTTCTATAAGAAATATACAAGATTTGATTCATCTGCAACTTATCCGCACGAATTCTTGCAAGAATCTTTCTTACAAATTCCAACATACATTCATTAAGAAATTGTTGATACGAGCTGTTCATAGTTATAAAATAAATAAAATAAAGTAATATAGCTAACCCGTTATATGTTCTAGATAGCTCCTACGTCATTGCGAGGAGCTACTTTAGTAGCGACGAAGCAATCCATTTTTGTGTCATCCCTGCGAAAGCAGGGATCTAGATTCCCGCCTACGCGGGAATGACATCTTACAATTGCTTCGTCGGCTCACGCCTCCTCGCAATGACGCCTGGGGTCTCTAGAACTTATTCTGGTTAGCTATAGTAAAATTAAACCTAGACATATGATGTCCTCTTTCATTCCCATCTTTCCATCGCGACCCCTTGTCATTCCTACTTTCCCTTGTCATTCCCGCGTAGGCGGGAATCTGTAATACCTCAGGGATTTTTAAACATTCTCAGATCCCGCACTGAAGCAGAGATCTAGATTCCCGCCGTTGCTAAGAATGACAACTTACAATTGCATCACCGCTCCTCGCTAATAGACGGTGGTACCCTTAACAAAATATTTGTGGGTAATAATAAGACACTGAAGCAAGGATAACAGCTTTTTACAGGGATGACACATAAATTTACTAGGAAAATTATATAATCTTCTATGCTTAAACTACCGATTAATCCAATATAATTACTATAGCGGGGCTTTTTCTGTTGCCCGGTTAAGCCCCCAACCGCGTAGGACTAGGCAGCTAGTGCTGCACTTCCTACGAAACGTTCATTATCATTTGCGTTTCTTTTTTTAACCCAATGACACAAGGTCCGGCGGAATTATACCGAGTAAAGATAATTTTTTTATTAAGCACGTCGATCCTATTTCGCCCCCATAAAGTTTTGCTCACAAAGTATCATAACTTTCTGGTGGAAGCGCCGGGTACCGCCCCCGGGTCCGCAACCTCTATTCTAAATCACGTTTATTACCATATCTACAAAAAGTAGCAATTGTATGATACATCAATTATAACAAGATGTAAAGGCTAATTTCAACCAGGACTTAATAGTTAGATTTTTATAGCTAACCCGAATAAGTTCTTGGTATTATTATAAGTTCCTCTACGTCATTGCGAGGAGGTGTAAGCCGACGAGGCAATCGATTTTGTGTCATCCCTGCGAAGTAGAAGATCTAGATTCCCGCCTACGCGGGAATGACATCTTACAATTGCTTCGTCGCCACTAAAGTAGCTTCTCGCAATGACATAGAGGCTATCTAGAACATTGACGGGTTAGCTATATAACTCTATTTATTAACACTAATTGGTATGAGTATACTAGGACGCTTTGCTATTTCTAGAACGACCAGTATAAGGTTTCTTATCGTTATTATTACGAGGAAAATAACTTTTTTTACCATTATTGTTATTGTTGCTATTATTACCATTAAATGGTCTTCTACGATTCTTACTTCCTGTCATTTCTTCTCTTGAAGTACTCTCACCTTGATTCATTAGACGATCAATAGCTTTCCACCTAATGTTATCTTCTGGAGAAATGAAGGATAATGCACAACCTGAAAGACCTGCTCTACCAGTTCTACCTATTCTATGCAAATAATCTTCTGGAGACATTGGTAAGTCATAATTGATAACATGCTGTGTATGAGGTATGTCCAAGCCACGAGCTGCAACATCTGTTGCCACCATAATTCTATGACGAGAAGAGCGAAACGATGCAATTACATGATCCCGTCTACCTTGTGTTAAATCACCATGGATAGCTTCAGCCTTGTGGTCTTCAAATTTTAACATTTTTGCCAGCTGATCAGCGCCACGCTTAGTTTTTACAAAAATAATTATAGAACCATCTCGTTGATTTAATTGCTTTATAAGCTCAGGGAATTTCTCTTTATCAGAAACACGCAAAGTTTCTTGTTTTATTTGAGAAGCAGCCTGAGTAGTTGAGCCAACAATAATACGTTTAGGGTTAATCACATATTTTTGCGATAGTGCAATAATATGTTTTGGCATAGTAGCAGAAAACATTAAAACCTGTCGTTTTTCAGGTATATATTTATTTATTTCTTCCAACTGTTCTTTCATACCCATATCAAGCATTCTGTCCATTTCATCAAGCACCACCAATTGGACAGTATTTAATTTTAAGGTACCACGCAGTAAATGATCTATAATACGCCCCGGTGTTCCAATTACAACTTTAGGATTTGCTTTTAGTTGCATAAATTGTTTATGCATTGGTTCACCGCCTATTAAAACCGCACTGGGAAGCTTAATTTGAGTAGTTACATTAGTCAAAGTAGTACGTACTTGACTAGCTAATTCCCTAGTTGGCACAAGTACCAAAGCCATTGATTTAGTTTGTATGAAAGAATTGACGATTGGTAGTAAATAGGCAAGGGTTTTACCCGAACCAGTTTGACTAGAAGCAAGAATATCACTACCTTGCATCGCAATCGGTATAGCCTCTCTTTGGATTTCCGTCGGAGTGGTGATGTTCATCTGTTCAAGTGATATAATCACTTCATTTGGTAAATTAAAACTTTTCATTATTAAATCCAATATTATTTATCGTAAATTAAAAATACTCAAATGCTTTAAGGAATTGGAAGGCAAACTGTAATTAGACTCTTTTGCTTTAAATAATTATTTTTGAGAATGAGAAGCACGTATCCACCTATAAGGTAGATGAGCATGCGAATCACTGATATTTTCAAAAAAACAATTCTTCAAAGCAAAAGAATATATTCCAACTCTTCAAAGCATCTGAGCAAACATATATTCTATACCTTAAAAAAAGAATAAGTTTATGATTAAGTTGTTATAAAGCGGGTTATTAATTATTGTATAGTAAAAGCGGCTGTAATTATAAATACGACAAAAAAGATAGCACTCCTGCTCATCTTTAATGCATATATACTCTTTTGCTTTGAAAAATATGTTTTTTGAAAATATCAGGAACTCACGTACGTTGTACTCGCTCTCCCATCATTTTCAAATCCATTTCCCCAAATCATTCGAGTATATTTAAATAGCCAAATAAAATTACAACTCTACTTACAGTGAACACTGAATTACAAAAGATAATGCACAAAGTGTATAAAAAGATGATACTACCCAAAATTCACTAGTTTAATAACCACTCATAAATTTTGAGTAGTTGCTTGTAGTTTTAAATAAATATTACTTTATTTGCAGATTAACAGCAGAAATTTTTCCCTTATTGTCTTCTAGATCAAAGCCTACACTTTGACCTCCATTAAGATTACGGATCCCGGCACGCTCTACAGCTGAGATGTGGACAAAAACGTCACTCCCACCATCGTCTGGTTGAATAAAACCAAAACCTTTGGTTGTATTAAACCATTTGACCTTACCTACTTTAGTAGTCATAAAAACCTTTTAGTATAGAGTTACTTATCTGAACTTAATTCGCAACTCTTTCGTAGAAATTAAACCAAATACAAGGCTTTCATGCTATTAAAGAGTTAATTATTAAACTCAATGAGTATACTACTCTTTTTCTTAATAACTGTCAACAAGGGATAAAAAAATATGCATAGATTTTATATTTTTCTTTAAAGTGATAGACATTTTAACACAGTATCCCTATTCATTCAACAATGTGGGAGATATACTAAATATTTAAAAATGATCCAATAAATTCATCTAATCATTTTTCATATTTAGACATTTTAGCAGCTAAGCGATATTGATTAATTCCATCAACATGAGATTTAATTTCCTTTTTAATAAGCTCTTTTCTTTCTTCTATTTTCTTCAGTACCGTTTTACTATACTCTAAAGATTGATCATCACCATTTGCTTCAGCTTTCTCACGCATAATATCATAATATTCTTGTCTACGTACATATCTATCGTCATCAATCATTTTTTGCTCAATCTTATGGGCATTGTCAATCATTTCACGAGTTTGAGTATCTGTTGCTTTCTCTCGCATAAATCTTTCCCCCATTAATACCGAATTTTCTCCTTTATCTTCACCTTGAGCAAGTGCATCATATACCTGGAAAGCAAGGTTTTTATTGGTTAATTCTTCATAATAATCAACATCTGCTGTTCTACCCTGTAATTCAAGTCTAGCTAGATATTCAGGAGACGATATATCTTCCTGAACAGCAATAGTTTCTTTATTAATTTTAGTCTTAAGTTTTTGATGTTCCAAAGATCGTTGTTCATCCTTAAGCGATTCATTATGGGTTCTAAGTCTTGGGTCATTATAATTAAAATCTTCCCATTCAGCTCCAGTCAAGTTACCCTCAAAAGCATCACGTAAATCTTTACCAACAATAGCAGTCAAAGCCTCCCGTTTTAATCCTTCATAACCTGCATATATTTTCTCCCCTATATTTCTACGCTTCCTATCACGTAACTCTCTTTTTTCATCAACACGCTTGTTCATTTCTTGCCAACTTCTGAGAGGGGCTATATTCTTCCCAAATAATCCTACCCCTCTTTTTGACATTTCTTGATGCGAATTCATATAAGCTTGCTTGAAATCTTTGGTAAACTTTGCATCACTGGCTAATTCTCGTAAAGTCTTACCATCTTTAGTTTTCATTGACTCATTAAGTTCTTTCTTTTGCTCTTCGCTAAGAGGATCATATTTTTTACCTTCGCCAAATTTAAGAGATGCTAAATGATCCTTAAGTTCTGAATAACTACCAGTAAATTCTTTAACTACTGCATCAGGTTTAATAGATTTCATAACCTCGCCAATAGCCCTTTGGTAGTCATTCTCAGCGTCAACATTAACATCTTTATAATCTATACCGTAAGTTCTTTTTACTTCACTTAAAACACTTGAATTTACTGATTTCGGGTTAAGTGCCTCTTGTGCTACACCCCCCATCATCCATTCTTCATACTTACTAGCAGCAAACATACTTGCCTTCTCAACTCCTTGATCTACCCTTTGTTTGACAGCACCGAAAGCATATTTTGCAGGTCGTTCTATTTGCTGCTGAATAGGGGTAAAAGCAGCTTGTCCAACTGCTTGTAAATTTGTTAAATTACCTGATGTGCTAGATAAGAATTTAGCACTTGAAACAGCTATATCATTAAATTTACTTAGTAAATAAACACATACAAAAATTAACAATAATCCATCCAGCTGAACAAACTTACCATTAAAAAAGTTGTTAATTCTTGTTAAGTCTTTGACTGGATCTAAAAATGGCAACTCAATATACCTGTTTTCAGCACACTCATAAGCTAAACATAGTTTGCCATCTGGCGAACCATCAGTTACACGATGATCAACGGGTACTAATATATCAGCTCTTGTTTTACTAAACTTGTTACCTTTCATTGGAGATGGAAACCACCAATAAAATATCGAGTCGCCAAGACTAGTATCTAGATCTTCATTAATACTACCAAATAATTCATTTATCGGACCTAAATTTGGAAAGTCGTACTTACATACACCAAAACCAAGTGAAGAATATATCTCTGTTCTAATAATCATTGAAATAAATGCTAGACCAGTAAATAGTATAATCGGTTGTATAGCATAGGAAATCAGCTGTCTTAACCAGTTCTCAAACAATGAGCGTGTGATACCAAATAACATAAAGCAAATGAATATTGGTGCCATTATGATAATCATCCCAATAATTATTAATGCCGTAAGATATATAATAGTAGCCTTAAATACCATCATGAAGATATAATAAAGGGCAATCAGGAATAGAATTATATATATAAACCCTAATGGGTCGATGAACAGTAATGAAAATAGTTTTGCCATAGTTTGTGGGGCAATCATCAAGCCTATAATACTCCAAGACCCGGGTCCGGTTGCAGCAGTTTGTTTAATTATTTGTAATATTTGCTCCACCCCTTCCACAAAAAACACAAATAAGTAATCATGGAAAAATTGCCAACTAATAGTAGAACTAAGTAAAGTTGATACTATACTAATTTTTACTATTCTAATTATTAATTCAGTATGTGTAAGATTAACATTGCCAATCAGAAAAGAAAACCCCGTAAACATAATATACAAAGTCAACAAAGCTGAAACAGATAGACGATACCCTGGTGTTTTAATAATATTCTCGTAAATTGCCCTAACTAGACCCTTTTCTTTATCGTCACCAAATAACTCAACTTTTATTAATTTTGTTAGAAACTCAATAGGATCTGGTCTAGTGTCATTGACCCCAGATTTAATAACTACACGGTACTGACCATTATTATCATCGTAAAATTTATCTAAAATCTTAAAATATAATGGAGATTTATCGTATTTCGTTTTATCAACATCTTTATATTGATAACTTATTCCTCCGGCTTTTACTAATTCACCTCTTTTATTAAGATCATAAAGTTCATGACCAACGTGAGGTTCACCAAGATGGGCGGTAATTCCTTTTGGTGTACGTTGGGTATCCAATGAAAGATTAGGATTTGTATCACGCTCAGCAATCAATAAATATAGCCCCACTCCATTTTTAAATAAGCATGGTGCATTACTAATTTTAGCATCCTTACTATTAGTACACATCTTACCATCTATAAATTGGCATACTTGTAATCTCTTACAAAATTCAGATAAAGTATTGGTATTATTTTTCTGACCATACCACGCACTCCAAGCTGATAACTCTGTAGAGTTATTTTTATCTCCTTTAGCAAAATCCCAAGTTTTTACCAATATAGCAAGTGGTTGACCATTTACATTATATCCAGTATCAACCCAAGGAGCTGTTTGATTATCTTGTTGTTGCCCACTTAAGTCTTCTTTTTTATATCTTGAAGAAATTACAAATTTTATAAAGCCAAAATCATCTGCATCAATGCACCTATCCCCAGTACACCCTGAAAGGCAAAATATAGAAATTAATAAAATAACAAAAATATTCTTCATTTAGAAAAACCTAGACTTAAAATAGTAATTACTTTGTTTTATTAGATACACCATCTGCTCAACCACCATCTGAATCATGTCTTGAGGCAAATATTTTGCCAGTATATTCTTTTTTGTTTTCAGGGTCCTTTCCATCCCTTGCTTTATAATTTTGATCTATCACCTTGTCTTTAAATATTCTGGCTGGAGCAAGAGCTACATCCTTAATAGGTTTTGCTACAGTCCCCATATCCTGCATAATAGATTTTGTAGGATTACTAGGGGCTTGGAAATTGCCTTCCTGCCTTGCAGGTGTTACGTTCGTCAATTGAGAAACCACTATAGTAACATAATCCACAAGCCCATGAGCCATTAGGCAATAAGCATAGAATAACAAGCTACTGGTAAATATTACCAAAAATGTACCTGTAGAATTTAATAAAGCGTCTAAATCATTAATTTCTGTAACTGATGGTGTAAAGAAAGGTATCCCAGGTAAAAATGGTAATTCGAAAGAAAAATTAATAGGTATACCCAAATGACTTAGATCTAACCCTATGGCTATTGGGATGAATCTAGCATCCCAACACGCTTTAACCACAATTTTTAAAAGTTGTTCAGACATCACTTGATCTATTAATAGAAAAAATATTAATAATATGCTTGGTTGCATCATATAACTAAATAAAGTAGATAACCAGTTATCAAATATACTTTTCGTTTTTTCAAATAGTACCAAGATTATAAAGAATGGTGCTAAAGATATCATAACTGACAGACCAATATATGCTATAACGTAACCTATGATAACTTCCAAAATAGCTCTAAAATAAAGTATAAGAGAATAAATAGTTATGATAGCAACAACAATAAGACCATTATGGATTTGTAATAGCTGTATGAATAGTAATAACCAGAATCGACCATTGGTATATTTGTCAAATATTGGATCAATAAAACCAAAAATATTAGACTTAGAGCTGGTGAGCCCTACTACATTTGTCATTATATAGTCAGTACCCTTAATAAAAGCATTAAATAAATAGTCATTGAAAAAGCTCCAACTATTCTCTCCTATTAGGATTACTATCAAAGTTATTTTGATAATCCTCGTTAATAAATCCTTGGCAGTTATTTGGGTAGCACCTGCTAAAAAGGTTAAAGCATATATCATTACGTAGAGAATTAATGCCGATCTTATAATTCGTTGTAATGTTACGTTTTTAGTTAGTTTAGTATAGAAATTCATAGTAAAATTATGAAACTCATTGGTAATAGGTATAATTGCTCCTTTATATACAATATCTGAGAACCAAGTACTCCCAGTGTAATTAGCATAATTTACATTAATTTTTCCCATTACCTCTTTATTAGGATTTTTGACTCTAACCCATAAATATCCATCTTTGTCAGCATCAATTGAAAAATCTTGATTAATTTGTGTACCCACCGTCGATTCAGGTGGTGTTCCACCATCGTTCGTTATAATATATTCAACTTCTATGTTTTTTTGTTGTGCATCACTAATAATCTTATCACCGTTACCTATTTCTACAATCATAATGTAGCGTCCAAAATGTAAGAAATCAGCACCCAAATCTACATCTGCGGGGTTATTAATATAAGAATTAAGTGCATTAAGATTAGAAAAGGTAGTCCAATTACTCATTAATGGCTTGTCTAGCTTAGTAAACATACCTCTAATTAACCAATTAGTTGAGAAGTCTAAATTCCCGGCAATATCAGATTTATAATATAAGAAATTCTTTTTAAAAAATTTAGAATATACAAAACTTTCATCTTCTTTTTTTATGGTCTGATTATTTACCAATATCCTCATCCCTCTCCCTTGATCATAGAAGCACACTGGAGTATTTTTATTATTATTGGCATAATCAGGACAACTTGTAATACCTAAGTTATTCATACGTCCTATAGAGGTTTGAGTTAATGCCTTACCAATTAATATTAGCTTATCTAAATACTTGGTATTTGCTCCAGTACCTCTACACTCTACACCCTTTCTTGAGGGATCAATAGAATCACACAATTTTTCTGCAGTTGAATATAGTATTTTATTATCAAGGTTACTATTGGTATAAAGTGACGGAACTGCCAATATATTATTATCAAGTTCTTTATTTAACAAATCTTCGTCGGTAAATACACTAAAAAAATCTTCTGCTCTTGCAAGAGTTATGTTTATTACATCACCTTTTTCTACACGAATTTTCTTTCTATCTTTAGCAAAATTAACATAGTCTACATAATTTTGCATTTTGTCAAATGCCAAACTAGTCCAATCTTTAGTTGGATCAGTTGTACTAAATTTGGGAAAATCAGTAGCTTTATACTTATTAGTTGAATAATCAAAAGTTTTAATAAATATTTGAGGTTTATCGAACCTTGGATCTATACGGTAAATCACCAAATACTTTCTTGGGCTACTTACAGCTCCAGTAGTACTCCACTCAAACTTAATTGCTTTATCTTTTTTGACATAGTTACCAGTAGAATTCCATATATTTGGTTTTGCAAGGTCTAAAGAAATCCTACCTTCTTGGAAACTATGAAATTTTGGTACTTCTAGGCATAATGAAAATAAAGCATTAAGTTCTCCTAAAGTCGAATTCATCCAATCAAATTTACTATCATCAGCTTTGACAGGGTGGAAGGCTAAAAGAACTACTAGGACAATGAACATTTGCCCCTTAAGTAGTAAATCTACCAACAAAATTAGATACCTAAAATTTCTCATCCTATTCACTTAATTAATTTGGATCCGTATTAGCAGTACTTTCACTATCCATCCTTCTTACCATCACTACTGCAGATTCTAATCCTTATTGTTTAGCACCCTTAGTATCAACTTTGGATCTAGCTTTATTACCCTTATCGAGTGCTTTATTCCTATCTTTTAATCTTTTACTAGCATCTTGCTTTATTGCATCTCTACCTGCTTTGTTTAAACCAACTTCTTTTAAAGCTCCTTGCTCCATTGCCGATGACATATTTTGCCCCATAGATGTAGCAGAAGGTCCAGCAGTACTAGTTAATTTTGCCACCATTTGACCAGAGAATTCAACATAACCATACATTCCATAGGCAATGATGATCAAGGCAATATAATGTTGCATATTCATGCCCATCATGCCAGAACGAGAATCCATTCCCCAAGGTACAAACCAATTGATACAAAAAATCTCTAAATTAGAAAGAATTGCAGGCAAACCTGGGATAGCAGGAAATGGAATTTTTATAGGTAAAGCACATTTCCAACACACACTATAACCAGTTGTAAAATCCAAGTAAATTGTAAATAACTGAGTAAGTATAATAATTCCTGCCATTAAGATTACCGGCTCTATCATATATCTAAAAGTAAACCTCACCCAATTATCAAATAAATATCTCGTAAAATCAAATAACATGAACGTAAGAAACAATGGAGCTATACCAATTAATATAGCAATTGCCATAAATGCCATAATATAAACTGCCACCGCCCGAAGAACGGTAATGATTACTATAATTATACTAATAAATAGTATAACAAAATAAATCAGTCCACTAAGACCCGTTGATAATAAAGATAGCACTTGACCAGCAAAAGTTTTACTAAATAATATTTTGCTCATTAATGCATCTAGGAACATAAAAGGATTTGATACCTTATTCGTAGATGAAAACATACTATAGCCACTCATATTTGAGATTATCCCGTCTGAAAAATTAGTGACAAAATCAAATATATACTCGTTAAAAAATCTAAAAGTACTCTCGTTCATTAATCCACTAACTATAGCAATTTTTGCTATCCTAATTACCAAATCCTGTTGATTGATTTTAACAATGCCTAGTAAAAACATTGCTCCGTATGACATAACGTAAAGAATTAATACTGCTTTTATATAGTTAAAAAAGTTACTACAAGTAGTAACTCCACCACCATAGCAGGTCATATTCTTAAAAATCGTCACCGCAGCACCCTTGATTTTTCCTTTTAATAACTCAAATAAAGGATTTATAACACTAAAAGTAAAACTACCAACCTTTTGTGAGGTAAAAAATTGTACTCTGTACCTACCATAACTTTCTTTATAGTCTTCTTTTTTATTGTAAATTTTCATCCATAGATATCCATTAGTATTAGTAGTAATTTTTGCATTACCATCTGCATCTACATCAATACCAGTAGGGTTAGGAGTATAAGCTGTGCCAGCTTTAGGTTTATTAGGATTTTCGTCATATGGCACTACTAAATATTGTACTTTACCACGATTCTCTACAACATCATTAAAACTATTGCCATTATTTCTCCGACATTTAGTCTGCTTAATGTTTAACACATAACCACCAGTATTTTTGCTATAATCAGTATATTTTGACCATAAACGATATTGTAAATAGCTTTTTGCTTTATCGACTATAATATCCTTACCGACAATACCCTTATAAATAATTTTATATTTACTATTACTATTAGCATCTTCATTTTTATCATTTGTTGTAGTATTTTTGTCTTTATCCTTTATTTTAGCAATTTGATAGCCTGTTCCTAAAGATTTTGCATTAGTCGGAGTCTCAGTACTATCCATCCTATGTAATAGACCTGTTGGACCATCGGCAGAATACCAAAAATATCGTTTATTTTGGTATTCCCCTTGTATATAGTCTTTGTCTTTAATATCATGGTTAACATCGGGGCATGTACGAGATGCAGCACTAGAATTGTAAGAACATTCAGGATGAAAATTAGTAAATAAATTATTAACATTATCAACATTCTTAGACGGCGGATATGTAAAAGACCCTTTATCTAGATAAGGTTCTGGTGCTGGACTCATAACATTAGCCCAAAAAGGCTCCTTTTTACATATTTCTTTCCAGTAAGTAAAGCGATTACCAGTTATTTTGTCTACTACGTTACATACTATATCATCTAGCTTCCAATCGTATGGCTTACTCCAACACACCCTCTCTGGCTTAACATTAACACAATCATTTGGATTGTCACAATCTTTTGGCAATTTACAATCACTAACATACTCCCCAGAATATATTGAATATCTACCACATAATGGGCTGTATTCTCTCTTCCCTTCCGAGCAATTTTCCTGTTCTATAACATTTTTAAATTCACCATCTTGCTTAACAAGCTTAAAGATATTTTTTACACTAACCATACCTGTCAGTTTCTTTTGATCCGGCAAAATTGATATTACAACCTTATCATTAATAAACAATTCAGCTATATTCCGCCATTCATCAGTTTTAGCATCAAAAATTAAGGATAGCGGTTCTACATTAGTTTCTTCAACTCTAGGAATGGCAACTCTGTGCTTATAATTATCCAAATCTGAAGGTTGTTGAATATTATGTTTTGGTACATATGCTCTACAAAGGCTTATATTACCTTTTATTTCAAACTTAATCTCCTGTCCATCTGTAACAGCTAGGTTAGTATTTAACCATTCTCCGTAATGGTTAGGATCATACTCAGTCTCAAACGAACCATCTGGTCTTGTTTTGCTAATAACAGTATGGTTTGCTGTTGCGTTAAGCATCACTGTATTAGTAATACTATCGGTATTACCGCCCTTTGTGTCGTCATATCTATAAAGGCAACCATCAGTAATTTTTACTGATCCTATCATCGCAAGCACTACCAGAACAAAGCTAACCAATAAAGCAATTAGACCTAGTAACATTATAAGTTTTGATAAATTTCCTTTCATACGATAATATCCAAGTTGTAGCTAACCCGATTAGTATTTATCCATAACAAACTGAAGTCATTGCGAGGAGCTACTTTAGTAGCGACGAAGCAATCTAATGAATGTGGATTGCCACTACACTCACGTGGTCTCGCAATGACGGAAGTATTCTTAACGTCATTGCGAGAAGGCGTGAGCCGACGAAGCAAACCATTTCTAACCACTTTTATGGATTGCTTCGTCGCCACTACAGTAGCTTTTCGCAATGACATTTGGCTACACACCAATCTCACTAATTTGTGTACATCGCCTAGCTTGGACTGCTTCGTCTTTACTAATAGTAGCTCCTTGCTAATAAACGTTTGTGAATTTAGCGTAATGTTAGTCGGGTTGTCTATAATCATCATCCACCACCTCCAGAACCCATACCACCGCCACCTGAACCCATACCGCCACTATCTCCACCACCTGAACCCATACCACCACCATCTCCACCACTACCTGAATCTTTTGCTTCTTCCCCACCTTTCCTTGGTTTTGCTACAGGATTTTTTGCCGGCATTTTTCCGCCTGAGTTTCCTGAAGCACTTGAAATAAAGTCTACCCCTTTCTTAACCATGTCAACTATCTTAGTAGGACTGGCTGTTACAGAATCCATGATAGGACCACCAGTAATCTCAGCTGCAAACTGACCAATTGATTTTGAGAAATAATAGAAAATAATTGAGAAAACTAATACATAGAGTAATTCTACCATCAGTGATAAGATATCCATAACAATTGATTTAATTGGGAAAAGAATTAAAAGATGTTTCTCCCAACCTAATCCTGAATAATATTGTAATAATTTATATCCAGCACTATTTTTACAATCTTCAGGTTCACTATTTGGTAATCTAAGCTCAAAAGTACTAAACCGAACCTCATTATGGACATAGTCATGCCTCTTAAACTGACAATTCTTGTATATTGCCGAATCATACATAGTGAGTAACAAGGCAATAAAACCAGCCACCACTGCAGGCTGCACTGCACAAGATATACAGATTTTTAGCCATGCATCAAAATATGCTTTGGTTCTGGTAAATAAAACCATAGGAATAAATATAGGGGAAATATAGGTCATGACATATATGGTAACCAAACATACTAGATAGTGTGTTAAAAAATATAAAATTATTGACACGAATATTACAGAAAATATTATTCCAGATGCTACTATTATTATATTGCCAGATAAGAAAAAACCAAATAGTACGGTAAAGAATCTGAATGCTCCCACTTTACCTAAGGCATCCGGAGCTTCATTTCCAGGTTTTTTAAATTCTTCAATAGCAGTACCTTCAGTTTTTCCCGCCACACTATTATTTAAAATAGCTTCTGTATTATAGATTAACCCCATACCAAAATAATAAGCTATTCGACAATCAACAGCATCCCAAAGTGCATAAAAACTATAACCATTTTTATACTTCTTAGCATCAAACTCACATAATCCTCTAGAACCACCAGCATTAAAAACTATTTGGGCAAATTGTGGAGTAAGTTCAGTAAGTAATGGTAAACCATACTGCAACATACCGTTTTCGGTAGTTTCTTTACCATCCTTAAAATAGGCTGGTCCAAGACCTGTAGCAAAATAAGTAACAACTATTAGCTTCATAACAAAAGTTGCTATTTTATCTAGATTACCATATTCTTTGCTTAGAATCATATTAACAGCAAAAAACATAACATATAATATTAACGCTGCCCTAATAGATACTTTCAAAGATTCTTGGAATTTTGAAAAGGGATTAAGGGCAGTCAAACTAACCTTATCATTCTTGGGATCACAACTACTATAACGGAAAAAAACTTTATCAAGAGTTTCTTTTAAACAATCTACAGCTAACCCAGAAAAATTAAATAATGACTGACTTCTTGTAGTACCCATATAACAAGTCTTACCTATGTTCCGACATTGTTCACCTGGTGGCGGTACTGGAGCTGGCGTGTTAGTAGGCTTACAAGCTAATGGAAGTTGCCCTTTTGAGGTAGGCATGACTAAGCATAATCTTTTATTAACAATTTTTACTGTCAAAATAATATCCTTCAATAAGGTGTTACTACCTAAATCAGGATTATGATCAGTGCTTAACTCACTAAGACTCTTAAATTCATCTAAATCAAGAGTAATAACTTTACATTCTGGAGAACTCCCCTCTTTATTTTTTAGACAAAATTTAAATTCTGAATCATTTGGATCGCAAGCACCAGGAGTGTCAGTCATATCAATACTAAACATAATATGACCGTAAGCAGTATTCTGTTTTAAATAATCATCTATTTCAAATGAAGCTAATGGACACAGATCTCCATAACCAGCAAAAACCTCAGCTGAAAAAAATATCAAACAAAATTGTATAAAAACTTGTATGACTTTATGAACTTTCATCAGAGCCATCTTTTTTTATTTTTACATTGGTTCTATCAGCTATATCTTGCTTATCTAGTCTATTTTTAAGAGATTTTTCTTTGAAATCTCTGAATGCCTGTTCCTCTAATTTAGCATTTCTATCTTTTATCTCACGATTTCTTATTTCTTGTTTAACATAACCAGCTTCTCCGGGTTGTACGGTGTGATTTTCCATTTCTCTTGGAGTTTTAGGAAGTAATCCATATGATTTTTGCTCTTTTGATGATGCCAATGTAGGATTTGCTTTATCTAGTGTTTTTCCTAATTCTTGTTTATTTGTAGCTACCTGTGGTGATTTATTAATAGGACTCTCTGTTTCTACTATTTTAGTAGTTGAAGGTAGAACAAGTTCGCTAGCCTCCAAATTAACTCTTGATTCCTTTGAAGACCCTGCTGCACTTGAAGAACCTCCTTCATTCACACCAGCTGTAGTAGCTTCTGTGATATGACGGATTGGCAGAGAAGCTCCACTACTACCTAAAGACTTAATCGCTCCTCCCACTGCACCAGTAGCCCCAGCTGAACCACCGGTGCTTACGGTATCTCCTCCTGATTCGCCACCAGTAGCTTTACCACCTTCAGCTAATCCACCGCTACCACCACTACCTCCACCATCACTTCCTCCACCCATCATATCCTTAGCTCCAGCCCCCCCTCCTCCGGCTGCTCCCATTTTTCCAGCTGCTCCAATAGCAGCCATACCAGCTTTAAATATTGCTTGCGGATGAATGGCAACACTACTAAGCGACACACCTTCAGTCATATCAGCTGCAAATTCCGCTAATTTAGCACTGAGGTGATACATTAAATACAAAGTAAAGCAGGCAGTAATTAACGCTAGAGCAATATTCTTAATTTTCTCAAAAACTAATTTTGGCGATATAAAGAACATACCGGGACCCATAATAATACCCTGCAGAAACTGGTATTTAGATAAATGATCACTTGTACTACCACCACCTGGTTTTTCTTTGACCATCTCATTTAGATTATCTGTAACAAAACTAGCAACTGTTTGAAGTGGATTATTAAGCATATAACCCAAACTATTCTTACAACTTTTAGCTTCGTCTTCAGTATATTTACGCCAATCATTATCAACAAAAAATATTTTTACAGTTCTTTTGCCATCACCACCACTTTCTATACTATTTTTTATAGTTTTACTTGTATATTTACAGTGACCATAAAAACCAAAATCGTAAACCGAAAACATCATAATCATGAAGGTTATCACAACCATAGGTTGTAATAAAAATGATATTAGTAATTTTACCCATGATTCGAAGTAACCACGAGTATATTCAAATAAAAACATTGGTACAAAAAGAGGAGCTAAAACACCCAATATTACTATAGATATCATGCACATCACTGTAGCATTCACCATAAATGCTCCAACAGAAATCACTAATAAAGGATAAGAAAGTGCTAAAGATACTAGGGTCATGTTACCTGAAATAATAGCAGGAATCAGTAAATATACATAAGGTGGAGCTGAGAAACTAAAAAAGTCAAAACTTTTGAAATCACGATTTTTATATAGATTTTCTACCAGTAGGGTTGATAGGATATCTAATCCCAAATAATGACTTACTCGACAATCCAATGCATCCCATAATGGCATATAAGAAAGACTTTTATCGTGGTAATCTTCGGGATTAAATTTACACAACTCTGATGGAGAAGCATTAATAACCCAACCACCAAGTGTATCTATTCCTCCTAATAACAAAGGAAAAGCCCACTGCACCATACCATCTAGTCGATTATAGTCAGAACTACCAGGATTTATATTTATACCTACAGAGAAATAGGTTACAAATAACATTTTTAATATAAAATTAATTATTTCATTTTTAGGCGGAATGTCACCAGAAAGTATGATTTTAAAACCAAAGAAAATTACATATATAGTTAATAAAGCGGTGACAGTTCTGTGCATATTACGTTGGAATTGAAATAACACACTACTTTCCCTTTTGCTGGAATTAATCACTTTATTAACATCATCAAATGTACAAACTTCTCTACTGATTAGTAATCTTGCTGTCATTTCTTTTATACATTCTATCAATGGTGAAGAGATGACTATGGCTGTCTTAGAATTCTCATAAGCCTTTTGATAACAACTGGAAGATGAAAAACCACAATCAACTATTGCCATTGGGTCAGTAGGGATATTATGACTTTCTTCAGCCTTGCTGTCATTATGACCCATAAAAGATCCATACATAGATTCAGGGTAAGGTTCTCTAACATACTTACAACCAACCGCCACCCAATCTGCTAATATAGTGGGAGCAGCTACACACATAGTATCCTTTTGCTTTATTACTTTAAAATAAACTGGCAAAAGTACATCCCACATTACATCGGTATAACCATCTTTCTTGCCCTCATAAATAATATGGAATTTGCCCTTATCGCTTTTCCAAGCATCCATAATATCATTCCACGGATCAGAACCGGTTAATACGGCTTTAGCAATAGCAATAGCAGCCTTGGCTATTGCCTCCACCCTAACCTTTGCTAGCCAAATATTATTGCAAAATGCAAAGGTTAATTTGGGATCTTTTGGATCAATTCTATTCCTTCTTGCACATTGCCCTCCAGGGTAAGATTTGTCAAATAATTCATGGTCATTTATTTTAAGACGTAGCATCGTATTGGCATAAACTCCTGGCGAAATTATATTAGCAGTAGCAAAGGAAAGAAGTGATCCTGGTATACAAGTGTGAGAAAATTCCGTACGTAATAAGTCACCAATACCCTGAGTTTCACAGGTTAAACCTTTAAGAATATCAATTATAGTGTCTAAAGTACCTTTTTCTTCTGCATAACTATTATGGATAATAGTAAAATTTAGTGTACTACATAAAATTAATATCCTAACAAATGTTTTAGCACCATAAAATAAAACTTTTCTAGAACTCTGCAGCATCCTTGAAAATTTCATCAATAAAAACAATAACCAACTAACACTGAAGTTACAGTATAATAGAATTAATAATTTTCTATATTTGTAATGCATAAATTAACTAAAGTGACTTTACTTCCTCATAAAATATAGGCAACCATTTTTCAGGATCATCACCATGTTGTTCTCTAATCCGATCCAGCAACAACACTGTTTCAACTCGACCAGAAAGAACATTGATAATATTAGTCATACCATCTAAATTTATTTTAGCAACAACCGCATCTACTCCTTGTTTTATTAAAAAATAACGCGATGTTGGATCTGTAGTTTTTATTAAAATATATTCACGTTGACTAAGCATAAAGGCACTACGATAAACATCGGTTGCCTTAAGGTTTGGTAAGAATATTTGTGTCGCAGTTTGTTGAATTAAAGTATCACTAATCCTACTTTTAGCTGCATCTTCAACACTTTGAGTAGCAAAAATTACAAAAGTATTTAACTTACGCAAAACTTTTAGCCAGTCCTTAATTTTCGGAGCAAATACCGGATTATCAATCAAAGCCCATGCCTCATCAAGAACTATCATAGTTCTTTGACCATCTAAAGAAATATTAATTCTATGGAAAATATATAATAATACAGGAGCAAGACTAACTGGATCTTTTAACAATTCAGTCATATCAAAGCCAAATACTCGAGCTTTCTGCAAATCAATATTATCTGTCTCGTTATCAAATATTTTAGCATGAGAACCTCTACCAACCCACATAGCAATCCTACCTGCCAAACTATTAGGACCATCGATACCCAAAAATGCTACAACATTTTTTAATCTTCTATCTTTCTTTTCCAACTTAAAATTACCACTTACTGCTTGAGATAGAGTCTTATTATCTTCTGATGATAACGACTCTCCATTAGAAGTAACCAATACTTTAAGCCACTCTAATATAAACGTTCTATTCTCCCCAGTATCATCAAGTTGCAAAGGATTAAAGTTACATCCCCCTTCCGGATCAATTGTGGTATACACCCCATTAAGTGACCTAATAAATATCTCAGCACCGTGATCTTTATCAAAAAAGAACATTCTAGGGGTAAATTTTTGTGCTTGTGCACATAAAAAATTCATTAGCACTGTTTTACCAGCCCCAGTTGGACCAATGATCAAAGTATGCCCAACATCCCTAACATGAAAACTAAAATAAAAAGGTGTACCTGAAGTAGTATCAAGCACAGTCACATATTCTCCCCAGTGATTATTAAAAACCTTACCTAATGGATAATTATGCATAGATGCAAAACTAACCATGTTTAAAGTATTTATAGTCGAGCCTCTTACTATATAATCCATATTTCCAGGAAGCTGTCCCCAATAGCTTGGCTCCATATTAATTCTTTCCCTAACAGGTTGAATTCCAGAATTGGAGAGTTCAACAGAAGCCATAGATAGTGTATCCTCAAGGGATTTTAAATTACTATCAGAGCATAGAAGTGAAAAGTGGTGTTCTCCAAAACCAATATCACCACTAGTAGCCATATCAAGGGCTTGAGATATTTCAGCGACTTGTGATACCGCCTTATCCTCTGCTTGAATCATCCTCTTCTGCTGTAGCTGCATTTTACTAACCGCTACTGTTCTATTAGCAAAAATGAAACTCTGAGTCATAACAAACTCAAAAGGCATTTGTAAAAACCCATCAAACATACCAGCCGATGTGGATGGTCCATACTCTAAAATACTTAATATACCGGCATATCTTCTGCCCGCTGGACCACGTGCTTCTATAGATCTAGAACCAAAAAATAATCTATGGGTTGGAAGATATTGGTCTATTGAACTTCTTGGAACGACCATTTGCATTGAAGATCCACAATTTACAAGAGTACCGAGAAACTCCATAATATCACAACAATAACCACTAGTAGATTTGCGTACACCAAGTAGCACGGCACCGTAACTATGGAATGTATTAACTACTCTAGAGGACATTTCTCGCAAACTTTCCTGCATCTCTCGCATGTCATTTTCCCAAGCCAATTTATTAGATTTTTGCATTAGCTTTTTAATTAGGTACTCGATTACAGCAACTCCAGCTTTATCTGGTCGATAAAGGATACTAACGTACAACTCATTAAAAAACGACCTAGAACCCGCATGTTTCTTACGCCATTCATTTGATAAATAAGTTGTGAAATCATTAGGTACTTTTATGGTAGGGTCAGAGCTATATTCCAACCCATCAAAAATCACTGGTCTACGCCTTCTGATCGTGTGGAAATACATCACAATATTGCCTGATGACATATTTTTAAGTAAAGAATTCCTGATATTTTTTTTAATATCTAAATCTTCATCATCAGCTGTTTCAAAGGAAAACCCCCCTATCTTTACTACTTGTAATAATTCGTTATTTTTGGTTAGGATAGTATTACTATCCCAATGGCACCTATAAGGAATAAAATGAGAAGTAGGTTTTTCTTTTCTAGATCTCGACTCTTTGGCTGTTCTTGTTATAGATAATTTTATCATTTTGTTATTTTATTCTCTAAATACCGTATGAGTTCGCTCCATAGAATGATTTATTAGGACATTGACTACATTTAGAAGATTTATTTAACAACAATTCTATAAGTCTTGGTTCTTTAAAACATATTATATATCCAATCATATGAATCACAAAGGCAACAAGCAAATTCATAATACTATTACTTTGAATAAATAATGACATAGATATGATCATATTAAGTGCTGCAAATTTTATACTCACACCAAATATCATTGCAGGTCTTGTTAAACCAACAAATAAAGGATCTGATACTAAACTTCCTGACATAAATTAACCCTCTTTAACTCTAATTAATCCAAATTCGGTTATATCTACGAATATAGCAGATTTTTATAATCCACTAATAGCAATTATCATTATTTTTGTGGTATGGCTAACCCGAATAAGCACTAGATATTCCAGGCGTCATTGCGAGACCACGTAGTGGTCGTGGCAATCCTCATTAGATTGCCCTCATCTTTTTATATAATTGGCAACTCGCGTTCTTTACTTGTAAACATGCTTAACAATATAGAATCAGGGAAAGTTGCATTGAGAAAATGCACGTAATCGGTATTGTTTTGAATAGCACTCAAAGCTGCTCCAATCAAGCCAACTTTTTTAGGTTCAACAGCTTCATTCAGCATCTCTTTCAATACATTAACATCCTGTACGCGTATATACTTTTCTCCGGCAAATTCTACCTCATCACATAATAACACTAAATGATCTGCATCTAATGAGGAAGCAATTAGCGAGGCAGTCATATTTACATCCAGCAGATGCGTATTACCTTTTTCATCGCTAGCTACTGGTGCTATAACAGGAATAATATTACTATCCTCAAAATTTATTAAAATCTCAGGGTTTACTATAACTGGTTCACTGATAAACCCAATATCTATCACATCTTTATTAGTGTCTCTCCTATGCAATAATTTTGATTTCTTAGCTTGGATAAGATTAGCATCTTTGCAGGAAATACCAATAGCATAACAACCTAAACTACAGAGTTTTGAAACTATACGCTTATTAATATACCCGGACAAAACCATTTCTATAATTTGCGAACTTTTATAATCCGCTACCTTAATATTATCGATAAATTTTTCATCGCAGCCAAACAATTTCAGTGTATCATTCACCAAATTAGTATGATCATGCACTATAAAGATTTTGATACCACAACTATCAAGCAACTGTATTACTTCTGCAAAGCTCGTCAATAATTTGTCATCACCAATAATTAATGACGGTAGCTTAAATACCATAACTTGATCTCTAACTTCACTACTACGTCTTATTATATCTTTAATTAAAGCAGTATCTTTGACATGGGCAAAGCCTTTACCTTCCTTCTCTTTATAATTTAATGCATTTTGCCAAACTAAACTGCAATTCTTTTGCACCTTCTTTACTCCTACTACTTGTATAAATTACATTACAGGAGTAGCCTAAAGTTGCAAGAAAATTCTGTACTATCATAGTAAGGTTTTCTTTATGTGTTACCTTATCTGATTTTGTGAAAACAATTTGAAAATCTTTATTGCAAGAAAGTAACAATTTAGCAATTTCCATATCATTTTGCTTCACTCCTCTTCTAGCATCAATCAACAAATTTACTAATTTGAGGTTTACACTCATTCTGAGATAGTATGTTATTAATACTTCCCACTGCTGTTTTAGATATATTGGTACTTCAGCAAAGCCATATCCGGGAAGATCAACTAAAATAAGTTTATCGACAATAGAGAAAAAATTTATTTGCCTAGTACGACCAGGAGTATTAGAAACCTTAGCAATACTTGAA
Source organism: Rickettsia sp. (assembly GCA_023269695.1). Lineage (GTDB taxonomy): Bacteria > Pseudomonadota > Alphaproteobacteria > Rickettsiales > Rickettsiaceae > Tisiphia. The sequence continues at coordinate 42,229 of JAHFPS010000004.1, forward strand.
TTATTACATATACTATTAATTAAACTTGACTTACCAACATTTGATTTACCAACAAAGGCAATCTCTGGCAAAGATGTATTGGGAAACTGATTTATTTTTGCCACACCAGCTATAAATTTTACCTCTTGACGAAATAGTCTCGTAACCTTATCAACCGACATTATTATCTAGCTTATTGATGTAATATTGCTGAATTATTGATAAAATATTACTCCAAGACCAATAAATCACTACTCCCGCTGGAAAACCACTAGACATTACTAAAAAAACCAGCGGCATAAATTTCATTACTTGTGCTTGAATTGGATCGGCTGGCTCTGGGCTCATCCTTTGCTGTAAGAACATAGTTAGAGCCATAAGAATAGGCCACACACCAATCATCAGGAAGCTTGGGCAAGCAAATGGCAGTAATCCGAACAAGTTAAAAATTGATGTTGGATCAGGAGCAGATAAATCTTTTATCCAACCAAAAAATGGTGCATGACGCATCTCAATAGTTACGTGTAACACTTTATAAATTGAGAGAAATACTGGAATTTGTACAATAATCGGCAGACAACCACCTATGGGATTAACCTTCTCCCTTTTGTACAAAGCCATAATTTCTTGGTTAAGTCTCATTTTATCATCAGCATATAACGCCCTAATTCTCTCTACTTCGGGCTGAATATTCTTCATTCTTTTCATAGAACGATATGATTTATTAGCCAAAGTAAACATTAGCAATTTTATAATAACAGTTACAATCAATATACTAACACCAAAGTTACCAACATAGTGATAGAAAAAGTTCATAGCATTAAAGAGTGGCTTAGTGATTATATAAAACCAACCAAAATCAATTGCCCGGTCAAATAACTTAATGTTATATTGCTTTTCGTATTTATCCAATAAATCAACTTTCTTTGCTCCGGCAAATAATCTTTGTGATATAGTGAATTTTTTTCCTACTTCTATAGTGTAAGTTGATGAGATGAAGTCGACCTGGTATTTTTCAACACCGTTCTTTATTGCGTAATTGAAGTTAGAGCTATACATGCTAACTTTATCCGGAATTAAGGAAGCTAACCAATATTTGTCTGTTATGCCAACCCAATCAACAACACCTTGCAAAAATTTTTCAGTTTTCTTATCTTTTAAATCGTCAAAAGAATGTTCTTTAAGCCTATCGTCAATAACACCAATTGGTCCTTGATGTAGGGTATTAACCAATTTTTCTTTGCCAGTATATTTACGGTTAATTAGTCCATAATATTGAACTGAGATTTGTTGCTTACTATCATTTACCGTAGTTTGATCTATGGTAAATAAGTAATTACTATCCATGCTTATAGTAATCAAGAATTTAACCCCATCTTTGTTAATCCATGATAAATTTACAGCTTTTGTAGGCGTTAACTCATCATTATCAGCCTGCCAAAGAGTTTCGCTATCAGGAAGGATAGTACTGTTATCTTTATTAAACCAGCCTATTTCTGCAAAATAGGCTTCTTCTGACTGAGAGTGGGCAAATAATACAACAGGTTTACTGTCTGGTGATAGATCTTGCTTGTATTTCAATAAAATTAAATCATCAAACCGGAGTCCTTTTAAAGCAATCGATCCAGAAAGTAATTCTGAGCTTATCCGAATTCTCTTAGTAGAAACAGGTGATTCACCTTCTTTAGGAGTTTCTACTTGAATATTCTTTTTCTTTAACTCTTGAACTTGCTTGTTATATATTCTATTTTGCTGTTCTAATTTTTGTAATCTTGGTTTATCATAAAAATATTGCCATCCAAAAATAATACCTAAGGACAAGACAATAGCAGCTGCCAAGTTAAATATGTTGTGGTTCATTACCGATCTAAAAAATAATTTATATTATATAAAATAACAATGGATAACCATCGTTTAAGTCCTTCATTAGACTTTCCCTATGAGTTCTATAAGATTTAAGTAAAATAATCAAGAAATTTGATTTACCAATATAAGCAGGGCGGTTTAAAAGCATAGCAATTATCTTTTATCTAAATTTTCAAAAAAAATAAAAAATATTTATCTAAATAACAAAACAACGTTTTTGTTGAATAAGTTTATGGCACACTTCAAGTAGTTTACGCATGCATGCAACTATAGCAACTTTTTTAGGTTTAAAATTGTTAACAAGCCTATCATATAAAGTTTTTAAATATTTAAACCCATTTTTGCCAGTTAATACAGCCATATATAAAGCATCCCGTGGTATTTTCCTGCCGCCTCTAATAAATCTTCGTCCTTGCTTATTACCACTATCACGGGCATAAGGAGCTATACCAACAATTGCTGATAATTCATTGTTACTATAATTTTTATCCCCCAATTCAGGTATAAAACTAATTAGTTTTGTAGCCAAACATTTACCAATACCAGGTACAGTCTCTAATATTTTCACCTTCTCTTTTAACTCTTCTGACTCATCTATTACCTCACTTAATTTTTTATCAAGCTCAGCTATTTCATTCTGTAAAAATTTAATGAGCTTTTCTATACTCTCTTTATCAATACCATCAATACTATGATGTAGCCTCTTCTTTTCATTACTCAGTATTAGAACTAAATCTTCCCGCCTTTGCTGATATCTCTTCAAGGTCTCTGATTCAACTTGATATACATAATTAGCTGAAAGCTGCATCTTGTCGCCATAATATGCTAATTTAAATGCATCCTTCTTATCAGTTTTACACAAATTTACCGATTTACTAAATGAATTAAAACTATATGTATTGACCTTATGTATCTGTTGCTTATTATTATATAATTTTTGACAAATTTCAGCTTCATATCCCCCCGTAGGCTCACATACTATTAGCTTAATCTCATCATTCTTTATTAGTTTTATCAGTTCTTCATGACCTAGTTTGTCATTTGAAAAACGATTATATATTGGTTTATTGTTAGACTCATATAAACATATATCTAACCATTTTTTTACTTACATCTAGACCTATTATTTTACTCATGATATAATCTCCTTCATCTTATTGTGCAAGGCTGCTGTTTCCAGCACCTTCTGCAATTTGTTCAAAGCAAACCTTGTAAGAGGGTACTTATTCTATGCTCGATTATCTCAATCAAGTACCCCACAAGTCACCCTCTTACAATTACTTATAACACTTTTTTAAGATATAAGTACCCTACATTTTTTATTATTATAGTAAAATAGCAAAATTATACCAGACACAAACGTCATTGCGAGAAGAACGTAGGTCGACGAAGCAATTGTAAGATGCCATTCCCGCGTAGGCGGGAATCTAGATCCCGCACTGAAGCAGGGATGACACAAAACAGGATTGCTTCGTCGGCTTACGCCTCCTCGCAATGACGCCGGTTATTTTTCCACAACTTTTAAACTACCATGATGACCTCTAAAAACCCCTCCCCTTTTAACTTTCGACAGCTGTGCGGCTCACGCCTCCTCGCAATGACTCCAGTTATTTTTCCGCAACTTTTAAACTGCCATGCAATATAGGCAAATTCAGGTTTTAGTTATCCCAAATTCGGTTATCTATTATTTGAGTATATGTTTATTATTATCATGTACTTTGTGGATTAAATATAATCCACCAAATATACATATATAAGCTGCTAATGAATATGCACATTTAAATAATACTTCTTGGTAAAATATCGACAAAACTCTACTTTTAGAGAATATATTTACGAAGAACCCTAACATTACAACACCATCTACAATGGCACATACTATTAAACTGATAAAATTCCTGGTATTAAAAGAATATGCTGGCTTAAGCTGTAAAAATACACTTGTACTACAATATATTGACAGCAATACAGATACAAAAGATGCAAACACAACTCCCTTAATAACCCGACCATTGATATAACAATCTAAATTCCATAACAAACCAAAGCCTACTATTGTACACAACACTACAGCAATCATAGCTTTTTTCCTGCCATATAGCTCAGATATAATATTGGTAGTTAAAGCTAAAAACACAAATACTAAAGAACACTGAGATATTTTATTAAAGAAATTTAATAAATAAGTAAATATACAAAGCAACGTCACTAGTGGCATGTAAAATTTATTGTTAATATGGTGCATAGCCCCCCTCCTCTTTTTTTTGGTCTAATCTCTTAGATAATAACACAGTTGAATGATTTAAAGAAATGAAATTGAATGGTGAGCGTACTCAGGACGATTTAAAAGTCACAACTAATGATATAAAATACTAGTTTATAGAAACGAATAGCCGTCATCGCGAGCCACGAAGTGGCACAACTGTCGAAAATTAGAAGAGGAAGCTGTTTTAGATAGTACACTTTAAAAGTTGTATGTGGTCAACGTTATTGCGAGAAGACCGTAGGTCGACGAAGCAATCCAGGAAAGTAACCAAAAATGGATTGCTTCGTCGGCTCATGCCTCCTCGCAATGACGCCAGTTATTTTTCCGCAACTTTTAAACTACCATAATAACCTCTAAACCCGCCCTACCTTCTAACTTTCGACAGTTGTACACGAAGTGGCGTGGCGATCCAAATAAACAGCTTGCTGTTTTATTCCTTGTCATCGTAATTTCTGGATTGTCGCGTCGCAGCGAAGAGGCTCCTCGCTAATAGACGGTTATTCAGCTAAGTAAAACCGATCTTTTTCTGCTATTAATTGCAACCTTTAAATTACCATACAAGCGTGCTAGGAACTCTAAATAAACGTATGTGGCTACGCTGTAACCCATGATATTTTCAAAAAGACAATTGTTAAAAATAAATAGAGTATACGGATTATTGTTAGTAGATAATTTAGCTTTTAAAAGTTTCTCCTACAAGAAATATAACTATACTCAAATGATTTTAGGAATTGAAATATAAAGGTTTAATGTCAAGCTGCATAGCCTTCATAAAAAAATTTGTATTGCAAGCTTGGCAGTGACTTACTCTCCCATGCCTCAGGGCATAGTACCATCAGCGCTACGAGGTTTCACGTTCGAGTTCGGTATGGGATCGGGTGTTTCACTCGTGCTATAACCACCAAGCTAGCAATACAAATTTTTTATATCACAAGTCAATCTAGTTGGTAATTTTGGCGTCAAAACTCACCTCCGCTTCTCACGTACGCTTATGTATGCTGTGATGCTCGGCTTCGTTTCTCCTAAAAATTCCTCAACTATCTTTGACTTATGCTAGGAGACTGTCGGAAATAACTAAAGTAATTCTATATTTGGCTCTTTTTGGCTGCTAATAAATAGGATTTTTGAAGGAATAGTGTACCTATTTCAAGAAAATCCTGTTTGTTCTCACCGAAAAATAGCTCAAAATATAATTAATTAGTCATCTCCGACAGTCTCCTAGCAGAAAAAATTTGAGTTGTTGATAAAACTGAAAACTTGGTATGATTATTACAAAATTAATGCTGTACACAAAGTACAACCTCAGCAAAGTAAATCAATCGAGCTATTAGTACCAGTTAGCTACACACGTTACCGTGCTTCCACACCTGGCCTATCAACGTGGTGGTCTTCCACGGCTCTGATAGGGAAGTCTAGTTTTGAGGTAGGTTTCCTGCTTAGATGCATTCAGCGGTTATCCTTTCCGTACTTAGCTACCCAGCTATGCCGCTGGCGCGACAACTGGTCCACCAGAGGTACGTCCACCTCGGTCCTCTCGTACTAAAGGCAGATCCTCTCAAACTTCCTACACCCACGGCAGATAGGGACCAAACTGTCTCACGACGTTCTAAACCCAGCTCACGTACCACTTTAATCGGCGAACAGCCGAACCCTTGGGACCTTCTCCAGCCCCAGGATGTGATGAGCCGACATCGAGGTGCCAAACGATTTCGTCGCTATGGACGCTTGGAAATCATCAGCCTGTTATCCCCGGAGTACCTTTTATTCGTTGAGCGATGGCCCTTCCACTCGGGACCACCGGATCACTATGACCGACTTTCGTCTCTGCTCGTCTTGTCAGACTCGCAGTCAGGCTAGCTTATGCCATTGCACTCTAATAGTTGATTTCCGACCAACCTGAGCTAACCATCGCGCGCCTCCGTTACTCTTTGGGAGGCGACCGCCCCAGTCAAACTACCCACCATGCATTGTCTCGGATCCTGATTCAAGGATCGCGGTTAGATATCAAGAATCAAAAGGGTGGTATCTCAAGGGTGACTCCACAGTGGCTTGCGCCACCGCTTCATAGTCTCCCACCTATCCTGCACATCTAATTCCTAATACCAGTGCAAAGCTATAGTAAAGGTTCACGGGGTCTTTCCGTCTAACCGCGGGAACTCCGCATCTTCACGGAGAATTCAATTTCGCTGAGTCGATACTGGAGACAGCGGGGAAATCGTTACGCCATTCGTGCGGGTCGGAACTTACCCGACAAGGAATTTCGCTACCTTAGGACCGTCATAGTTACGGCCGCCGTTCACTGGGACTTCAATTCAGAGCTTGCACCCCTCCTCTTAATCTTCCAGCACTGGGCAGGCGTCAGACCCTATACTTCGTCTATTGACTTTGCAGAGCCCTGTGTTTTTAATAAACAGTCGCTACCCCCTAGTTTGTGCCACCTACAAATGGTTGCCCATTAATAGGTCATCCTTCTCCCGAAGTTACAGATGCAATTTGCCTAGTTCCTTCAGCATCGTTCTCTCAAGCGCCTTGGTATACTCTACCTGTCCACCTGTGTCGGTTTGGGGTACGGTCTTTAATGAGGGTGTTATTTCCTGGAAGATATCCACTGCACACGCAATCCAATAAGCGTATACAATTTACTATCTCCGTCACATCCCTCAGGTTCAGGAATATTAACCTGATTCCCATCGATTACGCCTTTCAGCCTCACCTTAGGAGCCGACTAAGCCTGCGCAGATTAACTTTACGCAGGAACCCTTGGACTTTCGGCGAGAATGTTTCTCACATTCTTTATCGCTACTTATGTCAGCATTCTCACTTCCGATACCTCCAGCAAACTTCACAGTTCACCTTCACAGGCTTACGGAACGCTCCGCTACCATCTGCACTATTAAAGTGCAAATCCGCATCTTCGGTACATGACTTAAGCCCCGTTACATTGTTGGCGCAGGAAAACTTATTTAGACTAGTGAGCTATTACGCTTTCTTTAAATGATGGCTGCTTCTAAGCCAACATCCTAGTTGTTTTGGTTTTCCCACATCCTTTAACACTTAGTCATGATTTAGGGACCTTAGATGGCGGTCTGGGCTTTTTCCCTCTCGACTATGGACCTTAGCACCCACAGTCTGTCTGCTATGCTGTACTCGTCGACATTCGGAGTTTGGTTGAGTTTGGTAAGTCTGTAGGACCCCCTAGCTCATCCAGTGCTCTACCTTCGACGGTAATCGCTATAACGCTCTACCTAAATAGATTTCGCGGAGAACCAGCTATATCCGAGTTTGATTAGCCTTTCACCCCTAACCACAACTCATCCCCTACTTTTTCAACAGTAGTGGGTTCGGTCCTTCAGCGGATATTACTCCACTTTCAACCTGGTCATGGCTAGATCACTCGGTTTCGGGTCTAATTCATCTAACTAAAGTCGCCCTATTCAGACTCGCTTTCGCTACGCCTACACCTAACGGCTTAAGCTTGCTAGATAAACTAAGTCGCTGACCCATTATACAAAAGGTACGCCGTCACAGAACATAAATGTCTGCTCCGACTGCTTGTAAGCATTCGGTTTCAGGTCTATTTCACTCCCCTTATCGGGGTTCTTTTCACCTTTCCCTCACGGTACTTGTTCACTATCGGTCACTAGAGAGTACTTAGGCTTAGAGGGTGGTCCCCCTATGTTCAAACAGGATTTCACGTGTCCCGCCTTACTCAAGGACTCCAAAACTTTTTACCTATAAGGGGCTATCACCCTCTATGGCCAACCTTTCCATGTTGTTCTAGTTTTTATTCTGAAGCCACTGGCCTGGTCCGCGTTCGCTCGTCACTACTAACGGAGTCTCGGTTGATGTCCTTTCCTCCAGCTACTAAGATATTTCAATTCGCTGGGTTTGCTTCGCATAGCTATGTATTCACTATACGATACCTGCAAGCAGGTGGGTTTCCCCATTCGGAAATCTTCGGATCAAAGCTTATTCGCAGCTCCCCGAAGCTTATCGCAGCGTATTACGTCCTTCATCGCCTTCTAGTGCCAAGGCATCCACCAAATGCTCTTATTTTATTTACTTTAAATTTTTTCAAACTTGAGATTGTACGATGTGTACAGAACTAATTCTGCTACTTATACAGTATCCACTCGCGATCATAGAATTTTTATTATCGCAGTGTGTATTTAGTTTTCAGTTTTATCAACTTGTCAAACAGCTACAGGATTCACTATCCTGCGTGGATCATTATACCAGTTATTTATAACAATGTCAACTACCATTTTATAAATATTATTCTGGAGCAGTTTAAAAGTCACAATTAATAGCAGAAAAGACCGGTTTTACTTAGGTGAATAACCGTCATTGTGAGAAGCCGCTTCGCAGCGAAGCGGCAATCCAGAAATTACAATGACAAAATAAAACAACAAGCTGTTTATTTGGATCGCCACGCCACTTCGTAGCTCGCGATGACGGCTATTCGTTTCTATAACCTAGTATTTTATATCATTAGTTGTGACTTTTAAATCGCCCTGCAGAACTTGCACAAAAAAACTATTGACTCAATATATTCTCTATATTACTATAATAATGTGCTTTATGCACATTTCTAGGTAAGTATTTTTTTAATAAACTTATACAAGAGGTAAACCTTCGATAAAAACTTTTTAAAACTTATAATCTCAGATTTACGGATATGGATTCATCTTGGATGTAGCGATCAGGAAAAGTTTCATTCGCAATTAGTTAGTTTTAATATTGAATTAGAATTTACAACTCCTCCAAAAGGTACAATTACCGACAAACTTGAAGATACTATTTGTTATCTTAATCTTGTTCAAAGTATTAAATCCCTTTGCCAAACTAAACATTTTAATCTGGTAGAACATTTAACGATAGAAGTTTATCATGCTATTGATAAGTCTTTAATAAAACATCGTGATCTTGTTAAATGCGTCAATGTAACGACACGTAAAATGTCACCGCCCGTCCAAGATGTGCATGGAGATATCACTTTTACTTACTGTTCTGCTTTATATAATAAAGGAGGGGGACAATGATTTATATTAGTCTTGGATCTAATTTAGGAAATCGTATTAATAATTTAAATATTGCTGTGAATCTATTAACACAAAGTTGTTTACGCAATGTTAAGTCTTCAATTGTACTTGAAACCAAAGCGATTTTGCCAGATAACGCTCCTCCATCTTGGAATAAGCCATTCTTAAACATGATAGTTGCCGGAGAGACGGATTTATCACCCGATGCACTACTTATAACCATGAAATTGATAGAATCTGATATGGGACGATTGGCTACTTATGAGAAATGGACACCTCGTATTATAGATTTAGATATTTTACTTTGGGATGAACTACAGCTCAATACCCCTCAGCTTACAATTCCACATCCAGAATTAAGTACTCGACCATTTTTGCAACATCTTTTAGCTCTCATGGAAGTACAGCCCTGGACAAAGATGTCTGTAACAAATTCTTTTTCTAAAAGCTTTGTTCTACATCCTTCACTTGTGGGGATTGTTAACATTACAAGTGATTCATTTTCAGATGGAGGGAAATTTAACAATCCAGATAAAGCAATTGAGCAAATTCAAGAATTAGCTAGTGATGGTGCTAGTATTATTGAAATTGGCGCTCAATCCACCAGACCAGGGGCTGTAATTCATACCCCAGAGGAGGAATATAATAAATTAAAGCCTGTTCTAGATGGGATTACAACATTAATAAATAATGAAATACTTAAAGTTAGCATAGATAGTTTCTGGTCATCCACTGTTAGGAAGCTTCTTGAAAACTATCAGATTAGTTGGATTAATAATGTCAAAGGTGATTTTGATGTTTGGACTCTGAAGAGCATTGCTGAGAAAGGTTGTAAACTATGCTTCATGCATTCATTGAGTATTCCACCTAATCAAGAGTTAATTCTATCTTTAGAACACAAACCTATTAGTTTGATAAAAGAATGGGGAGAGCAATCCATTGAACATCTCTTAAATATTGGCTTTTCTCAAGAAGATATTATCCTTGACCCAGGTATCGGATTTGGAAAATCGTCATATCAAAACATAGAGATTTTACGATATGTTCAAGAACTCAAGAGCTTAGGTATTCAAGTAATGGTTGGACATTCTAGAAAATCTTATATTCAGGCATTTTCTCTAGCTGATGCTAAAAATCGAGATATTGAAACTATTGCTACTTCCCTTGCATTAAAAGATAAGGTAGATTTTTTGCGTGTTCATAATGTAAAAGACCATATGCGATTTTTTGCAACATACCAAAACTTTCAACAGTAGGTATCATATGAAGCAAAAAAACAAGATAATAGGCATCATGGCAGCAACGCAACAAGGAGTTATTAGTTATAGAAGTGTTTTGCCTTGGAGTTATCCTGAAGAACTTGAACATTTTAGAACCACAACTATTGGACATATTATGATTATGGGACGAAAGACTTATGATATAATAGCAAAAACTTTGTCGACTAATAGAGAGATTATTGTTTTTTCTCGTAATCCTCACTTTGTTTCCAGCAATGCAAAGATAGTGACTTCACTGAATGAATTCTTACAATATATTCAATCTTTAAACTCAGCAAAGAAACTTTTTATGATTGGTGGAGCTGAGATTGCTCATTTATTTTTAAAATATAATCTGATTTCTTATTTTATACTAACAAAAATACACCACTTATATTCTGGTGATACATCCATTGATTTAAGCTATTTTAAAGGATGGGATGAAAAAATTTTAAAAAAACACTCTAATTATACTATTTGTAAACTTACAAACATAAAGGAGCTCTCTTGACATTTTGTACAAACCTTAATACCTCTCTTGATGGGATGATAGAATGCCATGCATGTTAAAAGCATAAAAACTCACAGGATTGAGGTTAATGATTGTCTAGAACAAATTTTAGATCAGTATATCCAAGAACTTGTAGATGAGGATATTGTTGCTATAACATCCAAGATAATTAGTGTCATACAAAGACGTTTAGTTTCAAAGGATAGTATATGTAAGAATTTGTTGATTCAGCAAGAAGCAGATTTGGTGTTGGAAACTGACAATAATCCTTATGATCTTTATTTAACTATCAAGAATGGTATACTTATACCTTCTGCAGGCATAGATGAATCAAACGTACATGAAGTCTATGTTTTATATCCTGAGAATATTCAAAAAACAGTTATCTGGATATGGGAATATTTAAAAAAGAAACACAATCTTAAAAAGATTGGTATTGTAATTACAGATAGTCATACAACAATCATGAGACGAGGTGTGACCGGTATTGCTCTTGGTTGGTGTGGTTTTATTCCCCTTTATTCATATATTGATCAACCTGATCTTTATAATCATCCATTAAAGGTTACACAAGTGAATATTTTGGATGCTTTGGCTACTTCAGCAGTTTTTGTTATGGGTGAAGGCGATGAACAGACGCCTTTTGCCATTATTAAAAATGCACCGAAAATTTATTTTCTTGATAGACCACCCACAATAGAAGAAGAGAAAAATATCTTGATTCCTATGGATGAAGATTTATATTCCCCGCTATTACGTGCTGCTAAATGGCATGTTGTCTAGGAGACTGTTGGAGATGACTAATTAATTATATTTTGAGCTATTTTTCGGCGATAATAAATAGGATTTTTGAAGGAATAGTGTACCTATTTCAAAAAAATCCTATTTATTAGCAGCCAAAAAGAGCCAAATATAGAATTACTTTAGTTATTTCCGACAGTCTCCTAATAATATAAACTAACTCACATGTCACATACAGCTAGATTAAAACTACCTTTGATTCATAGTGGGCAGGTGCAGAAAGACATTACCCATAATGAAGCTCTTAGTTTACTTGATATACTGATAAATCCAGTAGTGCAAGCTATCGGTATCACTTCTCCTGAAATAGAGCTAGATAACCAAAAACTTGGTCAACTATATATAATTGGCACAAATGTCGAGCAAGAATTTACTGGTCACGAAAATAACATTGCTCAAAAATTAGAGCATGGCTGGCGGTTTATTATACCGCATAAATGGCTAGAAGTAATATTAGACGATGATGGTAGTCATTATCGATTTGATGGGGCATTATAAAATACCAGGACGGCTCGGAAGTATTTTGCCAAATTAAAACTATTGAAGATACTACGGATAATGAAGGACAACCATTAGTCGATAAAAACGACTTAGTTTCGATCGACATGAGTAATGAAGATATTCAAAATTAACCAGAAGTAATTAATATTCAGGTTATAACCCTTACAGTATAAGGGTTATAACGACAAGATATCCTACAAACTTTTTAATATTAGAGTACTATTCTTAATACAATTGTCTTATCCCCCCTCCCAAACCTAGGCTAATATTAGCTTATAATTCGCAGGAATATTCAATTATTGATTGTAACTTTTAAACTGCTCTGCATATATACTCAGTTGAAAGGATTTAAAATGGCATTTTTAGTCCAGGTGGTAAAGCAACGTTACCGAAAGCATTGTGCATAGAGTTTTGTGAATCCTCATCAACCTTACTTTTGGCATCACTGAAAGCAGCAACAATTAAATCTTCTAGCAGCTCTTTCTCTGTCTCTTTAAGTAAAGAGGTATCAATGGCAACCTTACGGACCTCTCCACGACCACTAACGGTAATATTGACTAGCCCGCCACCTGCTTTTCCAGAATATTCAGTACTTGCCATTTGCTCTTGCATCTCCTGCATTTTTTTCTGCATTGACTGAGCTTGTTTTAAAAACTGATTAAAATTTACCATACTCTCTCTCTTTAATGCTTTAATAGGATATCTGAAATCATGATATTTGGAAAGTGTTTTGTTAGAATTTCCCAATCTTTACTTGATTTTACTTTATTCATCAATTGCTCTTTAAGAGTAATTATTCGTGGTTGTTTGGTAATGATAACATCCCAACTCTTACCCGACCAGGCAAATAATAAACTACCAATTTGCTCTTTTATTTTGCTATTGAGGTCACTTCCAGCGATTTCTATAGTCTGAAGAGTAAAAGATTTTAATTCCACTTGGTTTAGCAATCTGTAGTAAATTTCCATTTCATTATGCAAATGTAAAAACTCCAGGAAATCAGTAATTTGATGATTTTGAGTTGATTGTTGTAATGCTTGCTGTTCTAGTTGTATCCCATCATTATGTATATCCACTAATTCCTCTAGTGATGGCAACATTTGTGAGTAGATGGATTTTATCACCAGCATTTCAGCTTCTATCAACTGATTATGGGAAGTTTTCATCTCTATAATCCCTTTACTATATATTTGCCAAATAATAGATAATTGAGGAAGGGTAACTTTTGTCAAAATAGCTGTAACCTGATCATTAAAAGGTAGATATATAGGATTCTGATAATCAGGTAATATCTTTACCTTATTAAGATAGGCACTAAAATCAGCAACTAAGGCTACAAATATTTCTAAATTTGCTGAAGACATATAGAGCTGGTTTACTAAATCAATCGATTTAGCAGCATCTCTTTGAATAATATATTCAAAAAATTTAATGATACTAGCTGTATCAACTAAGCCTAGTATTTGATAAACGATTTCAGGGGTGATAATCTCCCCTGCTCCTAAACTTGTTGCTTGATCTAGCACTGAGACTGCATCTCTAGCTGAACCATCAGATCTAGAGGCAATTATTTTAAGAGCTTCTATTTCAACATTTAACTGTTCTTTCTTTGCAATCTGTTGAATTAGTTGGAAAATATCATCAAATGTTAACCTTCTTAAATCATATCGCTGACATCTAGAAATTACGGTTAATGGAATTTTTTGTGGTTCGGTAGTAGCAAATATGAATATAACATGGGCTGGTGGTTCTTCAAGAATTTTAAGTAAAGCGTTAAATGCCCCTTTAGACAGCATATGAACTTCATCAATTATGAAGATACTATACCTACCAATTAGCGGCTTGTAGTCACTGCTTTCTATTATTTTACGAATGTCATCAACGCTTGTCTTACTGGCAGCATCCATTTCAATTATATCAGGATGATTATTCTTATTAAAACTATTACAATTCTGACAATTCTCACAAGGCTTAATATGATCACCTTCAACTATCGGATTGGTACAATTAATAGTTTTAGCAATAATACGTGCTGCCGTAGTTTTTCCAACCCCTCTAATACCAGTAAGAAGATAACCTTGCGATATACGATCTTTTTGAATAGTATAATTTATAATTTTTGTTAAAACTTCTTGTCCGTATAGTTCAGAGAAATTAGTAGGACGATATTTCCTAGCAAAGGTAATATATTGGTCAGTTGTTTTTGTCACGGTACCCCAAGTTTGTTTTTTACTAGTTTTCCTGTCCTATTGAGTTATCCGATAGAACAACGGAATCTAACAAATCATAAAATCTCATGTCCTCAAATCCAATCCGCCAAGCAGAGAAACCATGTAAACCCCCATCTTTTATAATGTTTAGTTTTGCTTCTAAAGAATCACGTTCTTCAACGAATAGATACTTATTAACAAAATTTTCTTCAAAATACCCATGATATACCTTATTTGTATCATCCCATATTAGTTTAATTGCTTTTGAGGAAACAAGTGCTTTAACTTCGTCATAATTTAAACCTTTTCTTAATAACACTGTATTATTTTGATCATTAGGATCTACACTAGGAAACCAAAGACCAGAATAAAACGGTATACCTAATGATAACTTTTCTGGGCTTATTGATTTTAAGGCAACCGATACTAATTGTTCTACCCATGGTAACCCAGCAATTGGTCCTGGAGTAGTGTTACGTGTATGTTGATCATATGTCATAATAGAAACAAAATCACTTATTTCTCCTAACTCCTTTTGATCATATACTCCACTCCAATTTTCAAACACCCACACTTGATATTTATCTGCATTAGGATTCTTATAATACTCCTCATCATATAAACGCCCTACTATTGCAACACTAAATTCATAACCTTTATCATGAAGAGCTTTAGCTGCTGCTCGACAAAAATCTGTATATTTCTCTTTATCACTCACTAATATATGCTCAAAATCAAATTGTATTCCATAATAATTATGCTCCTGGCATAATTTTACTATTTGGTCAATTACCGATTTTATCTTTTCTGGATCATACAAAAATTCATGAAAACCTTCTTGATTGAAGTCTTTATTTACAATCAAGGGCATTACTTTAACATGTTTGTTTTTAGGTCTATTTTCATTATGAGCGTCAATAATTTTTATCAATTTCGGATCTGATCCGCCTGATATTTCTCCTTCACAAAGCTCATAACATTGAGGGGCAATAATATCCATACGATCGATATATTGAGTTACATTCTGTAAAGCCTGTCCGTCTAACACGGCTAAAGTGTATAATAGTCTTATCATACTACGTTATCCTAAAATTTAGTTAATTAATGATTTAAAGTGAGATAAACCATCTTTTTCGTATCTAGATAACAAATTATGTAAACCATCAGGTAAAAAGTTAAGATTTATCAGTTCATTAAATTTTATCCAATGAAATTTTAAGGAATCTTCCTTTGATTTCACTTCTTTATTTATAGATAAGTCTTTTGAAATAACTTTAAAAATTATGCAATGTTCATGAACAGCTTTGCCATTATAATCCCATATATTTTCTATCATACCAATAAAATCGCCTAATTCAAAATTAATTAGACCAATTTCTTCTCTTAGCTCTCTTGATAACGCGGTATGAACTGATTCTTGGTATTTTATGTGACCACCAGGCAAAAACAGATTTTCTCCATTGTCAGCAACTAATACAGAATCTTCATCTCTTATATAAGCACGTGCAATAACATGAATTTTGTTTATTTTCATAATTATTTACTCTACTTGAGAAATGTAATCATTATATTCCTTCCACCTATACAAAGATATTTATATTATAGCTAATCCGCAAAGAGCTGTTAATTTACCTTATTTTTCCAACCTTCATCAATAGTACTAGTAAGTAACACAGGAGCTTCTATAGCTTGCTTGTCTAAATAAAACTGAATTACTACAGGATTGCTTGAAACAAATCTAATTTGTACCCGGTTATTTGATTTTTTATTCAAATATAATTGAATCTTAGGGGCAAGCGTACGGTATAAACCATACTGAATTATGGTTCTTTCTTTTGCCGCATGTTCAGTATTTAATTCTCCTGGTGCCTTATAAGTGATTGAGAAAGATAATAAGTATTTTTTATCTTTTTCTAACAACTGTTCTAAGCTTTGCTCTGATTCCCTAACCAAAACACCAATGAGCGTGTTTTCTAATTTAAGATCATCTATACTATTGCGTATCAATTCAATTTGGGCAGTGGTCTCTTGCCATTGGGGTTCACCCCGCTCGGTTGCTACAACTTCTTTGGAAGCAAAAAAGCAGGAAATTACCAAAACAAGGGCAAGATAAATAATATTGAATCTTAATATAGTATTACACATTAATATACCATTTTATTAAAATATACCGTAATTCAGGACAAGAACAATTCTTATTATGCTAGTAATGACCCACCAGAGACTATTTTGGCTGCTTTCTTTCGAACCTGACCACCTGAACAGAGCCAATGCCCACTACTAGCACGTGATAAAATAGTTCTTTTATCATCTATAGGCAAGCTATTTAACTAGCTAAATTATATTTCTTTTCTATATCGCTTTTGTTCAGTCTATTTGGCGCTCCAAATATGTCTGGATGTTTAAGCTTAAACAAATCATCATCAAATTTCTGTACTTTTGCAATATGATTAAATTTTATGGTAATAACATTGTCATCCTCAAGTATTTTTAACATTTTCACCTGTTTAGTTTCTTTATCAAAGGTAATCTGACTACGTCGCTCTGATAAAGTATGATAAATAATAACTTCAAACATATTATCTTGATCTATTGTCGACTCAATTTTAAAATATTTATCAAAATCTACAACATCTTCTAATAGAAAATTAAAGACATTCTCCTCTGCCTTAATACGACTTACATGTTTCATATCATAGTCATATACCGAAACATAGTTAGCATTACCAATAATCACCAAAGGAAATGGTGGATAATAATTACAGCGAAACTTAGAAGGTTTATTAATTAACAGCTTACCTTCAGACCGAGTCCCTGCCGAATCCACTTGGGTAAAGTCCACAGCAATGGACTTCATTTCCCGTAAGTATATTTTGAGCTGATCAATAGCTTGTTGTTGCTTATCAATAGCTTGCTGCTCGATAGCCTTTAACCTTTTAAAAGTTTCTCTGGCCATAAATAAATCCTCAGCATGTGCTGCAGGAACCATGGTTAGAAAGAAATAAACGACAATAATACCTTTACAAAACCAACTAGTCATTTATACCTACCTGTGTTATGTTTGTTTTGCATACTACATAAAGATGTCCCTAATTTCAATAGGGACCGCTAGAATGTGTGAAGAAAATTGCCATCTCTGTTAGAATTCTACTAACCCATATCTTTTTAAAAGACCAGCTGTTTTCCCTATGACTTAAACTATAGTGATTTAGTTAGAATTAGGTGCATAGATATGATATAGTAAATAGAAAATGTCAACAAGTCCCTATAGTGAAGATTTAAGAAAAAAGGTAATCCATTTTTTGGAAAAAGGTAATAGTCAAAAGAGTGCCACAACAATACTTACTCTGCATCGAAATACAATTAGTCGTTGGTGGTTAAGGTATAAGAATCAGGGGATGAACTGTACGAAAGCAAGATTAGGATATATAAAGTAAGGTTGATCAGGAAAGATTGATAATATTCGTTAATAATAATCCTAATAGTAGATTAATGGATATAGGGTTAGAATTTGGTATTACAGGAGTCCAAGTTAGTAAAACATTAGACTTCCTGCAAAAGTCTACTTCTGCTGGTGATTTGTACGTCAATTCGGTACTAGAATCCTCACGTACATTTAAGTACGCTGCGGTTCTCCGTTCCGAGTCTCCTTCAAATCCCTTAGCATAAGCGACTTTTGCAGGAAGTCTAATATAAGAAACTCCTGTAGATTGAGCTTGTTGCATATACCATTCAAGCAATAAACTAAATAGGTTAGAACTCTGGGTTTTTAGCTTTATCGGTTTAATAGAATGCCGCCACATACCCACAACATAAGCAAAGGTAAATGCTATAGCTAGTATTCCTAACAATTTACTTATTCTATCTAAATGTACCAGGTGGG
>JAHFPS010000028.1 GCA_023269695.1 Rickettsia sp.
GTTCTTATGTATAGTAAAATATCATATATTCAAGTTATAGTGAATTGAAATATTAGAACAAGGACTGAAGTCTTTCCCAGCTGAAGCTGGGGGTTTTAACCAAAAAGGTGACTATAAATAGTTTAAAATGAAAGGAGTAATGATAAATAGGAGGTAGTTATGAAAACATTAAAAAAAAATAATTGGAGTAGACAATGGTATATAAAAAAAGAAAATATTGTTAACGATAATAGGAAGTTATCATTAAGTTCTGCTACAAAAAATAAGTTTAATACTGACGCAGAAGTTGCTGAGTTTTTAGAACAAGAAAATCCACAAAATCTTATAAGATATCGTCGTTCTAATGGTGATAACAATCAGCCACCAAGTACTTTTGTTCCCGTTAATGTACCAGGGGATGGTAGCTGTCTATTTTGGGCTACTACTTTAGCTTATTTACTGCCAGTTGAGGATGATGCTGATGCTTTTTCAGAGAGGTTTGAAAGATTATTTGGAGAAGAAGAGTCTGGGAATATAAGGCATATAAGGGAGTTAGTGAGAGAATATGATCCATTTTCAAATAATGTTCGTAGTGATAGAATTTTTAATAGGTTAGTTACAAGAGTATTACGTAATAGAGTAGTGGATTATATATCATCTCATGAGAATGACTTCAGGAATTTTGTTGGAGGTGAAAATGGACGTGGCTTTAATGAATACTTAGACAATATGAGAGATCGAACTACTTGGGGTGATGAGCCTGAAATAGAAGCAATGGGTCGTATGCTTGGTGCAACTATTAATGTAGATGCTGGTGGAGCAGTGCATACGCGTGGAGATGGTAACATTCCAATAAGGTTATATCATGTAAATGCAGCAAGAAGTGCAAGTCAAGGTAATGAACGTAATCATTACAATTTTGGTTTAGAAAGAACTCTTCATCAACAAATTATTAATGAGGTTGTTCCTGAATTAATTGACTATCTTTTTCAAATAGATAAGAATCATGATTTTAAACAAAGGTTTCAATCATTTTTAGATCAAATACCAAGACCTAGTGGTGTAGGTGCAGCACCAGCAAAGAAAGGATTTTATGTTAATTTTTTTGCTGGGATGTTTACTACTTTAAAAAACACAGAGCTTTTTGATAGGT
The DNA here is from genome assembly GCA_023269695.1 of Rickettsia sp. Lineage (GTDB taxonomy): Bacteria > Pseudomonadota > Alphaproteobacteria > Rickettsiales > Rickettsiaceae > Tisiphia. Next base: position 1,133 of record JAHFPS010000028.1, read on the forward strand.
TGGGTTTAGCTGAGCTTCATTTTAAGTTTTGTACTATAAGTGATGCTGATGAAGTGCCATTTTTGAAGGTTGTGGCTATTACTAAAGAACCTACAACTAAAAAATTAGAAGAATATGTTTTTGTTATTTCTGAGAAGAGATATAGCAGACAGATTATGGGAGCAATATTTAGTAGGGATGATAGAAGGTGGTTAGAAGAAAGCAGATTATTATTTAGTGAAGGGGATGATACGTATCATCTAAGATCCAGAGCTCACACAAGAGCTGATGAGATAGAATTTAAATCTGGGGCTGCAATAATAATCAGTAAGAGAAAAAATAGAGATAGGGTTAATGTAAGAACAGAACAACTTACAGATCAAGTGCTTCCTGAAAGAATGAAAGTTAAATTCAGAAGAATAGAGCAGCATCATAAGCATACAACAGGTGAGTATAAATCAAATCTTTTAGAAGATATTGTAAAGAATCTTAGCAGAGAGACTATAAATGATCCTCGTAGGGATATGAACATTATACAAGCAATGGAAAGAGATACTAAGAAACTGTTTGAGTACATATATGATATTAATGGAATCTATCATAGAAGATTACCTAATATTCAAGGAGCATTAGAGGCAGCTAATCATGGCTTTATAGCTGGTGCTTTAATAAATTTTAAATATCGCTATAATTTAGAGTTATATTTAGAACTATTATTAGGAATAGAGGGCTATATTGACATAGCTTTATTAGTACGTGGGAGTCAGCGTGTTAAGAAGGCTATGCCAATTCTTGTGGAAATAAAAACTGGACAAGAACAAGGTGGCAGAACAAATCCTCAGCATGCGTTAAGAGAAGCTGAAAGCTATACGCAAGGTTTACAGCAGAATAATAGACCTTTTGTGACCCTTGCTGATCGAGTAGTACGTGTTGGTTTTAATATGGATTATACTAATCCTATTAAAACAAGTGTAGCTGAGTTACAACCTCCAGCTCCTATTATTAGAAGCATCTTTAAAAGTGTTAATAGTATATTAAGAGGTCAAGAAAGACGTGATGATATAAAGACAACTATCACAAATCAATTAAAGAAAATTTATAAGTTATCACCAGGCACTCAAGGTTCGGGTGAACCACAATATTTAAGTAGGTTGTTTATTGGACATTCAATTTTAAATTCAGTAGAAACTAGAGGAAAAAAAATAGATAAGCGTGTACTTACCTATAAGAAATTAAAGGAAACAACTAGGGGAACTCGCCGTAGCCATGGTATTATTACATCTGTATTTATTGAAAGAACAATAGCAGGAAGTAATACAGGAGATAGTCGGATATTAATTGTACATTTTCATGAAGGAGGACGTGATGATGTTAATATTAACGATTCAACACTAAGAGTTCCTCTTAATGGAATAATAAACCAAGCTAACTGCAAAGAAGTAATAGAAGTATATGTTGATGCTAGATCTGGCAATGATGGTTCTTTAAGGTTTTTAACAGATGGTAGTGTAGTAATTAGTGATTTCACTAATTCTGTAAATGATTATTTTCAGGCAAATGTTGCTAATCATTGGGAAATATATAATATGCCAGATTTTAATCAGGCGGACAATCTAAAAAAAGCACTTGATGCAACGATGAGTTATCAACCTAAAAAAGGTCAAGACAATAAAGTGGATTTAGGACCTTATGGTGATATGTTTACTAGTATAGGAATAAGCCTATTCCCTATTAAGTCTTTAATTACAAATGAAGCTTATTTTGCAGCAATGTTATCTGGATTGCTCAATAGTTATAGTGATATAGAATTTAGTCAGGGAGACTTTAAAATTAATGTAAGGTCTGAGTTTCAAGTAGGGGGTGGTGAAAGAATTGATTTGTTCATCAATGTGATGAGTAAGAACCCTGCTGATAGTGATGTGTTAATTGGTTTTGAATTAAAATATGGTGATGGTAGAGTTACTATAGGTAGTATGGAGAGGAAACTTGAAAAAGCTGAAAAAGTGCAACTAAGAAGATATGGGATAAGTCGTAATATAAGAGCGATAACTGAAGGAGCCAATTCCTTTGTAACGTTACCTGTTGGTTTTATTAGTCGTGCCGAAACTCCTGAGTCTTTAGTGATAACAAGGGAACAATTTGTTGCTTATGATATTGAACGTAGTTTCCTTGGTCAGGTTCATCAATTAGGCAGAAGCATACAGCGCAATGAACAAACTCTTGAAGAGGTGACATTACAACAGAATCCTGATTACAGATATTGGTTATCAGACCAAGACATTAGAAGAATTGCTCACCTTGACAATACATATAGCAATATGTTTGATGTACATGCTATGAATAATAACTATGATACCAGCGGCAGAGGACTTGTTGTAGTTACAGAGCGTGATCAGGACATAAATACTGGAGAATTACGTGAGCAAATACGTCAATTTATAGATAATATTGATAATAATAGAATAGTGCAGCAACAGGAAGTGCCAACACGAACATTTATTGTTAACCAAGGAGGTGATCATTGGACTACTTTAGTTATCGCTCAACAAAATGGACAATATCATGGATATTATGCGGACTCATTAGGTAGTGAGATACCAGACAATATTCGTCAGATTTTACAACAAAGCCAAGTAGCTGATAATAATATTCATGATATTTGTATTAGTCAACAAGCAGATGGTTATAATTGTGGTCTTTGGGCACTTGAGAATGCTAGAGACATTAACACTATGTTGCGGGAGAACAGGGATGTAGTTTGGCTTAGAAGGCAACTAGCTCCTGAAAGACTTGGTAGAAATAGTGAACAATATTTTATAGATAAGAGACAAGTATTTTCGCAAGTCCTACATGATAATCAACCAAATGGAGATGGTTCTCAGAATGGAAATATCGATTTTACATCAGATTCATCAGTATCATCATCTCAGTGTTTAAATGGAAATAGAAAGAAAAGAAGTGCTAATAAGTGTTTATACTCATGGGAGGATGTAGATAAATTTAATGCAGCAGAGCAACAAAATAGAAGAAATATAGATGAGATAAAAATTGATAGTCAGAAGTTCCTACAATATAGCAAAAATATCCAAGATGAAAACAAAAATGTTCAACTGTTAGAGTTAGCTAAGGAAAGAAGTATAGCAAGTGATAGCAGTATTGTCGGTGAGTATAAGCATTTACTACATGATGTTATTCAAGACGGAGGATATAATAGTTATCTTCAAAATGAACGCATTAAAGATTTAGCAAGTGATTTTTCAAGGAGTGATGCTCCAAAAATAAATCCTAAATTAAAGCAAGGGCTATTAAATGCTGCAGGTAGGATCCAATTAATAAGAGGAGCACATGGCACTATTGTTGCTTGTAAAGATGGAAGCACAAGAGATTGTGCATTAAGTGTAAGCGGGCTTAGTTATGCTTTCTTATCACGACCAATTGAAAGTGTAATGGTAAAGATTACACCTAAAATTGTCAATACAGCTGCAAGTACTGCAGGTAAATTTGTACCACGTATTTTAGGACATAATACAAAGTTTGCTATAGGAATAATGGGAGCAAGGTATGGCACGAAAATAGCAAAGGGTGCAGCAGGAGCTCTAGGGGGCGTGTTTGATATTATAGATATAGGTATTTCTGCAAAGGCTTTAGCAGATTGTCAAAATAGAAAAAATACTGATAATTCCTGTAGTGATAAAGAAGTAAGAGATAACATAGCATCCATAGCTTTTTCTAGTGTTTCGTTTGTTTCTGGTGTAGCACTTACAGCTGCTGGTGCTGGTCCAGCTGGTATTGTGGTTGGTTCTGGGTTGATGGTAGGTTATGCGGTTTACAGTGGTGTTAGTAATATTATAGAGTATGAAGAAAAATATGATACAACACATGATGAAAATTGGAGTATTTTTTGGCGTACTGTATCGTTTCAGGAGATGGCAAAAGATATACAGCATTTAGCATCTCGACAAGACGCAGTCAATAGTATTGCAATAGAAGCTTGGCAAAACTTAGAAAGTAGTCCTCCCAAAGTGGTAGCTTATGCTGCTGGACTTGGAATAATGAAACTAGCTTCCTCCACTGAAGAATGTAAGACTAATGTAGTATTTGACAAATGGGGAATTTTGCTTGAAGTTAGGTGTTTTAAGCATGAAGTGGATAATAGAAAACCAGGGTTTAATCGATCTTATGCAATGATTAATATGCTCAGAGCAGCTGATACAAGCAATTTATCACGTGTCATACCAAATCATATTAGTAATAATGCTACAATGATCTGCTTGCCACAGTATACTGGGTTAGAATTTGAAAAAGAGATAAGAAATTCAGTTTCAACTGCTACACGTTATTGTGATAATTCAATAGTTATTGCTCATAATCAGAAGCAACAACTATCAGGTAACAATAAGTTTATTATCTATGATTTAAAATATATAAACTCAGGTGTAATAGTTGGTAGTAATGAATTACATAACATTTTCTTTCTCTATGACAGTAGAGCAGAGCTATTTGGTGGTAATAATAAGTATAATGAATTTGTGTTCTTAAGTAGTGGGTTCATGGGTAATATCAAATTTATGGATAACTCTACTAATGTTATTGATGTTAGCCAGTTGACAAGTGATAATATTACAGTGCAAGAGACTGATGAAATACAATTTAGGGGATATCGTAATACTTACACACTATATAAGCCAGAAACACCTTATGGTGCAGTAACTAAACAATCTTTCTTAAATAGGAATTTGATTCAGATCAATGTTAAGTTACTATTAAATTATTCTGTAGGATCTAATTTGATGGACGTTTATCCTAAACTACATTATTTGGGTAGAAAATATAAAGTAGATGTTTTTTCTTGTAAACCATATCAATTATATGATGACCGTATTTTTGTAGATAGTGGAGGAGGTAATAGTAATGATAAAAAAGATTTAGTTAAAAATTGTAATAAAGCAACTGTTCGACCTTTTACTGAAGTTGAAGGTGGTAATAGTACTTATACCTTCTATGCAAAGACAGAAGGCTATGAAAATCAGATTTCAAGTTCAATGATTAATGTACGTGGAAAAGGAACCATTATTTTCTCAGAAACTGCTCTGTTAAAAGATTGTAATCAAATAACTTACTCTTCAGTAAGTAATGTCATGTCTTTCAGGATACCGTTAAGTCAAAATGGTACATTCACTCTTGACGTACAAAACTATCTTGATAGGAACAATAATACCAATTTTGCATTAATAGACAAGTATGGTAGTAATATTATTCCTAAACTAAATAACAATTCTACTGTTGTTAACAGATTTGAACTGCATATAAAACATTCCCTTGATAATTTTAATATTGCTAAAGATTATTATAGAGAAGTTTCACATACAGAAAAAGATTATAAAGTTTTTGGTATTATTAATAGTGCATCAGAAAATGAAGGATTCAATAAGATGTTTATTGGTTCCTCTGGCACTGATGTTATTAATCTTGATAAGCAAACTGTATTTGCTCAAGGTGGAGAAGGACAGGACATATATATAGTTAGTAATGAACCAGGTGAAAGTATAGTGACTATTGATAATAAGTCAGAAGATGAAAAACTAGATATTTTAAGTGTATCATCTATTGATGATGTTTCATTAGAGCAAGAAGATAATGATTTAAGTTTCTTTATTGAGAAACAAGTTAATCATACTACTGAAATAGATAATGTTGTAATAGAGAATTACTTTTTAGGAAATGAATATCAGCATCTGATATTGGTAGATAAAGATAGAAATTCTTTTATACCTTTTGAGTTAAATAAAGATGTTATATTAGCACCTTTTTATCGTGCTAGCAGTGATGAGAATGTATTTATGCTACCATTAAGTGTAAAACAGGCTGTAATTGATCACAATTTGGAAGATATAGAATTCTATAGGGACAGTAACGATCTTTTATTATTAGAAAAAGATATATGGGAAAATCCTAGCCCTTTAGCGGTGATACTTAAAGATTTTTATTCCAACTTATCTAAATGGAAAGACCATAAGATTTATTCACGTAATCATAATGGTGATTATGATAATTATATTGATTTACTACAAAAATCTCGTGAAGCTATAGATTATAAAACGCATAAATACGAAAGTGTTGTAAAAGAGTATATTGTAGATTTTAGTAAATGTATTGAAATCTATCATAATCAAAATGGAGATGAAGAAAAAATAGGAGTAATGATATTAAGAAACATTTCTCCAAAGCAAATAGAAGTTTATAGAAATGGTAGTAATTTAGTACTTAATGATAAAAATTCTAATCATACTATCAGTATGAAAAATTGGTATATTTCTAATAGTTATAAAATTTCCACACTAGAATTTGATCTAGGTTTGAATTCAATAAAAATTCATAAGTTAGATAGAGATGATAGCAGCGACTCTGATTATTTGAAGAGTAAGGTTTCTTATGCTTCACTACTAAGTAGCAATAAGATATACTTGTTAAGTACTGATGTGGAACATAATTTAAGATGTGTAGTATCAACTAGTAGCATAGATATTTCTGAGGCGTACATAGCCTTAGGTTTTACTTCATTCCAAGATCAAGTTAGTTTCCTTCAGAATTGTGATTTAAAGGCATTTGAGTTAACTGAATTAAAGAATCGTATTAATGATCTGTTACCTGAATATAAGAACAAATTGTTATATGATTTAGAATTGAGCAGTCATGAGCACAAGAAAACAGACTACTATAAACACTTAATACAGGATCAGCTTAATAGTACTGACAAAACAATTCAAATCATGAAAGATATTCACAATCCTGTTAAAGATTTCCGTTTTGAAAATGGTACTTATGACGTTACTTTCAGTCAGGTTGAATATAGTACTATTATAGATTTTCGTCCTTTATCACAACAAATAAAGAAAAACCTATATCAAAAATTGCAGTTCAGAATTTCTGAATACGGAAGAGATCTGTTCATTGAATTATTCTATTATAAAAATGAAGGTAGAATTCGTGTGAACAGTGAAGGAGAGATTACACAATATATTCCAGCAATAAATTCTTTAGTAAAGGTTAAATTAGAGAATATATTTCAAAATGATTGGTATAAAAAATTGCATATACTTTTGAATGATAATACACCTATGAGAATAAGTTACGATTATAACATTGGTGTATCATCCTTAGTACCAGTTTTTGACAATTCCTACGGTTATAAAAAAATTATTCTTCTTACAGAAGATGGTATAGAATGGAAAGTTGGGTCAACACATGAAGAAATGTTATCAGATCAATCTGAACCTGAAAGTACAACACAACTAAGCTTAAATATTGAAGAACAAGAGCTAAAAACTATATATAATGGTACTAAATATCTACGTAATCGTCGTGAAGCTGATGCAAATGAAGAAGATATACTTATAGTTCGAGGTGATGTCATTGATGGTGTAGAAAATAACCAGGAACAATTATCTTCTTTCTATAATAATGATTTTGTTCAACCTATCTCTTCTGGTGCATCTAGATTAGAATCTTGGTCAGTTAAATTAGTCAAAAATATAAGATCAACAATGGTAGATGCAGTGAACTATTTAAGTCCTAACTCTTTTGAAAAGGTGGCACAAATTTTACCTAGCACTTACCATGATGCATCAAGATTAGATAGCAGTACTGAGCCTTATCTAAGTGATATAAATACTAATATAAAATCACAACATAATTATGAAGTTCCTAACAATAACCATGAACATTCAACTCCACCATTTAGTACTGAAAATCAAGAAATAAATTGTGTACCTTATGTTTATACTAACAGTCAAGAATATACTGCTGATGCTATGAGTTGTACATTACCTCATGGTCAAGCTAAGATTTTTAGTAACATTCATCAAGTATCTAATGCTATCGAAGCGAAAGGTTATTCTATACAAGGTGATAGTTATAAAAATTGTCGTACTGTTGAGTTTTATGGACGTCCATCAGTATATTGTGCAGGAAATCATACAAATTTAGTTTATGCTCCAAGCATTATACCCCCTAGTTTAGATCAGATAAATGCCCAATTAATGTTAGCTCGTGTTTTTGGTGTTGATAAGTTAATAAGGGAGCTAGTAACTAGGGCTAAGGTATTATTAGGTTTAGAGGAGACGCATGTTACTAATGAAGAGAATGCTTCTTTAAATTCAAGCATTGTTGAAATTACTACTCAACAACGAAGCGAGTGGCAAGTTAGTATTAAAAGCATTGAGAGTTTACTAAAAACTTTATCATCTGAGGTCAGTGAAGAGAATATACAATGGGCTAGAAATATTTTGGAAGATCGTATAGAAGAAATAGCAGAATTAAGTAAGCAATCTACTGTTAACACTGAAATAATTACAGAACTTAATGAGAACCTTAAAGTTCTACAAATAGAACTGAAAGAATCTATTGAATGTATTCATACTACTGATTATCAACAGCAAGGATTTCAGCAAGCCGACAGTCAACAATGTAATTCAAGATATTTAACTCATGCACATCTAGTTCACTGCATGTCAGCGTTACATGTGGACAATAGTATGGGATATTGTAGTACAACAAATTTAAACCATGTAATTGACCAATATCCTCAAATAGTTCCTAACTATACTTAAAATGAGATTTTAAACTCAATAACAACCAGCTGAAGCTGGTTGTTATTGAGAACAAGTGCCTTAGTACTGGGATATTATTAAAATTTCCCATTATGAAAAATGGCTTTTGACCAAGGTTTTTAGTCATACTTGAGATAACATAGCGTAAGTATGTAACTTGTTATATCGAATTCAGGTTAATTACATTTCACTTAATTTGTTAATGCTTGACGTGGGGATTTATGAAAAATGTAATAAGTAATATACGGAGTGCTATAGCTTGTAGTAAATTATTATTACAGCTAACAGGAATCAAGATTACTGAAGATATATTACCATCACCTAATAAAAATATTAGTTCTAACCTTAATGAGCTTAATAAAACTTATGGAGTAAAACTAAAACAGAAGCATATAACATATCATTACCTTACTCATAAAGATTTACCATTAGCATTTCTTGCTAATGATGGAGAGTACATAGTACTTGCTAAGATGGATCAAGATAACGCTTTAGTGCAACATCCATTTAAGTCTAATATTGAGTTATGGTCTAGAGAGCAACTATGCCACCAATGGAGTGGTGTAGTGATTATCTTATCTACTTCATCACTTAAATTCAACATATCATGGTTTGTACCGGTTTTTTGGCAATATCGCTATATCTTAGCTGAAATACTGCTCTTTTCACTAGTACTACAGTTACTGGGATTGGTGTTACCTTTATTCTTTCAAATAGTGATGGATAAGGTTTTGGCTTATCAAGTTATAGCTACACTAGATGTATTAGTATTTGGTTTAGTAATTACTAGTATTTTTGAGGTTTTATTAAAAGGATTACGGGAATACCAATATAATCATACAGTAAAACGTATTGATATTTTACTTGGTATTAAACTAGTAAAGCATCTTCTTGGACTTCCTTTAATTTATTTCAAAAATCGCTCAGTTGGTTCATTAGTAGCTCGTGTCCGTGAATTAGATAGTATTAGAGAATTTTTAAGTAGCTCACTATTTACTCTATTTGTTGATATTAGTTTTATGGGTATATTTTTAGTAGTAATGTGGTTAATATCCCCAACATTAACTATAATAGTGCTTATTTCTATACCTTTTTATATCATGGTAGCTTGGTGGTTTACTAAGCCGCTACAAGCAAAATTAGAGACTCAGTTTCGTTACAGTTCAGCTAATACTGCCTTTCTCACTGAAACTATAGCTGGAGCTGAAACAATTAAAAGTTTAGCAATAGAGTCACGTTTAACGGGACGCTGGGAGGAGCAAACTCGAAATTTAGTAAGCACTAGTTATCAAACACAAATATTCTCTTCTTTATCTGAACATTTAGTTCAGGGAGTTGGTAAAGTAACTAGTACTCTAATTTTATGGTGTGGAGCTAGAGCAGTGATTAATCTGGAGATTACTCTTGGTCAATTAATTGCATTTAATATGCTATCGCAGCATTTTGCTCAACCTTTAGCTAAATTAGTTGAGTTATGGCGTAAATTTATCCAAGCACAAGTGGCAATAGATATACTTGGTGATACTTTGAATTTATCGGTAGAACAAGAGTTTGAAGGCAAAAAAGCTGATTTACAAGGTGAAATTACCCTAAAGCAAGTTAGTTTCCGTTATCAACCAACAGCTCCTTTGGTGCTACAAGACATTTCATTATATATTCCATCTGGCGAGCAAATTGGTATAATAGGTGAATCAGGCTCTGGTAAAAGTACACTGGCTCATTTATTATTACGACTCTTTTTACCAGAACAAGGACAGATATTACTTGATAAAGAGCTATTAAATAATTTAGATGCATATCATTTACGAACACAAGTGGCAGTGGTACTGCAGGAAAACTACCTCTTTAATAGTACTGTTCGTGATAATATAGCAATATCACAACCACAAGCTCCTTTAGAGGCAGTAATTAAAGCTGCTAAACTTGCTGGAGCTCATGAGTTTATTTTACGTTTGCCACTTGGTTATGATACAGTTATTGCCGAAGGTGGTAGTTCGTTATCAGGAGGACAGCGTCAACGTATTGCTATTGCTCGAGCCTTATTAATTAAACCTAAAATACTAATTTTTGACGAAGCAACAAGTAGTTTGGATGATGAATCACAATCTGTGATCCAAGCTAATATGGCTAAAATAGCTTATGACCGTACAGTAATTACTATTGCTCATCGCTTATCTACCGTACAACAATGTGATCGTATCATTGTATTACAACAAGGAAGCATTATCGAGCAGGGGACACATCAGGAGCTGTTAATATTAGGTGGTAAATATGCTTACTTGTGGCAACTACAACAAGATTTACGGCAGGCAGTTGGATGAATATAATAAAACAATTATTATTGTTAAAAAATTACTGTCAGCAAGATAAACTAAATAATAAGCTTAAAAATATTACTAGTAAAATTAGATTTTGTTGGTATCGAGCTAGGTCTTATTTTCAATCTCACTATGCAGAATATGAGTTTTTACCATCTCATCTTGAATTAATAGAATCTCCACCTTCTGCTACTGCTAGAATTACAGCAATTGCAATAAGCATACTAGTATTATTAGCATTAATTTGGTCTTGTTTTGGTCATTTAGATATTCATGCTACTGCTACAGGTAGATTAATTTTACCTAGCCGTTCTCAAACTATTCAGGCCTATGAATTAAGTGAAGTAGCAGAGATTCTTGTTAAGAATGGACAACATGTTAAGTGTGGTGATAGGTTGTTAGTGCTTAATATAGTAGGAATTACGCAAGAAATTCGTCGTCTTCAAGAACAAATATCTTTTCAGCAACTGGAATTAGCCCGTTATCAAGTATTACTTAGTGACGAGCCATTAAATGCACTTATAATACCAGATCATATTGAAGAATTAGCCGCAATAAGATCCAAGGCTTATCTTATTAGTATTTGGCAGGAACATCAAGCAATCTTAGCGAAATTTGATGCTGAATTAGCAGCTAATCAATCTGAACAAATAGCTAATCAAGCTGGCATAGTGGGGCTACAAAAATTGCTACATAATATTCAACAACGCCTTGCTCCAAGTCGTGAGTTGTTAAAGTCTAAATTTGTATCTAAAACTGAGTTATTAGCGAAAGAAAAAGAAGCATTAGAAACTGAGCTATCAATTACAGTTAAACAGCAGGAATTGGAAGTGCTAAAGGCTCGTGCAAATACAATACGTGAGAATAAAGTTAGTTATATTGCCCAAAAATACCGTGAGTGGCATGATAATTTAAATAAATCCCAATCTGTTTTGTCAACAACAGAACAAGAGCTAGCTAAAGTCCAAGAGCGAGATCGCTTACAAATCTTACGAGCACCAATGGATGGTATAGTACAACAACTAGCTGTTTATACTGTTGGTGGGATTGTACAAGGTGCTCAGACATTAATGATGATTACGCCTCATGATGCACCGCAACAAGCAGAAGTCAATATTGCCAATAAAGATGTAGGTTTTATTAGCCCTGGGCAATCTGTAACAGTTAAAATTGAAGCATTTCCATATAGCCGTTATGGTACTATTAGTGGTCAAGTACAAAGTATCTCTCTTGATTCAGTTAAACTTAATGAGTCAAGTTCTGAATTAATATTTCCAGCTCAGATTGAATTAGCTCAAAATCATATCATGATAGATAATAATTTAGTTACTTTAACTCCTGGTATGTCTGTTGTTGCTGAGATTAAAATTGGTAAACGCCGAGTCATTGACTATTTATTAAGTCCAGTTCAAGAATATAAATCAGAAGCTTGGAGAGAACCATAATGGGTCAAAAGATGATTATTGGTAAACATGGTATACCAGCAATTATTAAAGCTGCTAAACAGTTTCAAATATTAGCAATTGAGGAGTTGTTACGTCATAAACTTGGTATAGATTGCCAAGAATTAACATGGATAGATGTTTGCCGAGCAGCTCGACAAGTAGGATTGCGGGCAAAATATTATGAAGAAATTAGTGGTGATCTGCAAACATTACCCTTGCCTATATTAGTTTGTTTAGATAATCAATGGAGTGTGATTGAAAAAGTTGAAACAGAATATTGGTGGCGTTATGATGTAGCTACTGAGGAGCTTAATAAGGAGCTACTTCCTACAGCTAATAATAGTAAATATAACCTACCAATAATATTATTAGCAGAGCAAGAAGTGCAAATTACAGATGTTAAATTTAGCTTTAATTGGTTTTTGCCTTCGATATTGCGGCATATAAATCAGTTACGTGATGTATTAGCCTTATCATTAATGTTGCAGTTAATTGCTTTAGTAGGTCCTAAATTATTCCAAAATGTTATAGATCGAGTATTAGTTAGTCGTAGTATTTCAAGTTTAAATGTACTAGCTATTGCTATATTAGCACTTGCTTTAGCTGAGCCTTTATTTAGTTATTTACGAGGTAAAATCTTTACCAATCTAGCCAGTAAGATTAACTCTGAACTTTCCGGTAAATTATATCGTCACTTGTTAACCTTACCACTAAGCTATTTTAGTAAGCGACAAACTGGTCAGATTGTTGCTCGTGTGCGTGAAATGAACCAGATTCGTCAATTTTTAACTGGTTCGGCTTTAATGTTGGTATTAGATATTATTTTTATTCTGATGTTTTTAGTAGTAATGTTTAATTATGCTAAAATATTAACTTGGATAGTACTTGGATCCTTAGTATTATATGTCGTGTTTTGGTTAAGTATTGGTCCAATATTAAGACAGCGAGTTACCAAAGAATATGACGCGAGTAGCCTAGCTACAGCTTATTTAACTGAAACTATTACTGGTATTGAGGTATTAAAAACTACTGCTACAGAATCAGCGTTTTTAAAGCGTTGGAAACAAGTTTTAGCTTGTCAGTTACGGACGATATTTTCAGCTAAGAAGGTAGCGATCATTGCTAGCCAAGGAGTTAGCTTAATACAAAAATTAACTTCAGCCTTGTTATTATGGTTTGGCGTTAAGATTGTACTACAACATGAGTTAACAGTTGGAGGGCTAGTCGCCTTTAATATGCTTGCTAATCATATAACTCAACCAATTTTAAGATTAGCACAAATATGGCAAGAGTTTCAGCATAGTTTAATAGCATTACGCCGTATTGGAGATATTTTAGATACTAAATCAGAAGCAGTTGGTAAGGGAGTCGCTACTATGCCAAAATTAACTGGAAAAGTAGAGTTTCAATATGTGCGTTTTCGTTATCAAGCTGATACACCAGAAATATTAAGAGATTTATCCTTTGTAATACAACCAGGAGAATTCATCGGTATTACTGGTCCGTCTGGTTCAGGTAAAAGTACGCTAACTAGATTATTACAACGTCTCTATACTCCTCAGCATGGTCAGATTTTAGTAGATGGTATGGATATAGCCATAGCTGATCCTACCTCATTACGTTGCAATATGAGTGTGGTATTACAAGACAACATGTTATTTGCTGGATCAATATTAGAAAACATTAAGCTCTGTTGTCCAGAAGCTGGTGAAGAAGAAATTGTACAAGCAGCAAGATTAGCTGGTGCAGATGGTTTTATTAGACGATTACCACAAGCTTATCAAACCATGATCGGTGAAAAAGGCAGTGGTCTATCTGGCGGTCAACGTCAGCGAATAGCTATTGCTAGAGCTTTGTTAGTAAATCCAAGGATTTTAATTTTAGATGAAGCAACTTCAGCACTTGATTATGAATCTGAAGCAGCTATTATGGCTAATATGAATCAGATCTGCCGTAATCGTACAGTGATTAGCATTGCTCATAGATTGAATACTATTAAGTATGCTAATCGCATCTTGGTATTAGATCAAGGCATGATTGTCCAACAAGGCAGTCACGCGGAACTATTACAGCAGCAAGGTATATATGCCAAGCTTTGGCACACTCAAACTAATAGTAAACCCATGGCATAGCCTTAGTGTGGTAGCTCATGAGTGTAGAAGTCAAGACGGAGTGTTGAAAAAGTAAGAAAATAGAATAGAATAAAGCTGTATTTTTATACAGAATATAGAGTGTAAAAATGCAAGGTTATAAAGCTTGTCAAAAGGAATCATTTGATAATTTTAGGTTAAAACAAATGATACCTAGCAACCATTTAGGTTCTGTTGCATCTGTAAAATGAAATATTTTTACCACAACTTAAAGTATATAAGTGAAAAATCGTATCTTACTTGTTAATAGGATTTAATTCACAAAAATATATATTAAGCATTATAATATAATAACAAGTATTAATCATAAGTTGTAGTGTAGATTCCCAGTTTTATAGATGCGACAGAACCGCTTCATCTGGTTGTTATTGAGAGTAAATAAATTATAAGTAATTTTAAGAAGATGACAAAAAAACATAACATTCAAGAAATTTCGGTTAAAAGTACTAAGGATCAGATCTTAACAGCCTATAATGAGGTGCTAACAAAATTAACTGACAAACAGCTTGCCAGTCCTCAAGAACAAAAAAAGCAGGAAGAGAAACAACAAATAGTAACTAAAGCAACTAATAATTCATCAGATGATATATTAACTGACTTAAGTACTTTAAAATCAAAGACTATTAAGAAAATTGATAATTTATCGGAACAATTGTTGGATGAGTTTCAAAAATTAGCCAATTTGCGTGAAGCTATTATTTTGGAACAAAAGCATCTGCAGGAACTATACCAAATTCATGAGACAGCGAATACTTTATCAGCTTTGTTACAAGCCCAAGCTGAACAAAAAGAGCGTTTTGAGCTAGAAATGCAGCAACTCAATAACAACCAGCTGAAGCTGGTGGGTTGATATCTAGACTGGAAGTCGCTATTACTCTAAAGAGATATTACTAATATTATTAGACTGATGAGCATCTGAATGATTATTAATGTAA
>JAHFPS010000029.1 GCA_023269695.1 Rickettsia sp.
ATTCTTCATCTGTTAAATCTGTTGGATAATTTTTTCTGCTCATTCTTTTATACTTCTTGCTAATAATACTTTATTCACCTCTATCATACCTTAATTTTAGTTTGCGGACAAGCTCTTATATTCCATTTTGGGTCTCCCTATTGTTGTTTTAATATATTAATTAAATCTAGAAGAATAACACAACTGCTATTCATTCTGTATATAGGGTAGATCGCGAGGAGCTACTAAAGCACCTCCTCGCCAATAGACAGAGTAATGCTAATCAGATTAGCTATACCAGTATCATTATTTATTTTGACTTCTTATATCAGCAATTATTTTTTGCAATTGTTCCAAATCCATCATTCCTGCCATTAATTTACCATTAATAATATAAGCAGGAACTCCTTGTATTTTTAAACCCTTCGCTAATTTAATATTTTTGTCGAGAAGATTTTGTATCTCCCCTTTATCAATTTCTCCTGCAATTACTTCAAGATTTAAATCATTTGCTATTAACAATTTTTCTACAGATTCTTTGGTGATAGGTTTTAGCTCCATTAAACCATTGTGAATATCCCGAAACTTATCAGGAGTGGTCTTATAAACAGCCAAAGCAATAGTTGCTGCATAATTAGATGCATCACCAAGAAGTGGGTATAGTCGCAAAACGACTTTAACACCTATATCTGATTTGATTAGCTGATTAATAAAATAACTACCTTTTTTACAATAACTACAATTATAATCATAAAAAGCAGCAATGATTATATCGCCATTCGGATTACCAAGTACTGGAGATGTAGGAGAATTTTCTATTTCAGATTTATTATCTTTGATATATTCACCAGTTTTTATTTCCATTTCCTGCATTTTACGTCTTTGGAGACCTTCTATTGACTGAATTATTACTTCAGGATTATTTAGTAAATATTCTTTTACAATTTGCTCAATTTTTTCTACTGCTTCTTTTTTTTCTAATAATTGCTGATCTGCAGTGTTAATCGAAACCGTGGCAGAAACAGCATTAGGAGTCTTCATAGTTTTATAAGCAAATAATGCTATTAGAACAACGACAATAATCAATAATATTTTACTAATAACATTATGCATAATATCTTTTCTATTAAATATATTTAGGTTGCAAAAGAAGGTTTGTACTCAAAATAGTAAATCAACAATTACTTTGCCTATAGCTAACCAGATTAGCATTTATCCATAGTAAACTGGTATAATGCTAGCTATATCAATTTTTCTATTAAATTATAAGTTCTTTACCTTATCACAGCATTTTAGTTACTTTTCTATAATTTTCAAGCATTTTAGTTATTTGCCGATAATTTACTTTACCTATTGGTAGAATCGGTATTTCTTTAACAGGGATAATCTCTGGTAAATGGCTTGCTGGTATACTATTATGTTTTAAATATACTAAATTTTTGGACATCATTTCTATAAAATTCCCCCTATTCATAGTCTGACTGGTGGTAAAGAGGAAAATTTGTCTGTCTTTATTGCCATCATCAGGACAAATAGCTACATGTCTACTATCAACATCAATCATATTAGCTAAATCCTCTATTAATACCAGTGATATCACTTCTTCTATTGTAACAAATTGTTGAGTACGACCTAATAATGTAAGATAACCATCTTTATCAATTTTTACAATATCTCCAGTATCATACCAGCCCAGACCCAAATCTTCTGATGATGTCGGATGAATAACCCCAGGGTTATTAGAGTCCATATAGCCAAGCATAATATTTGGTCCCTTGATAAATAGTTGTCCCCCTTCTTCTATTCCGTTAATTGCTTTAATATAATATTCTATTTTGGGCATCAAACGACCTACACTTCCACCACGATAATGCATTGGAGTATTACACGCTATTATTGGAGATGTTTCAGATGTACCATATCCTTCAAAAATTCTTATACCAAACTTATCAAGCCATAATTGCGTTGTTTCTTTTCTAAGTTTCTCACTACTGGCAAACACGTATCTTATAGAATAAAAATCATAAGGATGAGCACAGGTGGCATAACCATGCAAAAATACATCCGTACCAAAGATAATCGTTGCTCCGATGTCATATATTACCTCAGGAACACTCCGATAATGTAAAGGAGAAGGATAAAGAAACGCTGGTATACCGTTAAGTGTCATCATTATTGTGCCAGATAAACCAAAACAGTGAAATAATGGTAAAGCCATAAAGGCAAAATCATCCAGACTAAAATGTAACTTAGCTAGAACCTGGCATCTATTAGCTTGCAGGTTTCTATGTGATAATACTACAGCTTTAGGGGTTGCTGAAATACCTGAAGTAAATACTACAACTGACGGATCATTGTCATCATAACTAGCACATATATTGCTGTAATAACTTTGTGGAAAGAAGCTACCAATCACAGCCTTAATTTTTAAATATAAACTAACTCTTGGTGTTAAATCTTCAAAGTAAATAATTTTTATATTAACTTTTAAGATATTTGCCACCACTTCTTGTAACCCAGCTTTTTCGACAAATTGTTTTGAAGTATATACTGTTTTAACTGACGTTGTTTCGCATGAAGCCACTATATTGCTAACCTCACTCATATAATCAATCATCACTGGTCGACGAGAACAGGCTTGCATAGCATAAAAAGTAATAATAGTTTCAACCATGTTAGGTAGCATAATACCTATATACTCAGCTACTTCTGTATCCTGTTTTATTAAATTTGCTAAAGTAAAAGATTGTAATATTAATTGGCGATAGGTAACAGACTTGTCATCAATATCTTGTATTATTTTTTTGTTAAAACCATAAGCTTTTGCTGTATCAATGAGAGACTGAAATATAGTATTCTGGTAATCAGAACTTTCAAATATCATATCAACCATGATATCATAGAGAGCCTGACCTATATATTTACGTTTTTCCCTATTATCTATATTCTGATTAGCAGAAAATTTTATTGGTGACAAAATAGTGATAGTAACTTTAGGAAACATCCGTGTTTTTAGTATATTTTTAAGTTTAGAAAAATGAGTAAATTGTGTACCATCTATTCTTACAGGTAAAATTGTTGCATCAGCTTTCTCAGCAATCATGCCAGGTCCTTCATATATCTTCATTAAGGAACCAGTAATACTTATTCTTCCTTCGGGGAATATAGCGACTTTTTTATCTTTCTGCACTTCCCTAATCAAACTCTTTATAGCCATTGCATTAGTGGGATCAATTGGTAAAGTTTTTGCCATTGTTAAAAATGGTTTGACCCACCACACTTTAGCCATAGTTGTATTAATGGCAAAAGTCATTTCTTCAGGTAGATAAGTTGCAAGTAATGCAGGATCAAGATATGAAATATGATTGGCGATAACTACTGATCTTTTGCCAGCTTTATAAAAATTTTCAATACCTTTCACCTCCACTCTGTACATACAATCAAAAAGAAATTTCAAAATAGCTCGGTGAACAGCAAAAGGTATTATTTTTACTTCAGGAATTAATTGATAAATATAATAAGCTACCACTATGTTAAGCAGGCTAATAAATAATATAACGGATGGTATCGAATATCCCCAATAGAATAACAGCGAAAGTATTACAGTAGACCCGGCCATAAATATAGCATTAACAAAATTATTTATAGCAATTATTCTACTACGATGAGCTGAGGAGCTCAAATATTGTAATACTGCAAAAAGTGGAACAATATATAGTCCAGCAATAGCAGCTATAAAAAATAAATCGATAATGATCCGCCAATTATGCTTTTTAGATAAAAAGACAAATATACTCTTTAACTGTTCCGGTTCATAATGAACTGCACTAATTCGACTGGCAAAAAATAAATCAATACCAAATATACTGATACCAATCGCCGAGACAAAAACATATTTCGTGGTAATTTCATTTCCAAGAATCTTACTACACCAAAAAGAACCAACCCCTACTCCAATTGAAAATGTTGCAAGGAACAAATTAGCAACATTTTCATCTGCTCCAAAAGTATCTTTAGCAAGAGATGGAATTTGAGCAAGTATTGCTGCACTGATAAACCAAAACCAAGATATACCAAGAATTGACAGATATACTTGCTTTTTAGTTTTAGCATATTTAATCATTTCTATACTTTCACGAAATAAATTTAAATTTATTTTAATTTCACAGTTAAAATTATTCGATTTTGGCATAAAATAACTAGCAACGACGCCAACTATAGAAATTATTATCAGAATAGTGATTATTAAATTGCCACTTATGGTATAATATCCTCCAATAATAGTACCAACTAAAATAGAAATAAATGTTCCTGCCTCAACGAATCCATTAGCTCCCAATAACTCATTTCGGTATAAATGGTCTGGCAGAACACTATACTTGATTGGTCCAAAAAATGTCGAATGTATACCCATAAGAAATATAGACAAAAAAAGTATTACTAAATTATTATTGAAAAATCCATAAGTAGCAAAAAGCACTATGGATAGTTCAAATAATTTAATGATTTTAACTAAAGTTGATCGCTCGTATCTATCAGCCACTTGCCCTGCAATACTTGCAAATATTACAAAAGGTAATACAAAAATAGTATTAGCAGCTAGTACAAGCAATTGGGTTGATTCCACCAATTGACTAGATAGTTTATAAGTAATTAATATAATTAACGCATTTTTTAGTATATTATCATTCAGACAACCACAACATTGTACTATGAAGATAGGCAAAAAACGCGTATCTCGAAATAAATATAATCGATTTGATGACATGCTTTCTCCAAAGACATTATAATTGCGGTATAGTATGCAATTCCTTGCTTTATGTCAAATAATCTAATTCGGATTACCTAACATAACTTAAATGATTTGAAGAATGGGGACAATAAACAAGGCATGAGTACGCGAATGCTACGTAGCCTTAAATATTTCGCTAGGAGACTGTCGGAGATGACTAATTAATTATATTTTGAGCTATTTTTCGGTGAGAATAAATAGGATTTTCGCAGGAATAGTGTACCTATTTCAAGAAAATCATGTTTATTCGCAGCCAAAAAGAGCCAAATATAGAATTGCTTTAGTCATTTCCGACAGTCTCCTAGGATGCACCGGATTAATTTTATGCATATAAGTTACCTTTTATTTATGATACAATTATTTCTACTTCGTAAGCATTAGACTTCCTGCATAAGTCAATCTAGTTGGTGATTTTGTCGTCGAAACTCGCCTCCGCTCCTCACGTACGTCTATGTACGCTGCGGTACTCGGCTTCGTTTCTTCTAAAAATCCTTCAACTATCTTTGACTTATGCAGGAAGTCTATTACCATTTTACACTTAAAACTTTTCACAATCATTTCCTGACTAACATAAAATTACAAATTCTACTTAATTCATAAATGAGGTAAAATTTCATGTATAGATTCTTTAAGATTATTTTTAATTTTCTGAAATTCTTCCGTGATATTATTTAGTTTACTTATTTTTTCTAAAAATTCTTCCATTCCATTTTTTTTAAGTAATGGTATCTGTATATTACAAAGCTGTTCATAAGTTAAGTTTGCTCTAACAGCTCCATACTTTGTATCGTATTTGCCAATAGTGGATAAATAATATTTCGACTTTAAGATATGTAATAAATATTCGGATGGTAGAGTGTCTTGGAATTTTTTCAAAACTCTAAATACGATATAGATACCACTTACATAACCACCGCTTAAATCTTCGCAAACTAAACCTAAAGAACCAACATTAATCCTATGCGGATTATATACCAAATCTCCAGCTTGAACCTGCTTGTATTTTTGGTTTATGTCTTCACCTTTTAAAATCTCATTGTCAAAAACACCAATACTATTACTTACACCTAAAATTCTAAAATCTGTAACTGGCTGTAAAGACGGTTCTGTTTTTTCTGCTATCTCCTCAATATAATCACCAAGTTTTATAATATCGCCTTTTAAATTAGCAAAAATATCAAAATAATCATAAATCCATAAACTATAGCTATTCTTGGCGATTTCAGTTGATGGTATTATAGCAGATTCAATTTCCAAAACAGTCTTTTTATTATTGAAAGCATCAAGTACGGCTGGTAAATCATTGTCTTTAATTGGCTTCTTTCTTGAGCCAAGTTCATGACCAACCGCATTAACTGCAAAAAAGAACGTGTTTGATATCTTTCTGTTTTTCTCGAAATATACAATGCTTGTTTTTGTTGGTGTGTAAGGTTCAAAAAACTTTCTTGGCAATGAAACAATAGAAACATTTGATGAGTTATTAAAAATATACTCTCTTACCTTTCCAACATCTCCCCCATCTGAAACAAAATTTTCTTTTACAAGTAAACAACCTCTACCACCTAGCTTTAAAGCTTCAAAGCAATGCAAAGAACAAATAGCATCACCATTATTTGATTGAATGGGATATAAATACCCAAACCTTGTTTGTTGCGAATATGGTGGATTTGTAATTACAATATCATATTTTTGATTTACATAATCAGAAAGGGTATCTTGTTTTTTGATATTACTATGTCCATCTCCGAACAAAATCATATTCATTTTTGCAATTCTTGCATTAACAGTAATCTCAGAACCGTAAATTGTTTTTTTTCTTAGAATATTTTGCATCTCATCATTAAACGAAGTTCTGATTTTTAAATATCTAAAAGCTTCAATTAAGAACCCTCCTGTACCACAAAAAGGGTCATAAATGGTTTCACCAATTTTAGGATTAACCATACTTATCATTGTTCTTACAATGTTTCTAGGTGTAAAATATTCTCCTAAATCTTTAATTTTAATGCCTTGGTAAGCATTTTTTAAAAAATACTCAAAAGCATCTCCATTCACATCACTATCTGAAGCTGTAAGGTTAAGTTTTGAAAGCTCGTAAATAATTTCTTCAAAAATATCAGGTGAATTAATAGGGAATGTTTCGCTAAAAATATCACCATATTTCTTGTTAATCTTAATCCACACAACATCTTTCACATATTGATACAATTCGTTTCCTTTTTTCTGAGAAAATGAACTCCATCTAAGATACTCATCTAATGTATTTTCTTCACCTCCCCACGTTTTTAGAACAGAAATTTCATCAAGAATTTTTAAAAACAAAATATCAGAAAATGCCCCAAATCTATCAAGACCTGCTTGCAATCCATCCTCTCTTAGTAAATTAGCTGCACTTTTAAATACCTTAATAAGCTCGTCTCTTGAATGCTGAATAAAATTTACCGCAGATAGTATTTCAGAGCCCTCATTAACAAATCTCAGTGCCGTATGGTGATTTACAAATTGCCTTACATCTTCCCCGTCAATTTTAAGATTACGTCCATTATACAGATATTGTGTTTCAATATAACTTCCATTATAAGCAAATATAAGTGGCGTATTTAGTGGTTTAGCATACAAATTCAATGCTTGGTGCATTGCTGATTGTATAGTTTCATTCGGTTTTTTTGCCTCAATTATTATTATTGGTTCGTTACTTCCTTCCTTGTATAATACAAAGTCAGGTATTTTACCTCTAAGTAATTCTTTTTGCTTTGTAAGTTTCACTCTTTGTTGAAAAACATTACATTTTGGGTCTTTTTCATCGACAATCCAACCAAGATTATCAAGTTGGACTAAGATATCATGCGTTACAGACGCTTCTAATCTTTTAGTATACATATATAATATTCCAATTTTACAAAACAGCTTGCTTTACCAACAAATTAAACATATCGTAATTATCTCTGTTATTCTATTAATTGGGACTTCAATATCTTTAGCTAATCTATAAGCTGAAATACCGAAAGGTTCCAAGAATTCAGTCTTAAGTATTTCGCCAGGATGCACCGGATTAATTTTATGCATGTAAGTTACTTTTTTTTTATTATATCTATAATATAACAGGTTTCTTTGTTCCACTAATAGCAATTATCATTATTTTTGTGATATTTTTGAATTTATAATTGCTGATTTATTAGCAGACCATTGGAACAGGAAGTGCTTTAAATTAAGTTAGCTCTAATGCAGCTTCTTCCAGCATATTAATTTGATCTCGTATTTTTGCTGCTTGTTCAAATTCCAAATTACTAGCCTTTGAGTACATTTCTTTTTTCAATTTATTGATATGAGCTTTTAATTTTACTGGATTGTCCAATAATATATGAGCTTGTTTTTTATTGTCTAATTTATTATCCAATTTTTCTAATTTGATTAGTGCATGGATATGACTATTAATTGTCTGGGGTATTATAGAATGCTGTCTATTATATTCCTCCTGAATTTTTCTTCTCCTATATGTCTCGCTTACTGCCTTATCAATAGACTTGGTGATGCGATCTGCATAGAGTATTACCCTTCCTTGACTATTCCTTGCAGCCCTACCAATAGTTTGAATTAACGAAACTTCAGAGCGTAAAAAACCTTCTTTATCAGCATCGAGTATGGCAACAAGTCCACATTCTGGAATATCTATACCTTCTCGTAATAAATTAATACCAACTATAATATCTATAGTTCCTTGGCGTAAATCTCTAATGATTTCAATACGCTCAAGAGTATGAACATTAGAGTGCAAATATGATACTTTATACCCCAATTCTTGCAGATAATTTGTTAAATCTTCTGACATTTTTTTAGTTAAGGTTGTCACTAAAACACGGAATCCTTTATTTATCGTGGATTGAATTTCGCCTAGCAAGTCTTCAACTTGGTTAGTCGCTGGTTTTATAATACATTCTGGGTCAAGTAACCCTGTTGGTCTAATAATTTGCTCAACCATAACCCCTGCTGTCTCGTCCAATTCAAAAGGTCCCGGTGTAGCCGAAACAAAAACCGTTTGAGGTCTAAAATCTTGCCATTCCTCAAATTTTAACGGTCTATTATCCAAGGCTGATGGAAGGCGAAACCCGTGTTCCACTAATACTTCTTTCCTAGCCCTATCACCATTATACATTGCTCTAACTTGTGGAACAGATACATGACTTTCATCAACAAATAATAAAGCATCTTTAGGTAAATATTCAAATAAGGTTGGCGGGGGCTGTCCATTTGCTTTCCCAGTCAGGAATCGAGAATAATTTTCAATACCTTTACAGCTGCCAGTCTCCATCATCATTTCCATATCATACTGGGTACGCTGATTTAACCTTTGAGCCTCTACTAATTTACCATGTGTGTTAAGAAATTCTAAACGTCGTTGTAATTCCTCCTCAATTTGTGATATAGCATTTTGTACTACTTCTTTGGGCGTTACAAAGTGCGATTTAGCATAAATCACAGCTTGATCCAATTTTGCTAATTTTTCACCTGTCAGCGGATCAAATTCGCTTACATACTCCAGTTTATTATCAAAAAATGACAATCGCCAGGCTTTATCGTTATAATGTACTGGAAATATATCAATATTATCACCTTTTACCCTAAACGTCCCACGTTCAAACCCCACATCATTACGCTTATATTGTAAGCTTACTAAGTCATTAAGCAATTTATCTCTAGCATAAATTTCCCCAGACTTAAGGTTTATTGTCATCTGATAATAAAGACTCGGTGAACCAAGACCATAAATACAAGAAACAGAGGATACAACAATTACATCCCGACGTTCTAAAAGAGACCTAGTGGCAGAATGTCTTAGTAAATCTATCTGTTCATTTATCGAAGAATCTTTTTCTATATAAGTATCGGTTCTTGCAATATATGCTTCAGGTTGGAAATAATCATAATATGAGACAAAATACTCAACGGCATTATTTGGAAAAATTGCCTTCATTTCCGAATAGATTTGAGCAGCTAACGTTTTATTATGTGCCATAATAAGTGACGGTCTACCGGTTCTCGCAATAACATTTGCCATAGTAAAGGTTTTGCCGGAACCAGTAATACCAAAAAGTATTTGCGAAGGCAAGCCCGATTCAAGCCCTTTAATAATTTCATTAATGGCTCTTGGCTGATCGCCAGCTGGACTATATTTAGATATTATCGAAAAATTATTTATCATTAATTTGTAACTTGCTAGTTTGTTATTATATATGGATAATAGTTTATAACCAATTAAATAGGATAACTCTTATGAAAAGCATTCTTATACATACGGTCATCATTTATACATTAACATATTGTCCCTATTGCACTAAGGCCAAAAAACTACTTAATCAAAAAAATATATCCTACGAAGAAATAATCGTAGACAATTATAATGAAAGGCAAAGGTTAGAGTTGCAGGCTAAAGCCAACGGACAACGTACATTACCACAAATATTCATTGATGATAAGCATATTGGTGGGTGTGACGATCTTTATGCACTTGACAAAGAAGGTAAACTAGATGAATTAGTAAAATAATACCATTGAGTAAAGCACTTTCGTCATTGCGAGGAGGCGTGAGCCGACGAAGCAATCCATTTCTGGTCTTTTGGATTGTTTCGTTGCTACGGAAGTAGCTCCTCGCTAATAGACAGTCTGGTTAGCTATAAATATACTTGACTTACAAGTGATAATAATTTACTTTAGCACAGATTATATGGCGGATGTAGCTCAGTTGGTTAGAGCATCAGATTGTGGATCTGAGGGTCGCGGGTTCAAGTCCCGTCTTTCGCCCCATCTTCTCAGGGCTTTGTAACTTCACTCAAACATTTTCATTTTGGTTTCATTTTGGTTTTTTAACAAAACCCCCCAAATTTGACGTACAAAATAGTCTATTTTTAACCGTTGTTTACGGGGAGAGAATATGACAGAACCGTTAATTTTTCCGACGTTTTAGTTGAAAATCAAGATATTATCTTTTATAATATAGTCGGTAATTTTGTCCCACCTGAATGGCGAAACCTTACTAATAATTGTGGTAAGCAATTAACTAAAACTTCTCGTCAACTTCTATCTTTGATAGTTTCTTGTATAAAAACTAATCGTTATAATAATACACAAGAGTTACAAGAGGGCTATCATTTTTTCGAAAAAGAACTAGGAGTTTGTCAAAGACGGGTTAAACAATGTCTACTAGAATTACAAACAAGTGGGTTCATTGATTGCACTTTAGTTACTACGATCAAATATAACATAAAATGCCGTAATATTTTATGTATCAAACTTCTTAAGAAATTTACAAGTTTTCGTAAAGCTAATAATAATTCTTATCACTTTAATCACACAAATATCCAATTTAGCCATAAAAAAATTTCCACTCAACCGGAAAAAAATTACCACTCAGCTGTAAAAAAATTTCAAAAAAACGCATCTATAGATATATCTATAATATCTAGATGCGGCAAAAAAAATTGTTCTTGTGGACAAAATTGTGGACAAAGTTTGCCAAAGCCTGAGTCAACTACGAAGCAAAGCTTTAATTTGCCTCCTGAGGTAACGATAAGTTCAGATGAACAAAATTTGTCAGAGCCTGAGTCAACTGAGGAGAAAAGTTTTAATTTACCTACGGAGGTATACTCAAATGATTTGGAGAATTGGAACGTAAAACAAGGGGTGAGCGAGCGGAGCGTACAAAACGTACGTGAGTACGCGAATGTCCCGAAGTTTTGCGGTGCCAATTCTTCAAAGCAGAAGAGTATAACGGTAAGCTCAGTAAATGAAACGTTACCCTGCAATTCCACAGACTGCAATTCCGGCGATGTAGCTCCAACCGATGACAAGTCAGACCACGATTCAGATTCCGATTCAACAGATGTTTCCTCAGGGAATAGTGGGGTTGAGCAAGAGGCAAGTAAGGACTCATCAAGTTGGATTAGCAATATTGCCAAAAAGGCTAAAGGCTGGTATTCACCTAAGAAGCTAGAGGAGTTTTACCCATTAACCGAAGAAGATGCTGTTTGGCTAAGAAGGAAATCAGGTCGTAACTACGAATTGAGTTACGTCAACAAGCTGTTGATTAAACATAGCGTGGACTCTCCTAAAAATCTCTTTCCCTGCAAGCCAGCAGTACTGAATTACATGAAGAAAAGTTTGATTCATGAAATGCGTCCACCTTCTGTGGTAAATAACCCAAGCTTTAACTTCAAGCTGGACAATACTACCAAGGCAAGAGAGGCTTATTTGCGAAAGGTAGAAGCTAGTAAGGGTGTTAACCCACTGAATCATGTAAATTGTAATCAGCTATTGCCCCCTTTGAAGGAAAAATTGTAATGAAAATTGCCCCCCTAAATAAGTAACAATATCTCCAAAAATTAATATTGTTAATATTTTTTTAAGGAGTTTTTAAGGGGTGTTTATAGTGGAAACAATAGGAAGAATACGTAGGATGTATCACGTTGATGGTAAGACAATTAAAAAAATTGCTAGAGAATTGAATATATCAAAGAATACAGTAAAAAAAGTCATTCGCAGTGATCAAACCAAATCGTACCTTCTGTCTAATTCGAGCAATTGAGTCCTATTAGCCAAATAATTTGTGGGTAATAGTAAGCCCTAGAACCCCATCTACGTTATTTTTTTATGAAAAGTACTTTACAAATCAAAAAATATACTTTAACTTTATATAAAGTCTTAAACAATAAAGAGGTTTCCTAATTTTACCATTTATAAGTTTGCTAGGAGTCTGTCGGACTTGTTATTGCTAGGGAAAAAAGTATAGGTATGAGTAATGTTTATGGACAAGTTTAAACAATATGATCGTTCAACGCCATATCTTATTCCGTCATCAGTACAAGAGTGATTACCAGCAGGTCATCTTGCATATTTTGTAGAGGCGGATATGGCATCAATTATGCTTGATGCAACTATTGTGAGATCACATACTTGCTCCTCTGGATACATAAAGGTAATCCAGGGGAAGTGGCTTTAGGTAGGAGCAAAGGAGGGTTTAGTACTAAAATTCATGCTCTTGTTGATGCACTGGGTAATCCATTGAAGTTTATACTAACTGCTGGGCAAAGAAATGATATCACGCAAGCTAATAATCTTACCAAAGATGTTAAGAATACGACTGTGATAGGCGACAGAGGATATGATAGTAGTGCATTTGTAGAAAGCTTAGAGAATAAGGAGTGTAAGGTTGTTATACCACCAAAGTCTAATTATAAAGAACGGCATTTAATGGAGTGCTTCTTTAATAAAATTAAACATTTCAGGCGAATATTTTCTAGATTCGACAAAGCTCCAGCCTCCTTTTTAGCTTTCTTACATTTCGTTAGAGCTTTAATATTGATAGGAATGCTGATTGGTGATTTTTTTACAATATCCAGAGGTGATTAGGCGTATTATTTATACAACTAATACAATAGAAGGCTTAAATAGCCAATTACGCAAATAAAAAGACAGAGCCTGAAGGTATAAATTAATGAATACTAAGGATATAGTTTACATAGCTCTTTTTGCTGCAATTACGGCTGCATTAGGTATCATACCTGGTATCGCAATTCCTGTTATTGGTGTTCCTATAAGTGCACAATCTCTAGGAGCTATGCTTTCTGGCAGTATTTTAGGAGCTAAAAGAGGTGCTTTATCTCAAATTCTTTTTCTAGGAATAGTATCACTTGGTCTTCCAGTTCTTGCTGGTGGGCATGGAGGCTTAGGATCAATTTTAGGACCGAGTGGTGGATTTCTTTTAGGATGGCCTATTGCAGCGTTTGTTATTGGTTTTTTATTTAAAAAAAATTGGTCTAATTTAACTAATATTAGTGCTTTTATATATATTATAATTGGAGGCATACTAATTATGTATATTATAGGTATTTTATGGCTTAATATAATTATTAATATTTCTATAAATCAAGCTTTTATTGGAAGTATGATATTTATCCCAGGAGACCTTATTAAAGCAGTTATTGCTACTACTACAGCATTGGTAGTAAAACGTTCTTACCCTATAATACAAGATTAAGTTTTAATATTAGTTAAAGTATAAGCTATAAAGTCTATATGATAAAAATTGAAAATGTTAATTACAGTGTTAATAATTATGATATTTTATCAAATATCAGTTTAATACTAGGTGAAAGAAAAATTGGTATAGTTGGAGCAAATGGTAGTGGAAAAAGTACATTTGCAAGACTTCTTAATGGCATTAAACTACCTACTACTGGACTTGTAACAATTGATGGTTTAGATACACGTAAATTTGGTAAAGAAATAAGACGTAAAGTTGGATTTGTATTTCAGAATCCAGACAATCAAATTGTTTTTCCAATAGTTGAAGAAGACCTTGCTTTTGGTTTAAAAAATCTTGGTTACAATAAAGATAAGATTGAGCAAAGTATAAATTCAATCTTATCCTTATATAATATACATAATTTGCGTAAATCTCCATCTCATCTTCTTAGTGGCGGACAAAAACAATTATTAGCTATTGCCGGGGTATTAGTGATGGAACCTGATTACATAGTATTTGATGAGCCTACGACGCTTTTAGATTTAAGAAATAAAAAAAATATTTTCCAAGTAATAGAAAATTTAAAGCAAGTTGTTATTATGATTTCTCACGACCTTGAATTATTATCAAATTTTGATCGTGTAATTGTTTTTGAGCAAGGGCAAATAATTGGAGATGATCATCCTTCTATTACTATACCTTTATATAAAAATATGATGATATGAATTTAGATACTTATTATCAATATAACTCTCCTATCCATCGCTTATCCCCAAGGATTAAGCTATATTCTCTAGTAGTTTTTTCAAGCGGATTATTTTTAGTATCTAATTTATTTTTGCTTAGTATAAGCTTATTTTTTACATTTTTTTTATATTTTATAGCTAAAATACCACTACAAAAATTATTTATTCAATTACGCCAGATTACTATTATAATATTAATTATTTTGCTTGTTCATATATTTACCAGTAATTGGATAGTAGGAGTACAAGTCATCATTCGATTTGCAACATTATTACTTTTCGCTTCATTGATAACACTTACAACACGTATATCTGAAATGGTTGATAGCCTTAATGAAATTTTAATTTTATTATCTTATGTTGGGATTAATCATAAGAAAATAAGTCTATCCCTGTCTCTTGCCATACGATTTATTCCTGTGATTGTTAGTATTTTTCAGGAAATAAGTGTAGCTCAGCGTACCCGTGGTTTAGAACGTAATTTTATTGCAACTATAATTCCTACAATTATAAAAATTCTAAAAACAGCAGAAAATATTGCTGAAGCTATTGAATCGCGTTCTTGGTAAGAGAACTGTAAATATTAAATCTAGAAGAATAACAACTGCTATTCATTCTGTATATAAGGTAGATCCATACCATTATTGTCTACGTCACAACCCCGTTATGAATTTTCTTAATCATACGCTTATCAACTGTAGTTCATAAAGTATTTAATCAAAAAACTGGTATTGCAAGTAATTTTTATATTAAACCTAAGTCTAAAATTCAGTTGATTGGAAAAAACAATAAAAAACCCTCTACCTCTAAAGTATTAGAAGGTCAACTTGCATTTGAACCGGTACAATCTCTTAAAAATACTCTTGATTCTCTTTTGACAAAAATTAAATAAATTTAGGCTTTACACTGTAGTATTACGAGAAACAGGTGGTATATTTCCATATCTCGAAATTACTCATCCAGAATAGGAAACTGACTTTAAAATGATAAAAAAAAAGTAAGCATTGGTACAATGCATCTTGCGTATAACAAAATTCTACGAATGTTTGTTATAACTGTAACGGCTCGCTTTCGAAATGACATTAGCTTGCTTTCATTGTAAAAACCGGCTTAAATAAAATGAATTTCAAAATTCAATCTGGCTCGCTTTAATTGACCGCGAAAAATAGCTGGCTCAAATAATATGCTGTTAGTTTCCTTAAAACTAGTTGATTATTTATTTTTAGTTGCATTTAATTACAATTATTTATTTTATAATAAACTCTACATAATTTAGGTACATGAAATGGCAAAATGCAAGGATGATAATGCTTATGTTGAAGAAGAGTATGAAAAACTTAAAGCAAAGATGAAAACTGCTATTTCAAGAACTCAGTTAGTTACTCTTATAGAAGAAGCTGGAAATTTAGCTATTATGGCTAGTCAGCTAGGGCTGGATATTGAAATATTAGGATTAATACTACCTGCAGTAAGTAAAGCTGCCGAACAAACTCAAGATGTAAGGATAAACATATTGATAACCTGACATTATACTAATTATCTTTATTCTATAACCTAATTATACCTTGTTAATTCTATATTGAAAGCTAATTAGTATTAGAGCTTGTCCGCAAACTAAGTAATAGAAGAAATAACCTGCGAAGAAGTAATCGACTCATAGCCAAAAAAATTATGTTTTCACTAGAATTAGTAAGAAAATCATATTCCTTGGAAAGCCTT
>JAHFPS010000071.1 GCA_023269695.1 Rickettsia sp.
ATTACCGGCATCTCACGACAAGCATCATTTGACGGATTGGTAGAGAGTTCTTTTACCTTTCAAGGCACAGGCTCTTTAACATCAGGATAAAATTAATTAAAAACAACTAAATAATTATGTAAGTGAAATATGACTGAGAAAATTATCGATAGGGTTAAAGCCCATTTTGACGCTAAGGAAGATAAAATAATTGAAGTTCTTGAATGGGGAGATGGAGTAAATCCATTACATATTCATTGCTCTCCCCTAACGCTAGCTCAGAAGAACCGTCTATATAAAATGGCTAAGGAAGATGATTTAGGGTTAATGGTTGAAGCTTTGATTATGAAAGCTAAGGACTCTGAAGGCAATTGCTTATTTAGCCGAGCTGATAAACCTGATTTAATGCGTAATTGTGATCCCGATGTGTTAATTCGGGTAGCTACCAGCATTATGGGAGAAAGTGATAGTGAGACTGCTGAAAAAAACTCTTAAATCAACCAATATTGCTAAATATGTTTATGTTGGCTGAGCATTTGCATAAAACAATTACAGAAATTGAACAAATGACTGTTGATGAATGGAATTATTGGTTGGCGTATTTTAAAATTAAAAAAGATAGACAGCAAAATAAAGTAAAAAATAACCAACGATAAACTTAAGAAAATGCTTAATGAAGATATTTAATGAGTAACAAAGAAGTCAGAGTAACATTTCGTGGAATAGATAAGACTAGGGAGAGTTTTAGTCGAATTAGGCAAAGCTTTAAGCAGCTGCAAACTTTATCAAGTAAAGTGAGTTTCGGCTTTGGTAGAATTGGCACTACCCTCAGTGCAGCTTTTAGTATAGCGACTTTAAAAAAGATTATCGATACAGGTAGTCAAATAGGTAAAATGGCTAATAAACTGGATATTAGTACCAAATGCCTATCGGAATTAAAATATGCTGCTCAAAATTGTGGAGTAGAATTTGATTCACTCACTTCTGGTTTGCAGCAAATGTCTATGAGAATTGAGCAAGCAGCTGATGGTAGCGGTGAGGCAAAACAAGCTTTGCAGTTACTTGGGCTATCGGCTAAAGAGTTGGTTAATTTAAGCCCTGATCAGCAATTAGTAAAAATAGCTGAAAGTTTTGAAAGATTAGTAAGTGGGGCAGATAAAGCCACTATTGCTAGCAAATTATTTGGCACAGAAAGTGCTGCTTTAGCACAAATTGCTGAAAAAGGAGCAGTAGGCATAGAAAAACTTCGAGAAGAAGCAAGAGCGTTAGGTAGCTCTTTATCGGAAGAACAGTGCAAAGCTATGGAGCAATTTAATAGCGAGCTAAACAAGTTACAGATTGTACTAACAGCTCTGATTACTTCAGCGTTAATTCCAATATTACCAATAATTACTGGATTTTTTGAAGCGGTTCGTACAGGTCACCCTGCTATTACTTTTTTAATAACTGCTATTTCAGCACTTTTAGCCTTAAAATTAGTTGCATGGCTGGTAGCGGCTACTATGGCGGTACGAGGATTTACCATTGCTCTAATGGCGAATCCTTTAGGGTTAATGGCTGTGGCTATATCAGCTACTATTGCCGGTTTAGTTACTTTAACTAAATGGTTTAATAATAGCAAGCAGGCAGCAGAAGAATATAATAAGTCATTGGAACATCCTAGAGTAATACAATCTTTAAGATTACCCAAAAAAGAAGAGCTAACTATTTTAAATAAGCATAATCAATTAATGAGTGAGGCTAAACAAATATTTGAGCAAACAAGAACTCCGATGGAAAAACATAATGCACAAATAGAGAAATTAAACAAACTACTTAAACAAGGCTTAATTGATCAAGATACTTATAACAGAGCCATCCAGCAAAGTGAGCAAAGATTTGATAGTTTTGCCCATCACACTAAGGATGTTTTTGATTTGATCAAAGAAAATTCTAAGGATTGTACAAATAGTCTGATTGATAATTTTGCCGATAGTGCTTTTGGCGTTGGTAGTCATATTAAAAGCTTAGAAGAAACATGTAGCGATTTCTTCAAACAATTACAAAGTGATATTCTAAAAATGACCTTGAAGGAAACTATTTTAGGCAGTAATGGTAGCGGTGGATTACTTGGTGGGTTATTTAGTAGTGGCAATAATAATGGCGGTGGTATTTTATCAGGAATTAGTTCAATATTTGGTGGATTTTTTGCCAGCGGCGGTACTGTAAAACCTAACAAACCCCATGTGGTAGGAGATGGCGGTGAACCTGAATTATTTATTCCCAATAGTGTAGGCAGCATTGTCCCATTTAGCAACTTACAAGCAGCTAATGGCAATGGTGGTAACATCATCGTCAATATGCATATTCAAACACCAGATATTGCTTCCTTTAATCAAAGTCGTAGTCAGATAACAGCAGATATGGCAAGACAGATTTCTAGAAGCAGAAGAAATTTATAAAATGAATCTAATATGAATTCTTTTGCAGAAGTACAATTTCCACCTGAAATATCTTACGGTTCCAAAGGTGGTCCGATGTTCTCAACTGATATAGCAACAAGCTTTAGTGGTCATGAGCAACGTAACATTAACTGGCAATCAGCAAGATGCAGATATGACATAGGTTAGCGGCATTAAAACTGAAACTCAGTGGCAGCAGCTAATTGCCTTTTTTAGAGCAAGGCACGGTAGAGCTATTGGCTTTTGCTATAAGGATTTTTCGGATTACCAAGCTATCAACCAAATTATTGGTAAAGGTGATGGAGAGAAAACAAGTTTTCAGCTAGTTAAACAATATGTTAATGGTGGTTATATTTATATACGAATAATTAATAGCCAAATACAGGAAATTAATAGATTCTATTGATGATTAAAAAATTCTTCATATAATTTCCTTCAGATGCTTGACATCATATTACCGATATTAGGTGGTGCTAGTGGTTTTATGCTAGGCGGTGGTCTTGAAGGTATTATTCAAGGAGCTGTCCTTGGGTCTGCAGTAAGCAATCTATTTGGCGGGGAAAAACAAAAATCGTCAGCTAGTTTACCTATACAAGAGGGAGCAAGACTTCAGGATTTAAGAGTTCAAATCTCAAGCTATGGTGAGGTTATACCAAAAGTTTACGGTAATATGCGGTTAGCTGGTAATATTATTTGGGCGACTGATATAAAAGAATCAGTTAATGAAATTGATGATAATATTGAACACACCATCAATTATAATTACTGCGTAAGTCTAGCTATTGCCATATGTGAAGGGGAAGTAGAGGAAATAGTTAGAATTTGGGCTGATGGAACTATTTTAACAGAAGAGTTACTACGATCTAACCAAGGTAAATACAATATTCATTTAGGTTCTGAAAACCAATTACCCGATGACATTATTGGTAAATACAAAGCATTTAATAGCTACCCAGCTTATAGAGGATTATGTTACGTAGTATTTGACAATTTACCACTTGGACAATTTGACAATCGAGTCCCAAATTTTACTTTTGAAGTTAAACGAAAAGTACAAATAAAACCTTGCGTAGAAGATAAGATTAAAGAGGTGGTGTTGATTCCGGGTGCAGGAGAGTTTGTTTATTCTGATCAAATTCATGTTAAACGAAATGCCTTTAAGGTAGGTAACAAAATAGAAGCTTATGGTGAAAAACATTATATTAATTTGCATAATTATGCTCATAAAGCTAATATGCTCCTTGCCATAGAGCAAATGGCTAAAACATTGCCTAATTTACAGTGGGTAGCATTAGTAGTTACATGGTTTGCTACTAGTAATATTGCTGCTAACTGCCAGATTATCCCAAAAGTAGAGTTTAGTGGGGATGGAGCGGAAATAACCCCGATTGATTGGCAAGTTGCTGGATTAACTAGAGACTACGCAAAAGTAGTTTTATATTTCGATGAATATACGCCAACCTATGGCGGTACCCCTTCCGACCAGACAATAATAGAAATCATAAACCAGTTAAAACAACGTGGTTATAAGATCATGTTTTATCCAATGATCTTCGTTGATCAGATATCACCTGAAGCCAAACCTTGGCGAGGTAGGATAACAGCTAATTCTACTAATGAAATAATAAACTGGTTTAATCAAGAAAATGGCTATAATAATTTTATTATCCATTACGCAAACTTAATTAAGAATAAAGTAGACGCTTTTATTATTGGGTCAGAATTAGTTGGTCTAACTGGATTCACTGATAATATTGGCTCCTATCCTACGGTAAATCAGCTAATTAATTTAGCAGCTAGAGTAAAAACTATCCTTGGCTATAATACCCTCATTACATATGCCGCTGATTGGTCAGAATATCACCACACAGAAGGCGGGTGGTTTAATCTTGATCCATTATGGGCAAGTCCTAATATTGATTTTATTGGAATTGACGCTTATTTCCCCCTAACTGAAGATTTACCGCAAAGGCAAATTACCGAAGAGTTAATCAAGAATGGTTGGCAAAGCGGTGAAGGATGGCAATATTATTATGATCATACTAGAAGCATAAAACATTACTTTTCTGATGGTAAATATGCTTGGAAAAATTTAGAATATTGGTGGAGTAATTATCATCAAAACCCTAATGGTAACTATACCGCTTGGCAGCCTAAAATGAAACCAATCTGGTTTACTGAATTTGGCTTTCCGTCAGTAGATGGTTGCAGCAATCAGCCTAACGTATTTTATGATCCATCTTCTTGCGAGTCACATTATCCAAGAGGCTCAAGAGGCAGAGTTAGTTTTTTTGCTCAGCGGCAAGCATTAAACGCCAGCTTAGATTATTGGCAAAATAAAAATTCCCATAGTGGATTAGAGCAATTAGTAGCAAAGAGATTTGTTTGGACTTATGATGCTAGACCATTTCCTTTTTGGCCAGATTTAAAAAATATTTGGCAGGATGGTAATTTATGGGCTACTGGTCATTGGATCAATGGTAAGTGTGGTCGCTCAACTCTTGGGGCGATTATTGCCGATATTTTAAGTAATACTGGCTTAAAAGCTGATGACTACGATGTATCTAGGTTAACCAGTGAAGTAACAGGCTATGTTATCTCCCAACACTTAGCCGCTAGAGAAGCAATTGCCCAATTACAGACTAGTTATTTTTTTGATATAGTAGAGAGTGATGGAATTTTAAAATTTGTTCCAAGAATTGAAGCCAGCGTTACTGTGAGTATCAGTGAGGAAGAATTAATTCCCAACAATAGTCATGGCAATAGTGCAAGCAATAATCAAGACATCAAGGAAACTCTAGAAATTAACCTACTGCAAGAACTTGAGTTACCACAAAAAGTTAGCCTTACCCATATTGAATGCCAGCAAAATTATGATTATCTGACTGTAGAAACTCAAAGACAAACGGTAAGTACAAAAGATCAAATAAATTTTTCTCTACCAATTATATTAGATAATCAGCAAGCCAAACAAATAGTTGATATCATTTTATACAATAGTTGGCAGGAGCGGGTTAATTATAAACTAACTCTACCGCCAAAATACGCTTATTTAGAACCAACTGATATTATCAATGTCACTTGCCAAAACGCTATTCATAGTTTACGAATTATTAAAACAGACAATCAGCGTACAGGTCAGATTAAAATAATTGCTAAAAGCTTTAATATAAATTTATATGATTTTACTAGTAATACCAACTATCTTCCAAAGAAATATGATATACCAAAACCAA
>JAHFPS010000030.1 GCA_023269695.1 Rickettsia sp.
GAATTCCATCAGGGCTATGGCACTTTATTGAGCCTTAAGTCGAATACATGACTGCATTTGCTTTTTTCTGTCAAGTATTATTTTTTCCTTGCATTTTTGGGTAGATCCATACATGCGTTAATTATTCTCATTGTTACTTGTTCCTTGTTTTTTACTCAGCTGATTCTGCTCCTTAAAATCCTTGATCTCAGTAAGTAACATGTTGATATATATTTTTATCTCTTCTGAAAAAAATAATCCCTGCAATATTTTATCTTCTTTCTTAGCATTTATATTAATGAACTCTTTTAATTCTTGGTGTAGCAGTTTTACTTCTTCTATACTCTTGGTAAAATTGTTGGGCAAGTCCTGACTCCTCTTGACAATATGGTCAATGTTGAATTGAATATTGTAAAGCCACTTGATAGAAATCATGATTAAGAGTATTTCAACAATGATCATGCCAATTACTGAGATCATTAATAGTTGTATTGTATTATCCATGTTAGTTAACCTTTGGTTATCTTTAATTTCATTTACTTCTTATTAATTTCATTTACTGCTAACTGTTTTCAGAATTATAGACAACCAGAGAAGATTTTGGATAAGGCTTAAGCAATACTATTGTTATATGTATATACTAAAGAATAGTAATTGGTACTAATAATGATAGTTCATCATCCATATTCTACTATCCTATCTTTGCTTTAGAAGTAATTTAATACTAAGCTATTGATAGTATTTACGTTATAGGACTGTAAAAATAATGGAGTTTGACTAGTTGAATAATCGATTTGACTAGTTGAAGAGATTTGTGTATAATCATAATTAACACCTCAATAACGATTGTAATTTAGCAATGCTATTCGATTAATTTCACTGGTAAGTACTTTGAGCCGCAAAACTTTTGGGTACTTACCATAGTTATTCCAAATGTAATATTTAAGTTTCAGCCTATGTAAAAGCTGAATTTTTAAGTGTTACACTGGCTTTTTAGTTTGAGATTTACCAAAATGTCTTTTTGGTTTAAAAAAATTAGTCAGTAATTACTGAGTTTCTTTTTTATGCTCTCATTCTATTTTTGAGAGTCTAATACAGTTATTTTGAGGTGTCAAGAAAAAATATTTTAACGGTTGACACTTTTTATTTAATCCTTGAATTCCTAGCATGACTCTTGTTAAAGAAATACAAAAATTTTTAAGGTCAAAATTTGAAAAACTCAAATTAACGAGAAAAGACTTTTCTAAGCAAAGTGGCATTCCTTACAATAATATTACTAATATTATGAATGAATTAAGGTCTAATCCCCAAATGTATACTATATTGAAAATAGCTAATTACTTTGAATGTTTTATAGATGAAGTTGTTGGCAGAAATGAGTATCTTTCATTATTACAAGTAAAAGGAAGATTTAAGGATTTATCATCAGATGATATTAATAATAACTTAAAAGAATTCTTAAAATATAAAGTTGTTAAGCAAGATATAAATCTTTATGTTTTAGGAAAAAAAATTGGATTTAATTACTCTATCCATAATTTTATTAACGGAAGTCGGAAACAAAAAACTTTAAATAGCCAGATCGTAGTAGCTCTAGCAGATTATTTTCAAATATCACTGGATGAAATGGTTGGCAGAATTAACCCCGTTACTTCTGATAATGTTAAACCTTCTCAACAAAACCCCAATTGTGATACTGAGTTGAAATAATAATTTACTCTCCTTACGCATGGCATTTAAAAGTTATAGAGAAAGCAGCTTGGTGTCATTGCGAGGAGCCACTTTGGTCACATCTGTCGAAAGTTAGAAGGTAGAGCGGTTTTAGAGGTTATCATGGCAGTTTAAAAGTTGCGGAAAAATAACCGGCGTCATTGCGAGACCACGCAGTGGTCGTGGCAATCCATGCTATTGGATTGCTTCGTCGACTCACGCCTTCTCGCAATGACGTTGACTACATACGACTTTATAAAGTACTCTAGCTAAACCTCTCTTCCCCTTCTAACTTTCGACAGTTGTGACTAGCTTTCACGCCTGCAGCTTTTTGATAGAGTGGCTGCTACCTAGAAGCACCTCCCTTGTCCTTGTTGGATGGTTTAAGCCGCACTCCAAAATTTGGTGCAGGTTTTTCTATTGGTTCTTTAGAGGCAGGAACTACAGTACTTTTCTTTAAGTTTTTTCCCGCTTCCATGA
The DNA here is from genome assembly GCA_023269695.1 of Rickettsia sp. Classification (GTDB taxonomy): domain Bacteria; phylum Pseudomonadota; class Alphaproteobacteria; order Rickettsiales; family Rickettsiaceae; genus Tisiphia. The sequence continues at coordinate 2,170 of JAHFPS010000030.1, forward strand.
TAGCAGCTATATCGACAACAGGTTGAACAGGTGTTGTCTGTACCTTTGGTTCTGCAATCGGGGGTTTTACTACTGGTTTAGGTAGTTGAACACCAGCTGTACCAGTCATAGGTGGAGGCGGAGGAGGTGGTACTGGAACTCCATCCTTAAACTCAACCTTAGGAGGAGTGCTTACTGCTACTGCTGGTTTTGTTGTCGTCACTTCTATTTTTCGACCATATACTGCTTCTTTTTCACCTAGGCGATCTTTTTCACTCAGTTTTCTAATTTCAGCTAACTCTTGAAGATGTTTAGGCGATTTTTCATCAATTTGAATTTCACCATCTTTTGATTTCCGTGCCGCAAGAATTTTCTTCATTTCACTCACAAAGTCACCTGCTGGTTCTGCAAGTTTTGCTATTTCTTCTGCTGACTTCTTCTCCATACCTTTTAGAGCTGCTAAAGGATCAGACGGTGCAACTGCTGGAGGTGGGGGAGGGGGAGGAGGAGGTGGTGGTGGTAGAACGCCTGGAGCATTAGGAACTGTTGCCTGCACTGGCGATGGCATAACTATCGGAGTGACAGCTGTCACCTGTGCTAATGGCATAGTTGGAGCATTACTACTAACTATAGCCTGCATAGAGCGGGTTACTTCTGGTACTGCTAACGGTGCTGTTGTAGGTATCGTTGCTTGAGATTTAGGAGTTTCCACCAAAGACGGTTGTGCTGGGACTTCTTTTGTTGGAATAGTTGTAGCTATTTGTTCCTGTACAGCTTGTTTCTGTATAACCTCAACTTCTTTAACAGTATTTTCTGTTGCTTGTTGTAATTCTTCTTTATGTTGCTTAGTAAACGGAGATTTTAAAAACTTAATAAAAGAATTGAACCATGCCTTTATTTTAGTACCAATTGACGAACGACTCTTAAAGTTCTCAACTTTTTTTTCTAATTCTTCTATCTCTTTAACTGTTATATCTTGCAGTGAGTTGTTTTTTTCCAAGACATTCATCGCACCAACTAGAACCTCAGCAGCACCCTCTAAATCTTGTCTCTCGGTAGAAGATGCTGGCAAATTAGCATGTGCTGCAATTACAGCCTCAGCTACCTTATTCACAGCTTCATTGCTAACAGCTAAGCCATCTTTATCATTTTCATTACCACTTTTCATACAACACCCATAAATTAATTGACATCCTTAAATCCACCTACAGCTAACCCGATTAGTATTTTCCCATAGCAAACTGACGTCATTGCGAGGAGCCATTTTAGTGGCGACGAAGCAATCCAAAAAAATGATTAGATTTGGATTGCTTCGTCGCAGCGATGCTACTTCCTCGCAATGACGGAGTAATGTTAGTCAGGTTAACTATATACAATATAACTTTATTAATCAAACTAAGTCAAGTACTATGGCTAAAAAAGTGACTTTACCAGAAATTTTATTTATTCTCTTAATTTGCCTTGGAATTTTTCATGAGCAGTGGCAATAACTTCTTGATTTAATAAATTTAAGTCTGCTTCATTTAACGTCCGATCATCTGCTTGAAATTGCACTTTAATTGCTACCGATTTTTTACCGGAAGGTAGTTTATCTCCCAAATAAACATCAAATAGATCAACGGATTTTATCATTTTCTTATTAGAATTCTTGATATAAGCAATTATCTTGCCAACTGGTTGCTCTAGATCGACTACAAAAGCATAGTCTCTAAAGGTTGGCTGGAAGTCAGAAACAATAAACTCGTCTCTTTTAGCAAATTTTGCTTTAGCAAATGGTATATTGGCAATATTTATCTCAAAGGCAAATATCTGACAGTCAATATCAAAATGCTTTAATATAGATGGATGAATTTGCCCAAAATATGCTATGACATTCTTACCAAGTTTTATAAGGTTTGATTTTGTCGGATGGTAATAAGGTAAATCAATAGGAGCAAATTGGCACTTATCAATTGGTAGACCTGCATAATTTAAAACATTTTCTAAGTCAGATTTAATATCAAAAACATCTACGGGGCGAGCTGCAGAATGACAATCTTTTTCATTATAGAGTCCACATCTTACTGCAGAAGCAAAAATTAACTCTCCATCTGATGCACAAGAGTTAAAGATTGGTCCCAATTCCATCAAAGCAATGTCTTTAATGGATCTTGTTAAATTCTTTTGAACTAATTTAAGTAATTTAGGAATAATGCTAGGTCGCATATAATTATTATCAACATTAATAGGATTGAGCAGAAATAGCTCCTCTTTTATTGGAGCAAATAATTTTGCTATTTCACTATCCATAAATGAATTTGTTACTACCTCATCATAGTCACAATTGGCTAAAATCCTTTTAATATCAGAAATTCTTCGTTGTTCTTTAGGTATAATCCTTGTTAGTTGCATTTCTGGTAATTTAATCGGCTCTAACTTTTCATAACCGTAAATACGAACAATTTCTTCAACAATATCTTCTTTAATGGTGATGTCATGCCGCCAGGATGGTACGGTAAGTTTCAGAGTATCACCTGTATCTAGTATAATAAAGCCAAGCTTCTTTAAAAGATCACAAATCTCTGTTTTGCTTAAGTTTAGACCGGTTATTTTAGCTAGGCAATTTATAGGGAAGTCCAGGGATTTTTGCACAAAGGCAAACCCCTCATTATACACTATATCAGAAATTTCACCTCCACAAATAGCTAAAATCATTTTACTTGCAATATTTAAGGCTTTTAAGGTAAATTTTTGATCAATATTACGTTCAAAACGGTAGCGTGAATCAGTATCAATCTGCAAACGCCTACCAGTTTTAGTAATATATTTAGGAGAAAAACACGCCGCTTCTAGCAGGATATTTTGCGTTTCAATCTCACAACAACAGCTACTACCCCCTATAATACCAGCAAGAGCAAGCACTTGTCCATCATCTTGAATTACCAAATCTCCTGCATTTAAATCATATTCTTTACCATTTAAAGCTACAAATTTAGTTTTTTCTTTAAGAATCGCAACTTGGATATTATCTAATAATTTACTTCTATCATAAGCATGCATTGGTTGCCCGAAGCTATATGATATGTAGTTAGTAACATCCACTATAGCCGAAACTGGTTTTACTCCAATATTTTGCAATAATTGCTTCAACCAATCAGGGCTTAGTTTGTTTTGTAAATTTCTTATTTCTCGAAAGCCGAATAATGGACATGCTTCTTCATTTTCTACTTGTAAACTCAAATTAGACTCAAATTCTCCAGCAATTTCCACTATTGCTAATTCTTTAAGTGTACCAATACCACTAGCAGCAAGGTCTCTAGCTATCCCATAGACGCCAAGAGCATCACCACGATTTGGGGTAACATTAATATCAAAGACAGGATCACTATACCCATAATATTGGATAAGTGACTCTCCTACTTTAGCATCTTGCGGCAGTTCTATAATACCTTCTGAATTAGTACCAAGCAATAATTCCTCTTCGGAACATAGCATCCCACAACTTTTTTCTCCTCGGATCACTGACTCTTTGATTTTAAATTTACCATTTGGAATTTCACAACCAATTTTTGCCAATACTACTTTAATATTCTCCCTAGCATTACTCGCTCCACAAACTATTTGTAAAATTTCGCTAGATGTTTGGACTTGACATATCTTCAGTTTATCAGCCGATGGATGGGGTTTAGTAGCTAGTATGTGAGCTACTTCAAAATCTTTTAGCTCCGCCCTTCTATCTACGATTTCTTCCACTTCTAAACCAAGCATAGTTAAACATTCAGCAATATCTGCAACAGAACTCTCAGTAGACTTCCCGCAAAACTCTACTTCTGCTGGTGATTTGTACGTCGATTCGGTACTCAAATCCTCACGTACACTAGAGTACGCTGCGGTTTTCCGTTCCGAGTCTCCTTCAAATCCCTCAGCATAAGCGACTTTTGCAGGAAGTCTAGTATCTAAGAATTTTTTTAACCATGATAGAGTAAATTTCATCTTGTTAACCCCCCAGCTAGAGTTGGTATATCAAAAGCAGAGAAATTATAGTGTTTTAACCATCTTATATCTCCTTCAAAAAACTGTCTGAGATCCTTGATCCCATATTTTAACATGGCAAAACGCTCAACACCTAGCCCAAAAGCAAACCCTTGATAATGATCGCTATCTATATTAACATTTTTAAGAACGTTTGGATGAACCATACCACAACCAAGTACCTCCAACCATTTATCGCTATCTGGCATCTTAATATCTACTTCAGCAGATGGCTCGGTAAAAGGGAAGAAACTTGGTCTAAAACGTATGTCAATATTTGTTTGTTCAAAAAAATCTTTGATAAATTCCGTGATAAGGTATTTTAAATGTCCCATATTAATATTTTCATCGATCACTAAACCTTCAATCTGATGGAACATTGGTGTATGGGTCATATCGGAATCCGACCTATAAGTTCTGCCAGGAGCGATAAACCTAAAAGGTGGTTTATCATTTTGCATGGTTCTGATTTGTATTGGTGAAGTATGGGTACGCAACAATAGTGGAAGTGTATCTGTCCCTTCTTTCACTTTTAGGTAGAAAGTGTCATGCATCTGCCTGGCGGGGTGATCTTCATAAAAATTGAGGGCAGTGAAATTATACCAATCATTTTCGATAGTTGGACCATCCTTAATGGTTAGCCCAAATTTTGCAAATATTTGAATTAATTCTTCGGTAGCTTGGGTAATAGGATGGATGCTTCCCTTCTTGTACTGTCTAGCTGGAATGGTTAAATCTGTCTTTTCTTCAGCAAACTGCTTATTTAATTCAAATTCTTCCAAGATAGTTTGTTTTGCTTGTAGCAAATTACTAATCTGCTCTTTCAGCTGATTAACCGTCTCACCTAACTTTTTACGATCATTTGGTTCAAGACTAGCAAGTTTTCTCATTTCTTGATTGAGTAGGCTTTTTTTTCCAAGAAACTCTACCCTAATTTGTTGTAATTCTGATAGAGTTTGAGTTGACTCTATACTGCTTTGGGCAGATTCTAATATTTGGTTTAGATTATCCATAACTAAGTTAATTAAGTAAGTAATAATATCAAGTTTTATTAAAGAAAGAAGATTAGACTAAGTTTCGTTATATGTCTAGACTAAATAAATTATTATTGTTGAAAGGATTACTATAGTTAACCCGACTAGCATTTATCCATAGCAAACTAGCGTCATTGCGAGGAGGCGTGAGCCGACGAAGCAATCCATTTCTGGTCACTTTTTTGGATTGCTTCGTCGACCTACGGTCTTCTCGCAATGACGTTGACCACATACGACTTATTAAAGTACACTATCTAAAACCGCTTCCTCTTCTAACTTTCGACAGCTGTGGCCAAAGTAGCTCCTCGCTAATAGACGGAGGGGCTATCTAGAACATTAACGGGTTAGCTATAGTTATTTTAAAGCGTAGTACTATTGGACAATTTCATAAGGTTAGTAAAAAATATCTTAAGTATCTATTGTCGACGAGTTGTGTTTTGGATATAATTAAAGGAGAAATAATACTACTTATTAAATAATTGTGTGATTTAATTATGAGCGAAGAACTCCTGAAACGAGATTTTATCAAGAATCCTCAAAAAATAGGGACTTGGAATTTTTATCTTATTGGTGAAACAAATATTAATTCTTTAAAAGAAGCTGATATAATAAGAAATATAGATTATGGGGATGTATCAAACAAGAGAGTTGATGCCATTATCACAAAACAAAAAGAAGTTATTGCTATTGTGGAATTTAAACAACCTAAACACTTTAATACCAAGGATAAAAAAAATAATGCCATTCTGCAAGAAATTGAGGTTGCCAAAAAACTAAAAACAAAATTAATTATTGCAACTGATACTCAAGAGACGATATGGATTAATGTTGCTACTGGTAATAACGTAAAAAACGAAAAAGGCGATGATTTTAAATATCCTTTTAACCAAAAAGATAAAAACTTACAAAAAGTTATCAATGAAATAATACAATCAATAAATGAGAAAAATGATAGAATTTTACCAAAAAAACTAGTCAATCCAACAGACTTAGCAAAACAAATATGGCAAGATGTTTGGAGTGTTAGTGGTGCAACCCCTGAGAACTGCTTATACACATTTGTTGAATTATTTATATTTAAATATCTAAGTGATTTAAATATATTACAAGGTACTTATAATTTTTATACTTTACTTAGGATGTATGGAGAAGGCAATGAAACTAACACAGTTTTGCAACATTACGCAAATATTATCAGACCACAAATAAAGGAGCTGTTTCCTGAAAATGCCCTAGACAAGACCACCATAATAAATGGCAGCCTATTTATCAGCAAAGAACAAAAAGCTGTTGATGGTTACGGAACAGTCTTTAAAAAAGTTTTACAAAAATTTAGAGATTATGGAAAACTTGAACATATTGACCATGATTTTAAAAGTAAGTTATTCGAGAGTTTTTTAAAAGAAAGTATCAGTAAAAAGGAATGGGGGCAGTTTTTTACTCCGATTAAAGTTGTTCGTGCTATCAATGAAATGGCAGAAGGTGAATTAAAAGAGGGGATGACTATTTGTGATCCAGCCTGCGGAGTGGGTAAATTTCCATTAGAATTTATAAAAGACAATCTTGATAAGCTTTTTAAAGTTGAAAACAATAAAATAATACAAAAAGTTAAAATAGTTGGTTTTGATAAAGGTTTTGATAAAGATGAACAAAAAACCATCATTTTAGCAAAAGCCAATATGCTTATTTATTTTTGTGAACTGATAAAAGATAATATTGGACTAACTAGAGAATTTGCCAAAATATTTAATGATAGTTTTATTTTAAAAACAAACTCAATACTTGGCACGCTTTCAGAAGCAGAAGAAGAGAAATATGATTTAATTTTAACAAACCCGCCTTATGTAACAAGTGGTAGTAGTAATTTAAAAGAAGAGATAGCTAAAAATACTACGTTAAAAAATTATTACAAGATAAATGCCATGGGTATTGAGGGACTTTTCATGGAATGGATTATAAAAGCTCTAAAAAAAGGTGGCAAGGCTTTTATAGTTGTACCTGACGGCATTTTTAATAGGCAGAATGATAAAAAACTAAGGCAATATATTTTAGATACGTGTTATATTGATGCTATTATTTCTCTCCCAGAGAAAACATTTTTTACAACGACCAAAAAGACTTATATTTTAGTAATTACAAAAAAACATGATGTTTTGGATAATCAGGCTGATCCTGTATTCACTTATTTGATCAGTGAAATAGGTGAAAGTAGGGATGTAAAGAGATTTGATATTGAACAAGATGACTTAAAAGAAGCAGTCAATTTGTATAATGCCTTTAAGGGTAATAAACAGTATTTTACAGGTCTTAATCCTGATAAAAGATGCAAGATAGTTTCGATAGATGAATTTGACAGTGATAAAAATTGGTCTGTAGAAAGATGGTGGAGCAAAGAAGAAAAAATTGAATTAGGCATTGAAGAAACAGACAAAAGGGTCTCAATTAGTGATTTTAGTGATACAATTGGCGATTTAGTAATGACTTGTAATGAGTTTATTATATCTTTGCAAGATATTGGATTTCATAAAATTAATGACGAAATTAAATATTGCCAAAGTGTAAAAATAGAGGATATTTTTAATATAAAAAAAGGAATAGCAAAATACACCAAGACTTATATTAAAGAACATAAAGGTTCGTATCCTGTCCACTCAGCAAACACAAAACAAGATGGTGTTTTAGGTTATATAAATCATTTTGATCATGATGTTGAATCTATCCAGATTACTACCAATGGATATGCTGGTACAGTTTTTTATAGGTCAAAACATAAATTTAGCATAAATGGAGATGCAAGATTGTATATCCCAAAATGTGATAATCTTGATTGTTTATATCTATCGTTTGAATTACAAAAAGCATTAGATAAAAATAACTTTAATTAGGAATATAAGCCAACCATAGAAAGAACAAGAAATATTGAAATCAAAATCCCAATTACTGCAACAGATGAATTTGATTTACCAAAACAAAAGGAGATAGCAGGAACATATCGTAAAATTGCAGAAATAAAAAATAATATAAAAAGAGAACTTAAAAAAATAGAAAATATAAAAGTTGATATTGGTTTATAATCTTAAACTATAACTTTAAAATGTATACTCTTTTGCTTTAAAAAATTGTTTTTTGAAAATATCAGGGACTCACGTGCTTACGTAATGTACACTGTGCCTACTCGTCCCTCATTTTTAAATCCAATTCTCCAAATTATTCGAGTATATTCATCCCCACTGTAGTGTTAAATCCACCATCTACATAATGTATTTCACCAGTAACTCCGGATGATAAGCTACTCAGCAAGTATAAGGCAGACCCTGCCACATCACCAGGGGAAATATTTCTGCGTAACGGTGATGTAGCCTCATGAGAAGCTAACATAGTTTTGAAATCACTAATACCACTAGAGGCTAGAGTTTTTATAGGACCAGCTGATATAGCATTTACTCGGATATTATTTGATCCCATATCAGTGGCAAGATATTTTACACTGCATTCTAATGCAGCTTTAGCAAGTCCCATTACATTATAATTACGAACTACCTTTTGGGAACCATAATAAGTTAGAGTAAGGATACTACCACCATCTTTCATCAAAGGTTCTGCACGTTTTGCCATAGCAGTTAGAGAATAACATGATATATTCATGCTATTAAGAAAATTAGGTAATGTTGTATCTATATATCTGCCTTTTAACTCATTTCGATCAGAAAAAGCTATAGAATGAACCAAAAAATCAAGTTTACCCCATTTTTGTTCAATAATCCTAAACAAATTATCAAGTGACTCTTCATTTGTTACATCACATGGAACAACAAAATTACAACCAATCTCTTCAGCAAGAGGTCTAACGCGTTTTTCAAGCATTTCTCCTTGATAGGTAAGGGCTAAGTCTGAACCATGCTCTTTGACCATTTGAGCAATAGCCCAAGATATTGACAAATTATTAGCGACGCCTGTAATTAATCCTTTCTTACCATCAAGTAAACCGACAATTTGCATATATTCTCCATACTTCATAATTATACCTTGCTCAAACAATAGCATTATGTGTATTTTTGTAAATAACTTTCAAAATATAGCACTAATAATATATAGAGCTTGTTGTAAAACTGTAGATAGGATATATTAGGATAAATTAAATAATTTAGTATATTTTATGATAAGAGAAAAATATCCTACCGATTTAGCAGATTATGAATGGAATCTGATAGAAAGCCTGTTTAATGTAACATATAAAGAAGGAGGTAGGCCGGCAAAGTATAGAAAAAGAGAGATATTAAATGCAATTCTCTATATCCTTCGCACGGGTTGTCAATGGAGATATTTGCCGCACGATTTTCCGATTTGGACAACGGTATATACTTATTTTCGTGATTGGAAGAAGAAAGGAATATTTGAAAAAATGAACTTTGACCTTATCGGATATGCTAGAATCAGGTGTGGAAGAAATAAAGATCCTAGTGCCGCTATAATAGATTCACAGTCGAGTCTATCAGAAAGGTTGTGTAAGTATGATATCAGAGTTAGTCCATCTTTGGTCATCAGTACCACAAAGTATGGCAAATTGATTCAAGGCAACTGACCAATCTTTAATTGGCATTGGGTACTGTCCAAAAAACTGTATAAATTTCCGAAATAGGTCATTAAATTTTGTTAAGCCTATCTTCAAATTTAATCATTAAATGAGCCATAGCTTCATTCCAGTTTGGAATAGGCATAGTCCATTTTTTGGTCATATAGTCAATTGTCAAATATAAGCTTTTAAAAACAGCATTATCACTAGGGAAAACACGCTTATTATTTGTTACTTTACGCAATTGACTGTTGACAGATTCAACTGAATTAGTTGTATAAATTACCTTTCTAATTGCCTCTGGATATCCTAGAAAAATCATTAAATTGTCCCAATGATTATACCATGATTTGGCAATTTGTGGATATTGTTTATTCCATTTTTCTTCAAAAGATACTAAAGCTAAATGGGCTTGTTCTTCCGTTACTGCAGTATATATCGGCTTTAAATCGCTAGCCACCTGCTTCCTATCTTTATATGATACATATTTTAAACTATTTCTAATCTGATGTACAATACATAATTGATGTTCTGTTTTTGGATAAACTGCTTCTATCGCCTCAGACATACCAGTAAGATTATCACTACAAGCAATCAGTATATCTTTCAGCCCTCTATTCTTCATCTCCGTAAAATTACCAAGCCAAAATTTTGCTCCTTCATTCTCACTGATCCATAATCCCAATATATCTTTTCTACCAGATAAATCAATCCCTAATGCAACATATATTGCCTTGTTGATTATCCTTTTATCTTGCCTAACTTTTACTACTAAACAATCAAAAAATACTATCGGATATATCTCTTCTAATGGTCTGCTCTGCCAAGCTTTTACATCATCCATTACATCATCAGTGATCTGACTGATTAAGCTCTCACTTATTTCAACACTATACAACTCTTGTAATTGAATCTTAATATCAGATACACTCATACCTTTAGCGTATAAGGATAGCACTTTGTCATCAAAACCATCAAAACGTTTTTGTCGTTTCGGTAATATTGCTGGTTCAAAGGTACTTATATCTTAAAAAGTGTTATAAGTAATTGTAAGAGGGTGACTTGTGGGGTACTTGATTGAGATAATCGAGCATAGAATAAGTACCCTCTTACAAGGTTTGCTTTGAACAAATTGCAGAAGGTGCTGGAAACAGCAGCCTTGCACAATAAGATGAAGGAGATTATATCATGAGTAAAATAATAGGTCTAGATGTAAGTAAAAAAATGGTTAGATATATGTTTATATGAGTCTAACAATAAACCAATATATAATCGTTTTTCAAATGACAAACTAGGTCATGAAGAACTGATAAAACTAATAAAGAATGATGAGATTAAGCTAATAGTATGTGAGCCTACGGGGGGATATGAAGCTGAAATTTGTCAAAAATTATATAATAATAAGCAACAGATACATAAGGTCAATACATATAGTTTTAATTCATTTAGTAAATCGGTAAATTTGTGTAAAACTGATAAGAAGGATGCATTTAAATTAGCATATTATGGCGACAAGATGCAGCTTTCAGCTAATTATGTATATCAAGTTGAATCAGAGACCTTGAAGAGATATCAGCAAAGGCGGGAAGATTTAGTTCTAATACTGAGTAATGAAAAGAAGAGGCTACATCATAGTATTGATGGTATTGATAAAGAGAGTATAGAAAAGCTCATTAAATTTTTACAGAATGAAATAGCTGAGCTTGATAAAAAATTAAGTGAGGTAATAGATGAGTCAGAAGAGTTAAAAGAGAAGGTGAAAATATTAGAGACTGTACCTGGTATTGGTAAATGTTTGGCTACAAAACTAATTAGTTTTATACCTGAATTGGGGGATAAAAATTATAGTAACAATGAATTATCAGCAATTGTTGGTATAGCTCCTTATGCCCGTGATAGTGGTAATAAGCAAGGACGAAGATTTATTAGAGGCGGCAGGAAAATACCACGGGATGCTTTATATATGGCTGTATTAACTGGCAAAAATGGGTTTAAATATTTAAAAACTTTATATGATAGGCTTGTTAACAATTTTAAACCTAAAAAAGTTGCTATAGTTGCATGCATGCGTAAACTACTTGAAGTGTGCCATAAACTTATTCAACAAAAACGTTGTTTTGTTATTTAGATAAATATTTTTTATTTTTTTTGAAAATTTAGATAAAAGATAATTGCTGTTAACAAAATTTAAATTGTTTATATTTTGAGTATTTTTAAGCGAAAATTAATAAGATTTTTGCAGGAATAGTTATTCCTATTTCAAAAAAATCTTATAATTTGCAGCTAATAAAGAGTCAAAATAGAATAATTTAAATTTTGTCAACAGAACCTAGTAATAAAGCATTTAAATCACAAAAATCCACCTTAAATACTTTTACTTGTATTTTAACATAAACTTCGGACAAAGTTATTTAAAATAAACATAAAACAATAATAAACTATGTTAGAACCAGAAATTTATACATTCCAAGAACAAGCAGTTTTAGGCTATGAAGATAATACAGATAAAATAATTACCCAAAATAGTATATACATATATAATGATGATGGTGCTGGGGAAAGTTGTTTAGAATATATTTTTGATACTTTGGTAAATATCACTACTGCTTATAAAATTAATTTTATTAATGCAAAAGATATTTTATGTAAAGAATGGACAAAAAATGCTGTCTTATTAGTAATGCCTGGTGGAGAAGATATACCTTACACTAAAAAACTTAATGGCGAAGGAAATAAAATTATTAAACAATACGTAGAAAATGGAGGAAGTTATTTAGGGTTCTGTGCAGGAGCGTATTATGGTTCTAATTTTGTTGAGTTTGATAAAAACGGTGAATTAGAAGTTTTAGGAGAACGGGAATTAGCATTTTTTCCTGATAAATCTATTGGTCCTATTCTTGCTAAATATGATTACAAAACAAATAGCGGAGCTAGAGCAGCACTACTTAAATTAGATATGCCTAATGAACATGATTTTACTAATTTAAGAGTTTATTATAATGGCGGAGGGTATTTTTATAATGCTGATTCTTATACAAATGTAAAAGTATTAGCTTATTACCATATTGAAAAAGATGATAATTATTTACCGGCACTTGTAGAAATTAATTATAATAAAGGAAAAGTCATTTTATCAGGAGTACATTTTGAATGTTCCTCTAAGTTATTGGATGCTAATGATACATATAAAGCGGAGTTACTACCAATGTTAGAAAAAGAGGAAGAAAATAGGATTAAATTTAATATTTTAATATTAAAAAGATTAGGTATTGAAATCGAATAATTAATTTGTAGTGATCATTATGGTTATCATTGGTAGCAATAATTACTAATTCCCCTTCTCCATTACGCAAAGCTGCTATTGAAACCTTAGGGCCTTTGTAATTCTTACCTAAATATCTCTTACCATTGAGTATCCTATATTC
>JAHFPS010000072.1 GCA_023269695.1 Rickettsia sp.
AGCTCTAGTATTTTCTTTTCTATTTTCTCTGACATATTTTTCCTTCTTATAAGTTGTTTTCTTACAGTACATCTTACTGTCTAGTTTTGAAACTTACACAAAGTATATTACAGACTCTTTCAGTGAGTTAGTATCAACCATGTTTCTGATATCTTTTGGTAGATGTGCTTCAAAAAACTCCTTGGCAACTATTGGATTTTCCATAGCTTTGCAGAACAACTGGTCATGTTTTGGCTTATTAGTGGTCATAACAAATTAAATATCCTCTAGTTTTTCTACGTTTGGTAATGGTTTTAATAGCAAGTTCTATATCTTTCTGACTATCACAGGAGATAACTTTATAACCACCACTATTAGTCCCGAGTCTGCCCCAATGACAAACGATATCAATAGTGCCAAATAAGTTGGGTTGCATGGTTATTTTATAGTATTTAAGACCTTTCCGCCAGTGATATTGCATGTTTGGCTAATCTATTAAACTGATATTTCGCTATTTAAAAAACTTAGCTAGATATTGCAAAAATTTATCTTGATCAATATTTAAATCTTTTGATAGTTTGATAGTATTGTTTTTCCAAGAACCAATTATTACACCAGAGGGCATGGTAATAGTCTTGCTTTTTAGAGCATCTGAACCTTTACCTAAAAGAATTTGATTTACCAGATTCTCTAATCTAGTACAGCCAATACCTTTTCTAATTTCCTCAGCTAGTTCTATTAGAATAGGTACACATTGTTGATTTTTAGACAAGGTATATATAGTGTAAGCTGTCCTAGAAGAGACTTTAGACATGTTACCTACAGCATTCCAAATAGCTTGTGGCACTTTGTTAAAACAAAGAAAATACTGAAGTTTTCGCTTAGAAAAGTTAAGATTTTGAATTAATTTCTCTTGAGAGATTTTTTGATCTTGTAAAATTTTAGAATAATATACGCCTTTAGAATAATCACAAAGATCGAGAGATTGATTTTCTTTAATTTGGATTATTGTTGCCTGTTCATCAGAAACATCATGTAGTATGGCTTTTAGTTGTAGATTAGCTTCAAGGCAGGCTTTCCATCTTCTAGAACCTGCAATAACCTCATATTGATAGTTACTATTTCTGCTTTTTCTAACAATTACTGGTTCTATTTGACCATTTCTTTTGATGTCTTCGGCTAATGCAGATATGTCGCCAAATTCAAAAAAACTTCGATCAGCATAATGCCATCTAGTACAGTCTCTGGGGTTTAGAGTAAATATTTTCATATAGTTATAGTTTGTTATAAGAAACATATTCTATAGTAAAAGTATAGAATAACAATTATAGGCGACGTACGCCGCCTATAATTGTATTTAAGAGGCAAAATATGTTGTAAATATGATCGATATTATAATTATATATACCATAAAACTAAAAAATAACTAAAGATTATATCAAAATAATATTGAAAAATAATTATAATATGCTACTATTATTTATAATAAAATCGATGGGGATATTATGGCAAAAAAGGCAGAAATAACTGATATATTTACTACATATTTGGTAAATCAGGATATTAATCAGATCAATAAACAGCTAATCGAATCTATAAAAAGCAAGAAGTTAGATCAAGTAAAGAGCTTAATAGAAGTTGGAGCTGATATTAATTTTAAAGACGAGCAAAACGTAACAGCTTTAATGCATGCTGCATATATTGGTAGTACTGATATAGTAAAAATATTAATAGAAGCTGGAGCAAATATCCTTGAAAAAGATATTAATGACGAGACAGCTTTAGTATATGCAGCAAAGGCTGGTAAAGCCTTAATAATTGATATATTAACTTTTGCTAGAAAAGGTTAGCCAAAAAACGCCTCCCGTTCTTTTATCAATTCTTTGCCCAAGCATTTGAATTTCTAAGCATTTATTCGGTATTTATTAGATACCACACAATTCCTCTTGTCATCATTTTCCTTGCTTAGGCTATAATTATATATACCACACATAGTTGCTACAACTAATACACACAACAGTACAAAATTACCAGAATATGCTCTAAATCATTAGAGATTTAGAGCATAAATCAAGATAAAAAAGTTTAGCTTCGCAATCCTCAAATGTCAATGGACGCTTCGCTGTAAACCCATTGACATTTGATAATTGCTACGCTTTTTTCAGTTCAAGGAATGCAAGCATTGCTTGCATTCGTAGGTTTTTTCCTATTTTTTTAACTGTTAACATTAATTTTGAGGTAAATATGACACAATATTTCGATAGTGGACTTTATGAACATGCATTTTATACAAAGCATGAAATAGACTTTGATTCTGATAAAACAGCTTATGAGGATATAGAATATAGTAGTGAATTACTTGGTGAGCATTATAAAAGAGATATTGGTCTAGAGTACAGTGATGAAGATGATCAGTGGGAGCAAGTAAGGGAAATGTTTTGGGATAATGTAAGTTGTTGTCCTATCTGTTTTGAGCCGCTTATTTTTAATGAGGAAATCGCTTTAGAATGTTTTTTAACACCATTTACATTTAAAGAAAAAGGAATGCTTGCACTACCAGGTTACGGTATCGAACTGACACCTAGACTCGAGGCTTATCAGACATTAGTACATAATACGATTGATAGAAAGAGCAGATTTTTTTCATCTGGGGCTGATGACTACTTTGAATCTGCATTAGTAGGAAAAGAGGTGAGCAAGAAAGTGTTGCAAGCAATTAATTCAACTTTAAGACAAGAAAACTAGCATTAATTGTAACGAGCCGTCGCAATTAATACACAACAACAGTATAAAAATATGCTCTAAATCATTAGAGATTTAGAGCATAAATTAAGATTAAAAAAGCAAAGCAATGCTTGCTTTCACACAGTTTTTTCCTACTTTTTAAACTATTAACATTAATTTTTGAGGTAAATATGACTAAATATTTCGATAGTGGACTTTATAATAAATATTCATTTTATATACAGCATAAAATAGATTTTGATTCTGATAAAAAAGCTTATGAGGGTATAGAATATAATAGTGAATTATTTGGTAAATCTTATAAAAAAGATATTTGCTTAGAGTGCAGTAATGAGGACGAGCAGAGGGAGAAGGTGAATAAAATGTTTTGGGATGTTTTAAGTTATTGTCCTACCTATTTTGAGCCGTTTATTTTTGATGAAAAAATTGCTTTAGAATGTTTTTTAACACCATTTACATTTAAAGGAAAAGGAATGCTTGCACTATCAGAGTACTACGGTACTGATGTGTTTCCTAGATTAGATGCTTATCAAGCGTTAGTACATAACTCGATTGACAGAAAGAGCGGGTTTCTTGTAACTGGAGCTGATGACTACTTTGAATCTGCAGTGGGAAAGGAAGTAAGCAAGAAAGTGTTACAAGTAATTAAAAGATATTCAGAAGAGGATGAGGAATCTATGGAGGCGAGAGATTATGCAAATGCGTGTGCTTGGGATGGCTTTTACACTGTAGAATTTGAAGAGCAGATAGCTTGTGAAAAAGTAGAGGAAGAAAAAACAGAAGAACAAAAGTCAAAAGATAGAATCAATGTTGAATTAGCACAGGCAGTACAAGATGGGGAGCTAGATCGAGTTAAAAGTGCAATAGCAGCTGGAGCGAATGTTAACTATGGAGCTGTCTCGACGGTATTAATGCGTGCCGTAAATGCTGGCTATATTGATATAGTAAAAGTGTTAATCAAGGCTGGAGTAGATATCAATTATAGAGACACAGCCAATAAAACAGCTTTAATCCGTGTGGCATATCGTGGTTACGCTGACATAGTGAAAGTTTTAATTAAGGCTGGAGCAGATACCAGTATTAAAGATGACTTTAATAGAACAGCTTTAATCTGTGCAGCATATAGTGGTTATACCAACATAGTAAAAATCTTAATTAAGGCTGGAGTAGATTTAAATGCTAAAGATGTATACAATAAAACAGCTTTAATCCATGCGTCATGTAGTGGTTACACCGACATAGTGAAAGTTTTAATTAATGCTGGAGCAGATAGCAGCATTAAAGATGAGTCTAATAGAACAGCTTTAATGTGGGCAATTATAAATAATAAATATTATGATATAGCCTGTTTATTGGAGTCTGAAGGTAGTTGTTTGTTCAAAATTTTGTATAAACTTAAGAGTCTGTTCAAGAATTTTTGTAAATAGTTCATTAAAATTTATAAGCTGTCTTCAAATTTCAAATTTGTTTATTCCAATTTGTGAGTCTAACCTATTAATTGAGAAAATATACCAGCTACCCTTAGAATAAATATTTAAGGGTAATTGGTGCATTGATAAATATAATTATCTTGTTCTTGTTAAATTAATATTAGGTAGGTTGTTTTTTGTATCGTATGAACCATAATCAAAATTGGCACTAATTGTAGTGAGCCGCTACAACTAATACACACAACAGTACAAAATTACCAGAATATGCTCTAAATCTCTAATGATTTAGAGCATAAATCAAGATAAAAAAGTTTAGCTTCGCAATTATCAAATGTCAATGGACGCTTCGCTGTAAACCCATTGACATTTGATAATTGCTACGCTTTTTTCAGTTCAAGAAATGCAAGCAAGGCTTGCATTCGTAGGTTTTTCCTACTTTTTTAACTATTAACATTAATTTTGAGGTAAATATGACACAATATTTCGATAATATAATTGAAGAATATTCAGAAGAAGACAAGAAAGCTATAGAGGCGGTAGCCTACGAAGAAGCGTGTGGAGCTTGGGATACCCTTTACGCTGAAGAATATGAAGATCACATAGCCTGGGAAGAAGCACAGAGGAAGCAAAAAGAGGACGAGGAAGCTATAGAGGCGGCAGCCTATGAAGAAGCTATAGGAGCTTGGGAAACTTACGCTCAAGACTCGTATTACTTTTGGGAAGACGAACAAGCTTGTGCCGTTAGTGCTTTGGAAGAAGCAGAGCAAGAAAAAAGGCAAGAAGAATTTCTTCTTGCTGAAATAGCCCAGGAAGAAGCAGAGAGACAAAGAAAAGAGGAAGGTAAGTTTTTTAATAGGTCATTAAGATTTATTAAGTCTATCCTTAAATTGGCTCATACCAATTCGTGAGTGCCGGGCTATTAATTAATGAAAGCACATCAACTATTTTTAAATGTTTTTAAAGATAGTTGATGTGTTGTTGTAAATATATCGCTATCTTTTGTTTGCTTAGAAGTAAAGATTATATCAAATTATCCCGTAATAATTTTTAGGTTATGTTTTAGAGAGGAGATGGAGTTTTTTAGAGAATCAAGATCAGTAACATAACCATACCATTCTTGCCGTGAGTCTGTAATATACTTTGTGTAAGTTTCAAAACTAGACAGTAAGATGTACTGTAAGAAAACAACTTATAAGAAGGAAAAATATGTCAGAGAAAATAGAAAAGAAAATACTAGAGCTAA
>JAHFPS010000005.1 GCA_023269695.1 Rickettsia sp.
ATTCTTCATCTGTTAAATCTGTTGGATAATTTTTTCTGCTCATTCTTTTATACTTCTTGCTAATAATACTTTATTCACCTCTATCATACCTTAATTTTAGTTTGCGGACAAGCTCTAACATAAAAAACACTCACTCTGTATACAATAAAAGCTAAAGTGAAAGATATAAACTTACATAGATAAATGCAACTAGTTTTCTTGTATACAGGGGTTCGCTTTTTAGGCTTGTTTTACCTAACAAGAAAAACGTTCGTTTAATTTATAGTCAGATAACTAAATATTAATAATTAATATGAAAATATATTATTATAATAACAATAGGTTTATTTAAATATGAAAAATAGAATTAGTTATAATTGACTACTATGAATGGTTATTATACTATAATAATAGTCATTTATTAAATATAAAAAATATGTCTACTAAAATAGCAATCAGCCAATTTAAATCTCATTGTCTTGAAGTAATTGAAAAATTACAAGTTAATCAGCAACCAGTTATAATTACTAAAAGAAATAAACCTGTAGCCAAAGTAGTGCCTTTAGACACAACAAAGATTTCATTATTTGGTATGCTTAAAGGTAAAGCTGAAATAAAAGCTGATATATTAGAACCAGTAGATGAAAAATGGAATGCAGAGTATGAATAACCCTATAGTATTAGATACTCATGTGTTATTATGGGATTACTACAACCAGAATAGTTGTCAAAATAGATAAAATATCAAATCAACTTGGCTCAAGAAAACTCTCAATTATTCTTAAGCTCTATTTCATTATGGGAAATAGCTATGCTTCAATTTAAAAAACGAATTAATATTTATGAACCGATAAAAGACTTTCTTGAATCAATAACTGATATTAATGGAATATCTATTAAAGATATTTCTCCAGAAATCGCTGCTGAAAGTATTTTACTGATGGACAACTTCCATGGAGATCCAGCTGACAGAATTATTGTAGCCACAACAAAATGTTATGGAGCTACACTACTTACCAGAGATCAGAAAATTCTTACCTGGGCTAATTTAGGACATATTAAATCATTGGCAACTTAGACAATTCTGTAAATTACCTAATCACCACATAACTAAATGTATTCTGTTTTAGTGCAAAATAATTATGCTTAAATAACGCAATTTAATTCTGCACGTTACAAATTTATGAATAAAGAATGGTTAGATTTTCTGATAGATAATCGTCTAAAGTTTGCTATTCCCTTAAAAATGGATCACAAAATTCGCCTTGTACAAGGTTTTAAGACTTTAACCATTGGAAAAATATTTAGTGATGTTAAATCGTTAGAATATAAGGCTTGTAACGGTATATTGTGGGGTAAAAAAGTTAATTTTGCTGCATATAGAAATGATAAAGGTCAGCTGATGGGTTTGGTATCTTCAATTGAAGTTGAGTGTAATATTTTCGCTTTATATAAATTTCGCTGGAGCATAGAACGGTTATTTAAACACCTAAAGAGCGGTGGCTTTGATATTGAGAAAAGTCACTTAGTAAATTTGGATAGATTTGAGAAATTATTAGTGGTAACTGCTATTGCTTCAACTTTAATAATCAAGAATGGATTAATACAAAATGCCTTAAATCCAATCCGCATAAAAAGGCAAAACACTATTGAAAAACAATTATTTTCACTATTTACCTATGGCTTTGATCATATCAAAAATGCTTTTTCTCAATCTACAACGACTGTAACTCACCTAATATGCACATTATTAATACCCCCAAAAAAAGAACTTTTTCCCTCTCTCTTCTTGTCTCTACAAAAATTGTAGGGTACTTTATCATAATTTAAAGATATAAGTGTCTAAAGTGACTTCTTACAATGCAATGACGTCGTTGATGCCCAAACTTAACCCAGACAACTAGTACACCTACGCGGGAATGACATTGCCTTCGCAGAGATGACAGCTTTGCTATTTCGCCCCTTTATTTGCCAATACCCAATTACTATCCAAATAATCATTGCTATATTTAGCCAAATATTCCTGATATTTACCTTTAAAATCAGTAATAGTTTGATGTGATAGTGCAATAATCCTTGTGGCTATACTGCTAGCAAAATCTCTATCATGAGTTACCAATATTAGAGTACCTGGGTAGTTAATTAGTGCATTTTTTAGCATATGCTTAGATTCAATATCTAAGTGATTGGTTGGCTCATCTAATACTAATATGTTACCTTCTTCCAAGATAATTTTGGCTAATAATAAACGTGCTCCCTCTCCTCCACTCAAATTTAAAATATTCTTATTTGCTTCATCTTTACGGAATAATAATTGACCTAATATACTACGCAGAGTATTATCATTTTCCGTAGGTATTTGGTTGGATAACCAATCAATAACGTTGATATTTTCATTTAATAATTCATGATGATCCTGGGCAAAATAAGAAATTTGAGTTTCATATCCCCATTCATAACTTCCCAAATCTGAGGATATTTTACCAAGAAGAATTTTTAGTAGAGTGGATTTACCAATACCGTTTGGACCAATAATAACAATTTTCTCCCCTCGTGTTACGGTAAAACTTACATTATTTAATATTTTTTTATTTTCATAATTTTTAGAAACGCCCTTAACTTGTAACACTAATTTTCCAGACGGTCTTTTTTGCTTAAAATTAAAATACGGGCTAATACGTGAACTTTTTTGTATATCAGGTAGTTCCATTTTCTCTATTTGCTTTTCTCGTGAACTACTTTGCTTAGCTCTACTAGCTGAAGCCCGGAATTTATCAACAAAAACCTGCATAGTAGCAATTTTCTTCTCTATATTACTAAGATCCTTAAACTTTTGGTCGGCAACTAGCTGTTTATCACGAACAAAAATATCATAATTACCAGTATAAGTTTTGATGCTACCATAATCTATATCCAGAATATGGGTAGAAATATTATTAAGAAAAGCCAGATCGTGTGAAATAAATACCAAAGCACCTCTGAATTTTTGCTTTAGATAATTTTCTAGCCAATAAATAGACACTATATCAAGATGGTTTGTCGGTTCATCAAGTAGTAATATATCAGGATTATTAAATAAACTTTGTGCTAGCAATACTCTAAGCTTATATCCACCGGATAAAACGGATAATGGTTGATGATGATATTTTTCCTGTATCCCAAGACCTAGTAATAACTCAATAGCAAAAATTTCTGAAATATATCCATCATTATCAGCGATAATTTGCTCCAACTCACCTAACCGATAACCGCTTTCCTCATCACATTGCTCATTCTCTAGTATTTTTTCCTTTTCTTGCAGAGCCTGCCATAATTCGCTTCTACCAGCAATAACAGTATTAATAATTGAAGTATTTTCATAAAGAAACTGATCTTGTTTCAAGCAACCAATACGAGCCTTCTTAAGTATATTGACTTCACCAATGCTTGCTTCCTCTTCTTTAATTAGAACTTTAAAAAAAGTAGATTTACCAGCACCATTTGCTCCAACAAGTCCATATCTATTACCATTTCTGATATGAACATTTACGTCAGTAAATAATATTTTTGCACCATAACTCATGGCTAAATTAGTTGTAATAATCATAAAGTCTAATTAGGTAATAATGTGCCATTTTTTAATCGTAACTTAACCTGCTTAAGGGA
The DNA here is from genome assembly GCA_023269695.1 of Rickettsia sp. Classification (GTDB taxonomy): domain Bacteria; phylum Pseudomonadota; class Alphaproteobacteria; order Rickettsiales; family Rickettsiaceae; genus Tisiphia. The sequence continues at coordinate 3,625 of JAHFPS010000005.1, forward strand.
TCTTGGACATGCATCGATCACCTCAAGTTCAACCTGTTCCTCAATATCAATTTTAGTGCCAACCGAAGGCACATTACCTACTTTTGCTAAGACTAGACCACCAATTGTATCGAATTCATCATTTTCTGTTTTTAATTTCACACCAAGAACTAATTCAAGATCCTCAACTTTCACCCGAGCATTTGATAAAATGGTATCATTATTGATAATTTTGAAATTATCATTATCCGATTTTTTATCATGCTCATCATCTATTCTACCAACTATCTCTTCCATAATATCTTCAATGGTTACAATTCCATCAGTTCCACCGTATTCGTCAACAACTATAGATATCTGCACACGATCTCTTCGCATTTTTGCTAATAAATCTATCAATTTCATTGAAGGAGCAGAGATGATAGGTTTACGAATTATTCTTTTTAACGGCAGGTTTTGCTTAGTAACAAGGAGTTTAAACAAATCTTTTATATGAATAAAACCAACTATATTGTCCAAAGTTTCATCATAAACTAACGTTCTAGTATGAGGTATTTTGCTATTAAGTATTTGGCTTAACTCCTCTATGCTAGTAGTTAGTTTTACTGCCTTAATGTCAGATCTAGGAATCATTACATCTTCTACAGTTTTATGACCAAATTTCAAAAGATTCATGAAAATCTTTTGTTCTTCTAACGTCATTTTCTTACTGTTAGATTTTAGCTTTTTAATGGTATAATAAAAATTATCTTCTCTTTTCTCCTTAGAAAACAGGCTAGAGAACCAGGATTTAAGAACGTCAAATTTTGAAGGATTTTTAAGCATAGCCCTTTTAGAATTAATAGAGGGAAGGTCTTCTTTTTTCACACAACCTAAGCATAATTAGTTAATATGGAGAAACAATAGCAAAATCCTTTAATATTTCTACTTCTAAATTTTCCATAATAGTTGCTTCCTCGTCATCTTGGTGATCAAAACCAAGTAAATGCAAAATACTATGTACCAAAAGATGCATAAAATGATCTCTAAAGCTTTTATTTTGCCTTATAGCTTCACTATGAATTATTTCATAGCCGAAAGCTATGTCTCCTAAATACATATAATCTAAGTTAGGAGTAAATTCAAGTAAATGCCGAAAATCTAATTCTATATCAGGAAATGATAGCACATTTGTAGCTTTCCCTTTGCCACAAAATTGGCTATTCAAATTTAACATTTCATTATTATCAGTCAGTAAAATAGCTAGCTCAAACCTTGCCACTCCTTTAAAATTCTTATATTTACTTAGTATAGCACACACAACCTTCTTCACTAATAGTTTATTGATAAATTTATGATTTTTCCACTCTTGATAAGCTCGAATAATCTCTATATCGATTTTCATAATATAATTTGTTGTTGAAGTCTTTCTTTACCAAGCCTTTAAAATTTTATACAATACAAAATGTTTAAATCAATAAGTTTTATAATCATTTAGTACAAAGAATTTTTTATTCAGCTATAATCTGTGATTTAAGTAATTAAAATAAGTTGATGATAAAAATAGGCAATATTCAGCTACCTCATTCGGTGATATTAGCTCCTATGTCTGGAGTTACTGACCTACCATTTAGAAAATTAGTACGAAAATTTGGTGCAGGTCTGGTAATTTCTGAAATGGTAGCAAGTAGGGCAATGATTATTGAAACAAGGCAATCTTTGCAAAAATGTGCGATCATTCAAGACGATGCTACTGGTTCATGCGTACAGATTGCTGGATGCGAACCTGATATAATAGCAGAATCAGCTAAAATGAATGAGGATATGGGGGCAAAGATTATTGATTTAAACTTTGGTTGTCCAGCTAAAAAAGTAGTAGGTGGCTATTCTGGTTCGGCTTTAATGCGAGATGAGAAATTAGCAGCAAAAATTTTACAAACTACAGTAAAAGCGGTAAAAATCCCAGTAACTTTAAAAATGCGTACTGGCTGGGATGATCAAACTAAGAATGCACCAAATTTGGCAAAAATAGCCTATGATGCTGGTATACAAATGATCACTATTCATGGTAGAACAAGATGCCAGTTTTATTCCGGTCAAGCAGATTGGGAGTTTATAAGGCAAGTTAAGGATGCGGTAAAGATTCCAGTTATCGCTAATGGAGACATTACCTCATTATCTAAAGCTAAGGAATGCTTACAAAAATCCGGTGCTGATGGCATAATGGTTGGTCGGGGAGTATATGGTAGACCATGGTTTATTTCTCAAATAGCCCATTATCTTGAAACAGGAGAAGAACTTCCCTCACCTTCAATGGCAGAGCAGCTAGAAGTTATATTAAGTCATTATGATGCCATGTTAGAGTATTACGGAAACGATACTGGCGTTCAACTAGCTAGAAAACATATAGGCTGGTATAGTAGTGGTTTAGCAAATTCAGCAGAATTTAGAGGAGGGGTTAATATGATGCTAGATCCCGTTAAGATTAAAGACAAGATCACTGAATTTTATGAAAAATGTTTTTAACTTGAACCCTCATTCTAAGCAATGCTACTCCCTCTAGGGCGACTATTGTTCTTAATAGCAGGAGATGTAGCAGAACGAGGTAGAGATGTATAAGAATCCATAGTTTTTCTTATGTCATGAGCTTTTTTCTTAATTTCTTCGACGATATTCATTATTTTTGCCTGTTCCTTACGTAATATTGGCCCCATATCTTTAAATTGTTCAGTAGTAAGAATCTTCTCACCTTTTGCCATTTTAGTTAAATTATCTACAATGAAAGGTCCACAATCTTTAGCATTTTGTTGTTGTTCAATCTGTAAATCAACGATTCTAGCGTTATCAGGACAAATTTCCTTAATCATCTCTACTAACTCCGATCGTTGTTCTATTTTCGTTCCCATGGGATCATTATAGGTAAATACTACACCATCCTTATCCTTAGTGATTGCTAAACTAAGCCAGTGTTCATGTCCAGTGTTAAGAGGTATAATGACTGCTTCCTTGCCATCTGCAATTAAATCGCTATACACAGCATGCTTAAGAGCATCCCTTAGTAACTCTTTTTCTCCTAGAGAAGCATGAGTAATAATAGAAACTTTTGCTTGATCTATCGATGCTTTTAACAAATTACCAATATCATCTTCATTATACAAATAATTTGCTTCAGTTAACTTGCTGCCCTCCGGTGATGAATGTACTGTCTTATCTTGTTTCGTTGATATCGCCTTGCTTCCTTCATTTGCCATCTGCTTAAAAGCATTGATAACTCTCTTAAGGATATTCTCTGGTTTATAGTCGTTTAGATTCTCTTGCATATCCTGAATAGTTAAGGTGTTAATGCCAGGAACATTTTCCCTTTGCTTAACTTCAGCAGCAATCTCAGAGCTTTTTCCTTGACCTTGAATTAATGGGATACAACCATTAGCAAAGCTTTCGATGATGTATCCTTGTTGAGGCACAGTATATTTAGCTTGCTTAGTAATATTTTGAAGTTTTTGCGGATCGGATAGGTCAAAATATATATCAACAGGATTTATTTCTGTTTTACCAATATCTTTTTGGAATTGTTGAGATAATTGTGATATATAATTCTCTAATTTTTTAGCACCACCAACTGTATCTTGTAAAATTTCTGCAACTTCTAGCTGAATACCTAATTGTTGATCTTGGTTACTGATCCCAAATTTGCTTGCAATAATATTGGTTACATCATCGATAGATGAATGATTGCTGGCTATAATTACCCTAGTATTACCCAATTCTTTTGCTGCATTCACTACTTCATTTAATCTCTCTTTATTAGGTAATTCCCCTGACAATAATATATTAGGTGGTCTTTTTAGAATCTCTGACTCTATTAAATTACTAACTGGCATAGATTGGATGTGCGAAGTTTTTTCTTTTACCACATGCTTTTCAGCTACAGCCCTAATTTGGTCATTAGCATTGGCAAAAAACACATGATTAACATTGTTAATAAGAGGTTGCCAATTAGTCTGCAAATTTTGATCTTGTGCATTATAATTGCCAAAGGTTAAACAAATCTTAATACCTAAGTTTTTTAACTCCGTTAAATCCTTTTCATCAAATAACGGTTTTTCCATATTTGAATTAAATTGTATATTAAGTATGGGGGTTTTTTTTACTCGGTCAGCTTGATCCAATATTTCACTTACTATATGATCCTTATCTAGTTTGCCATCTTGCATGTGTGGTTTAAGCTCAATAGTTGGTATTGCTGAGCTAAATTTAGACATGTTGGTACTATGCTGAGTTTCTTGGCTTTCGTAACTACCACCAATATTAAATAACACTATATTATTTTTTTCATCTGCTGATGTCATATGTACCTCTAATTAACTATAATATCTAATGCTGTCAGTTTAAACTAAAAAACCAGTCAGGTCAATTATTCAAAGCAAAACAGTGTATTAGTTGCATAATAATCTCACCCCCTTTAATAATATACTATTATAAACATGCACTACTATATTATTTATTGGTAGAGTTGATTAAATGGTAATAGTAATTTGGCTATAAAAAATAATATAGGTGAAAATAATGCATTGGAATGATGTCGACGAAATTGCTATGAGTTTAGAAGAAAATTATCCGGATGAAGATATATCTGAATTAACACTAAAAGATCTTGAGGACTTAATAAAATCATTGAGTGATTTTGACGACCACGAAATTGAAACAAATAAAGAGCTGTTAAAAGAAATTCTTGAAGCTTGGAAAGAAATGAAAGATAGTAATTTTGAAAATTAATAGCATATTTTACAATTATTCCTTTGCAATTTTTAAAGAAAAAACTGTTATAGATAACCCGAGAAGGTTTCAGCCATAGTTATAAGTGACGTCTATTAACGAGGAGGTCGTAAGACCACAACTGTCGAAAGTTAATAAGGTAGAGCGGGTTTTAGATAGTGTACTTTAAAAGTCGTATGTGGTCAACGTCATTGCGAGAAGACCTTAGGTCGACGAAGCAATCCATAAAAGTAACCAAAAATGGATTGCTTCGTCGCCACTTTAGTGGCTCCTCGCAATGACGCTTGGAGATCATCTTTTTTCCTTAAATCAACATGCATACCGAATTATACTTTCACGATAGAATAAAAAATGTAGGGTATGTAGCTATACCTTTGCAGAACATAGCGTAAATTGATTGAGAAATTCAAAATCTTCAGTTTCTAGAGACAAAATCTCTGGTAAACATATTTTAGCTGTAAAGTTATTATCTATACTAACTTTAAGCAGTAAAATTATTCTGATATTATTACATTCAGGGCTAATACGTTTTTTAAGCAAATCGACTATTTGACATAATTCAGAATGATTTTGTGGGTAGAGTTTTATTTCTAATCGTTCTTCATTTATTATATCGTCAATAGTTGCGAAACTTCTAGCAATTAATCTTGTTCCCCCAGCATCTTTAAACAAATCACAACTCACTACCACCAAGCTTTGAATATCAAGTAAATGAACGAAATTCTTTAATATTTCTTCACTATAAATAGTCAATTCAAAAATGCCAAATTGATCAGATAGTTGTAAAGTGATAAATCTGCCACGAGATGACATACGCGAATCTTTTTTTTGTATTACACCAGCAATCCTTATTTGACTTGAACCAGTTGGAAAGTCATTCTGTAGGTTAATTGAAGTCGAAATATTAAGTCTGGCTAACAAATCTTGATATCTTGATAATGGATGCAATGTAATAAACAGCCCTAATACCTCAAATTCATAACAAGATGCAGTATTATTATCCAGTGGCTCTGCATCAACTAAGACTTGCTGATTTGTTGAACTTACCTTAATCAGGCTAAATTGATCGGAAACTCTCTCGGTATGGTAGGAAGAGGCATAAGCTAAAAGTTTAGAGACACTTAACAATAACTGATTACGATTAGAATGTAACGTATCAAAACATCCAGCTTTAATAAGATTTTCTAATAATTTTCGATTAATTGATTTAGGCGGTAGCCTTTCAATAACATCTATAATATTTTTAAAATTACCATTTTTAACCCTTTCTGCTACTAATATTTTACCAAAATCAACCGTAACACTTTTAATAGCAGCGAGAGCATAAATTATAGATTTCTGTCCTTCAACTTTCTGGGGCTCCTGCAATTCCTCTTGTATGTCATCCCTGCGAAGGCAGGGATCTAGATTCCCGCCTTCGCGGGAATGACATAGAATTGGAGAAATGTTAATCTGGTTAGTTATAGTACTAAAATAACCAGCGGAAAGATTGATATTAGGAGGGATAATAGCAATGTTATTATTTCTGGCTTCTTGAATGAATAGATTAATTTTATCATGGTTATTTAATTCAAGATTTAAGCACGCCACCAAAAATTCGGCTGGGAAATTGGCTTTCAGATAGGCTGTTTGATAAGATATTACTCCATAAGCTGATGCGTGTGCTTTATTAAAACCATAGCTAGCAAATTTAGCCACCGTTGCAAAAATGGATTGGGCTTGCTGACGTGAAATATTGTTGGCTATTGCCCCTTTAACAAAATTTTCTTCTTGTTCTGCCATTTCGGATTTTATTTTTTTCCCCATGGCTTTACGAAGTATATCTGCTCCACCTAAACTATAGCCCCCCATTTCTTTGGCAATTTCTAAAACCTGTTCCTGATAGATAATAACTCCATAAGTTTCTTCTAGAATTGGTTTTAGCATCTCATGCAAGTAATCCGGTTGTTGCAAACCATGCTTACACGCAATATAAGTTGGGATGTTCTCCATCGGACCAGGACGGTATAATGCTCCTAAGGCTATTATATCTTGAATGGAGTCAGGTTTAAGACGCCTTAAACTATCCTGCATTCCGCCACTTTCAAACTGGAAAACACCAATAGCTCTACCACTACATAGCATTTCATAAGTTTTTTGATCATCAAATAGCATATTACTAAAATCAATATTTATGCCCTGCTCTTTTAGCAGTCCTAAACATTTAGTAATGACAGTTAGAGTTTGCAGACCTAAGAAATCAAATTTAATTAAACCAGCAATCTCAGCATATTTCATCGAATATTGTACTACACACATATCCGAATTTAGGTCTTTATAAACCGGTAATATTTCTACTAAATCTTTGCCAGCTATCACTATCCCTGCTGCATGGGTAGAGGCGTGTCGATTAAGCCCTTCAAGTACTAAGGATGTATCCAGAACTTGTTTGATCAGCTCCTCTTGACCATCTAAGTTATACAAACCTTTACCCTGTGCTGCTATGTTTAACTCTTTTACTTCCTTGATAGCCTGATTTAATGTAACAGGAGAAACAGCATTAAATGGTACAAGCTCAGTTAGATACTCGGCATATTTATAAGGTAAACCAAGAACTCGTGATACATCTTTGATCACCGCTTTTGCTTGCATCTTACCAAAAGTGATGATTTGACCAACTTTATTATCCCCATATTTAGAACGTACGTAATTTATAACTTCTCCTCGTCGTTCTTGACAAAAATCAATATCAAAATCTGGCATTGATATACGTTCAGGATTCAGAAAACGCTCAAATAGTAGACCGAATTTAAGAGGATCAAGATCAGTGATTAGAAGACTCCAAGCAACTACTGACCCCACCCCAGAACCTCTACCAGGTCCTACCATAATATTTTGTTGCTTGCTCCATTTTATAAAATCAGAAACTATCAGAAAATAGCCAGCAAAATCCATTCGACAAATAATATCTAATTCGTAATTAAGACGAATTAGATATTGCTGTTTAACTTCTTCCTGCTGATCTATGGCAATATTTTCTCGTTTAAATTTTGTATCAAGTCTTGATAGTAATCCGGCTGTCGATTCTTCCTTAATTATATCTACTTCATTAATATTTAGACTGGAGAAATTTGGTAACATTGGTGGATTAGCATGTGCCATAAAATGGCATCTTTGGGCTAAATATACCGTATTTTGTACAGCATTAGGTAAGTCACTAAAAAGTTCTAACATTTCTTTTGGTGATTTAAAATAACATCCGTTACTTACCTTTTTACGTTCCTCCACTTCTTTACTAACACCAGTAGATATACATAATAATACATCATGGGCATCATGCATATTAACATCGCTAAACAATACTTTATTGGTAGCAACTAGCGGAATACCAAGATTACTAGCTATTTTTATATAATTTTCTTCTATAGATTGTTCTATTGCTAGATTATGCCGCATAATCTCAAAATAGAAACGATCAGCAAAAATACTTTGTAGTTTAGTTGCCCAAAAAATGGCTAATTCTTCATCCCTAGCAATCAGGCTTTTGCCAATTATACCATCAGTATAAGCTGATAAAATAATCAGCCCTTCCTGGTACTTAACTAAATCATCAAAAGTAATATGATTACAAATTTTACGATCATTTTTAGTAAAACTATCACTAACAGCCTTCAGTAAATTTTTATAACCAATTTCATCCTTGGCAATAAGCACAATTTCACAAAAACTATTTTCGGTAAACGCAACATTTACAATTGCAGCATTTATAGGTTGTATTCCTGCTTTACAGCTAGCTAGAGCAAATTCTAACGAGCCAAATAAATTACCATTATCTGCTAAACAAATTGCTGGCATTTTGTGTAATCGTGCTAGCTCCACTATACGATCAATTGTTAAAGCACTCTCAAGAAATGAGTATGAGCTTTGTACTCTTAAGTGAATGAAATCAAACTGCATCTTTATGTATACTCCTAATGATATAAAAAGAATCCTAGAGCTTTTAGCATATTTCCATCAAGAATATGCCTGAGATCGATAATTATAGGAGATTTAACTTGGCTGTGAATAAGTGACCAATCTAAATCTTTAAACTCCGACCATTCGGTTGCCACTATAATTATATCACTATTTTGGCATGCACTAAGTGCTGAATCAGAAAAAAATACATTTTTTAGTTCTTTTTTAGCATTATTCATACCTACCGGATCGAATGCTCTAATATTTGCTCCTTTATCAACTAGTATTTCAATGATTTTAATAGCCGGACTATTTCTAACATCATCCGTACCAGCCTTAAAAGTCAGACCCAATACACTAATAATTTTATTATGTAAATCGTTGCCTATAATATGATGGACTTTATCCACCATATCATATGGTCTCTGATCATTACTATTTATAACAGAATTAACTATTTGGAAGTTACATTGATAATGTTTCGCTATTTGTGAAAGTGCTAACAGATCCTTAGGAAAACATGACCCACCAAATCCAGGTCCAACATTTAAAAATTCTTTACCTATTCTTTTGTCCAATCCAACAGCACAAGAAAGTTCTTTAGTATTTGCCCCAATTTTCTCACATAAATTTGCCATCTCATTAATAAAAGCAATTTTTGTTGCTAAGAAAGCATTTGAGGCGTATTTAGTAAGTTCTGCAGTAACCAAATTAGTAGCTATAAGAGGTATATTCTTAGTAGTCAACGGTCGATAGATATCTTTTAGTAAATCTTCTGCCTGTTTATTATTGGTGCCAATTAATATTCTGTCAGGGTTTAGAAAATCATCTACAGCAGTACCTTCTCTAAGGAATTCAGGATTTGAAGCAACAGAAAATTTCAGATTCTTATTATTTAAATAATCAATAATTTGCTTACATGTTGTGGGAGGTACAGTCGATTTTATAATAATCAAACAATCATCTTTAATCCATGCACATAAATTATCGATAGCAGTAAATATATATTGTAAATCTGCCTTTCCTGAAGGTAAAGGTGGTGTTCCTACTGTAATAAATACCGCTTGTGAGTTTTGTAATTCCGCCGAATAGCTAGCTGTAAATCCCAACTTACCAGATTTTACTAATGGTGGTAGATATTCAGCTAGTTTTGGTTCATAAATTGGTAAAATATTTTTTTTTAATTGGTTGATCTTAGAAATATCAGTATCTAAACAAGTAACATCGTGTCCTAGGTAACTCATCATTACGCCAGATACCAGCCCAACGTAACCAGTGCCTATAAAATGAAGTTTAATACTCATTAATTATCCTTATATACTTAGTGCAACAACTTTGTTATGCTATGATGCTATATCTAACCAGATTAGTATTTGTCCTATTTAAACGAAAAAGCTGTCATTCCCGCGTAGGCGGGAATCTATAATATTTCAGGGCTTTTTGAGTACTATTTTAGATTCCCGCCTACGCGGGAATGACATAGGAACTCCTGGAATGACAACTTACATTGCTTCCTCGGCTCACGCCTTCTCGCGAATAGACGGAATAATACTAATCTGATTAGCTATATAAAGTATATATTAATTGACCAAATACTAAATAATAAAATGATGCTCATTAAAAGATTTCTTATCAACCTAAGCATAATAGTTTGTACATTTGTAGTAATTTTAAGTTTATTGATATTAAGTGCCAGTGAAGGGTATTTAGATAAACCAATTAAGAAGGTAATAGAATTTTACCTAGATAAAAAAAATATGAAAATACGGGTTGGTAATTTACAAATAAGAAATAATATTTTGTCAATCGATAAAATCTTTATGGATTTAGCGAATAACACCCAAGGTGAGGTTACCGATTGTAAAATCAGTTTTACTATTGATAATCTAACAAGCAAACCATTAATTCTTAGTATTATTGATATAGATAATTTTTCCTTAATCTCTAAAGATAATCAACCCATAATAAATACTAAAATATCTGCTAAGTACATTGTAGATTTTTTTGAAAATAGGATTGAAACAGAGTTAAACTTAAGTCCTATAAAAAATATTACTTTACTTGATAGTTATGGTAAAAAATTACCTGAGGGTGAAGGGTTTTGTTCTTATGAAAGTAAAATTTCTATAACTTCTAAGAAATCGATCAATTGCAAGTTAGCATTTGGTGATCAAGCCTATCTATCATTCAATAGTATCTTGGATGGTAGCACAATTCAAGTTAATGGTAATGTTGAGAATATTCCGATAATGATTTATCAAATTGCTGAGAAAATTATCCCTAATAATCAAGTAATTTTATTTTTACAGGAATCTATTAAAGATGGTTATATTAGAAATGGAGAATTTGATTTTAATTTTGACAAGAACAATTTAGAGAAAAATATTGCTCTAGAAACGTTAGTAAAAGCCAAGCTGCGTGTTGTGGATATTGAGTATAAATATGATCCAGACTTTCCACCTTTAAGAAAAATTGATACAGATATTACTATATCTGGAACCTCGGTTAAATTTATACTAAATCAGGCATATAGTAGTAATAGCCTTATTTCCAATGGAGTAATAACCTTTGATTGGCAAGGGATGGACAAGTCAAATTTTATCGTTAGTGCCATAGCTAAAGGACAGCTTATCGATCTAATTGATTTTATGTCAAATGAGGATTATAACAAAGTAAAAAAACAAGGCATCGATCTTAAAAAGATTACTGGAACCGCTAATTCAAAAATTGGCATAATAATACCGATTAGTCCAGTTATAAAAAATACTTATGACATCTCTATGATAATAACTGGAGTAAATGGTAAAGCATTTAGTGACAATGTCATATTAAAAAATGCAAAAATAACCGGAACATTTAATGGTGATAAGCTAAACTTGATGGGTACAGGTAAAATTAATGACTATGACAGTAATTTTACTTACCAATATAATATCGCTGATAATAAGCATGATGATTATCAGCATCTATTAAAAGTAAAAACTACCATTGTCGGTAATAACCAGAAGCTTGGTATATTCAAGTTAATTTCAGGTAGTAGTGTCCTAGATTTTGAATATAAGGAGCAACAAGATAAGAAAAGCAAATCTAATATCGGCTTCATCAAAGCCAATGCTAACCTTAAGAATTTGGAATTTTATATTGATAAAATATCTATACATAAAAAGCTTTCCAATGAAGCTAAACTTGTGTTAACTGGCAAGTTATATGATGACCTAAAGGGTGATATTAATTTTGATCTTTCGGGAGAAAATAACTTAAAAATAGTTGGTAAGGTTAAAGCACAAGATAATAAATATGATATTACTTTACCTATTATTGCTTATGGTACGACTGATCTAACAGGAAAGTTACTTTTGGGTAAAGATAGCTTGAGTACTGAAATTCAGGGAAAACAACTAGATTTGTCTAAGTCTAATATGATGCAATTCTTAGAAAAAGAAGGGGATGCAAAAAATATTCATTTAAAAGTTGATGTAAACAGGGTACGGTTAAAAAATAATATAATGCTTGATAAGCTTAATTTACAAATTGATTGTGATAAAATAAAATGCTTTTCTGGTTCTTTAGATTCAAAAATTGGCACTAAATCTTTTAAAATGCTACTTACAGAAAAAAAAGATCTGGAACAATGGATAGTTACCTGTGATAATGCTGGAGCTTTATTTAGAGGTATTGGCATGTATAATAACATGAAGTCTGGTATTATCAATCTAACACTTGATACAAAAAGACATGAGGTTAAGAAGGGGGAAGTAATACCAATCTTAGATGGAACCTTTGACATAAAACGTTTTGTTATTACCGATATGTCTTTTCTAACTAGAATGGTATCTTTTGTTTCATTCCCAGGTTTTATGAGTTTCATATTAAACAATAAGGATATCTTGTTTAATAACATGACTGGTAACTTTAGTTATATAGGTAATACCATAAATATTACTAATACATCAGCTACTGGACCATTCTTTGATTTTACCATGAAAGGTACAATTGATACTAATAAACACCAAGTAAAACTTAAAGGTAATGTGATACCTTCTTTCTTTTTTGCTAGTACCATTATCACTAAAATACCAATAATTGGTAACATATTTTCAAAGGTTGCTCCTTATTCTGTAGAGTTAAAATATAAGGACTAAAATGATGTCATTCCCGCGTATGCGTACTAGGTTCTGTTGACAAAATTTAAATTGTTTATATTTTGAGTATTTTTAAGCGAAAATTAATAAGATTTTTGCAGGAATAGTTATTCCTATTTCAAAAAAATCTTATAATTTGCAGCTAATAAAGAGTCAAAATAGAATAATTTAAATTTTGTCAACGTATAGTTTTTCCTGATTGCCTGGAACCATTTTATAATGTAAAATATATGAATATATAGTAATTATTAACTACAAAATAGGTTTAATTATGAAAATACAAGTTTGTTATGATGAAAAAAATAATGCTGCTACATTAACAGTAAATGATAAAGTTTATGAATGTAATGTAGGCAAAAATGGAGTAATAGATAGTCAACGTAAACAAGAAGGGGATTTTAAGACGCCTACCGGAACCTATAAAGTACTCAAAGCATATTATAGAAAAGATAGACTACATGAAGATATTGTAAAACAAATTAGTACATCAAAACAAGCAATAGAAGAAGGCAGCGTATGGGCTGATGATCCTAAGAATCCTGACACATATAATACATATAGAAATAAAGCAGATTATCCTGATGAACAACTTACTTTTAGTACAGAAGCTTTAATGCGTGAAGATAACTTATACGATTTATTATATGAGATAAATCATAATGCAGATAGGGTTCCAGGTTTAGGAAGTGCTATATTTCTCCATATTGGTGAAAAGCCTACAGCTGGATGTATTGCTGTAAGTGCGGAATTCTTATTAGAGCTTGTTCCTCTAATTACAACTGATACAGAAATATCTGTCGATATCATAGGAGATCAAGGTATTGTTTAAGAGATGCAATTACATAAGCCTATATAGCTAACCAGACTAACATTACTCCAAATTCACAAACGTCTATTAGCGAGGAAGCAATTATGTTTTGTGTCATTCCCGCGTAGGCGGGAATCTAGATCCCTGCCTACGCAGGGATGACATTGATATTGAGCAGGGATGCACAAAAATGAATCACTTCGTTGGCTTACACCTCCTCGCAATGACGTCAGTTTACTATGGGTAAATACTAACCGGGTTAGCTATAGGAGGATTATAACACAAAATAATCCAGCACTAATAGCATATGGGGAAATTTATTATTTTTTATGATCTTCCATCATATGCCCATACTCAGTACTTTTTATTTTTATAAGCTTATCATATTTTGCTTTAAGTTCATTTAGGGAATAATTACCATCATAATATCCTTGGATATTAATGATTTTTTCTAAATAAAAATTCAACTGCTCAGCATCATTTTCTAAAATGTCAATATCGTTATCGATTTTTAAGTCTTTTGTAATATATGTTAATGCCTGATTTTTGACAGCTGAGCAGTATAATTTAAATTCTTGGATTTTTTTTATAATAACAGGAATATCTTCTGGCTTTGTTACTATCATTGCTACTAACATAACCACTAATATTTCTCCTAGAGACATATTTTATACTAACTTTTTATGACGATATTTAGGATTAATAATATTTTCACCTGTTACATTAATCATATAATCATGATAATCTTGGTAATTTCCTTCAAACCACGTAGCATTTCCGTCTTTATCAAAAGCAATAATATGTGTTGCTATTCTGTCTAAAAACCAACGATCATGGCTTATTACTAATACACATCCAGCAAAATCTAAGATTGCATCTTCTAAAGCTCGTAATGTGTCAACATCCAGATCATTTGATGGTTCATCAAGTAATATAACATTAGCTCCCTCTTTTAGTAATTTGGCTATATGTACTCTATTGCGTTCACCTCCAGAAAGTTGTCCTACTTTCTTTTGTTGGTCGCCACCCCTAAAATTAAAGGCTGCACAATAAGCTCGACTTTTCATTGACCTAGAACCAAGTTGTAAATCTTCAAGACCTGAGGAAATTTCACTCCACACAGTGTTATTATCATCTAGAGTATCTCTTGATTGATCAACATAACCAAGTTTAACAGTTTGTCCTAATTTAATAGAGCCATGGTCTGGGTTAGTTTTGCCAGTGATAATATTAAATAAGGTAGATTTACCTGCTCCATTTGGACCTATAATACCAACAATCGCCCCTGGAACAACCTTAAAACTAAAATCTGATAACAGTACCTTATCATCGTATCTCTTTGCTATATGTTCTGCTTCTATAACTAAATCGCCTAGGCGTGAACCATTAGGTATAATAATTTGTGCTACGCTTGATCTTTGTTCTTTTTGTTTGATTAACAGATCTTGATAGGCGGTGATTCTAGCCTTGCTTTTTGATTGTCTTGCCTTTGGTGATTGACGTATCCATTCAAGTTCTCGTTTTAATTGCTTACTCCTATCATCTTCTTCTTTATCTTCAATTTCTAATTTTGCTTGCTTTTGTTCAAGCCAAGCTGTGTAATTAGAATGCCATGGAACACATCTACCTCGATCCACCTCTAATATCCAATCCGTTACATTATCAAGAAAATATCGATCATGGGTGATAACTACTACAGTACCTTTATAATTCTTTAAATAATTTTCTAGCCAAGAGACCGATTCAGCATCTAAATGGTTTGTTGGTTCATCAAGTAATAACATATCAGGTTTTTCTAGCAAAAGTTTACATAATGCCACTCGCCTTTTTTCACCACCTGAGATTTTTGTAACATCGGCATCTTTATCTGGACACCTTAATGCAAACATAGCAATCTCTATTTCCCGCTCTAAGCTCCAAGCATCACAACTATCTATTTTTTCCTGTAGATCAGCCTGTTTTGCTAGAAGTTCATTCATTTCATCATCTGACATTTCTTCAGCGAATTTATTGCTTATTTCATTAAATTCATCGATTAATGCTTTCTTGTCATTTAAACTTTCCATAACATTATCGAAAACATTCAGAGCAGGATCAAGATGTGGCTCTTGAGCTAAATAGCCAACTCTAACCCCATTATCCGCGAAAGCCTCACCATCATATTCTTTGTCAATAGCTGCCATGATTTTTAGAAGAGTAGACTTACCTGCCCCATTTGGACCAATAATACCAATTTTCGCCCCTGGTAAGAAGGACAAATATGTTTCCTTTAGAATTTGTTTACCGTTGATGGTCTTACTTAGACCATTCATAACATAAACATATTGATACGACATAATCCTTAATTCCTTTATTTTTTGTAATTTATTTGTAGTTTTTAAATAGTTAGTGAAACAGATTAACCTTACATGAATTTTTTAATGGAACTATATACATATATAACCTAAATATTTTGTTTATTTGTCCAAGTTGTAAATTCAGACATACTAAAAACACCTTTTAAGTTTCCATGAACTTGATTTTTTAACCATTGTAAAGCACCTTTTTTGTAACCATCTCCATCTATAATGATAATAACATCATAAACACTTTGTTTTCTAATATTTAATATTGTATAAGGGTATTTCTCATCTGCAGAACCGCCTGATTGTTGCCACTTAGATTCAATAACAAGACAATTAGAATGTTTTGTAGGATGATATAGAATAAAATCGCATTGCCAAGCAGTATTATAGATAGTTTCTCCTAAATTAAATTGTCTAGTATAGATTGGTTGTGCTAATGCTTGTGAAGCAATAAATCTGGTCTTGGGAACAAAAACGTAACCTTCCCTAACAAGACGATTATTTATAAATACCTCAAGTTCATTCCCTGTTTTATTTGCAATTGATCCACCTTGTATTTTATTCATAATTTCTAATCAAAACTTCTTCTGCATTTTTCCTTCCATTAGCTTTACAATTAATAGTACGCGGTGCTTCTATAATATCTATATAAAAATCTTTATACAGATGCTTTATAAACTGAATATTAGAATTTGAAAGCATAAAATATACACCTTTATCGTTTAATTCTTTACACTTTTGATAAAGTTTTATCTGATCTGTTTCTGTAAAATCAAGTTTTGTATATTTAGTAAACGATGTACTGTTTATAGGATGATAAGGAGGGTCAATATAAACAAAATCACCTTTATTTGGAGAAATTTTGCTGAAATCTTGATATTTTATATCAACATTTTGTAGTAATTTACTACAAGCTATTATATTTGTCTCATCAATTATTGCTGGATTTTTGTACCTCCCCATAGGCACATTAAATTCCCCTTTGTTATTGACTCTATACAGACCATTATAACAGGTTTTATTAAGATATATAAAACGTCCAGCAACTTCTACATCATTATCATTAATAAATTGTTTTCTGATTTTGTAATAATATTCTTCACAATGATTGACTTTATGTTTTGCCAGTCGCTTTATCAATTCTTGAGGTTTATTTTTAATCACAGCATATGTAATAACTAAATCTAGGTTTATGTCTGATATAGTCGCACCAGATGGGGCAAGAGCAAACAAAAGTGCTCCTCCTCCTATAAATGGTTCATAATAGCTTTTATAAGTTTGCGGTGTTCTTAAGTATAATTCTTTTATTAAACTTCTTTTTCCACCTACCCATTTTACAAATGGTTTTGCCTTATCGTCATTTTCAATTGTTATGTCATCATTTTTTAGCACACTTTTTCCTATCCTTGATAAAGCTTCATTAAACGATATTCCTAAATTGTTTACTGATTCAATTTGCATAAGAATTTACTAAAGTTTCATATGGCAAATATCTTTCGACATTTACAAGAATGTTATTAAACATACCACCTATTTTCTGATTCCTCTTTTACCTGTTGTTACTTGGAATATAGCAGTATATAACTCCTTTTTTAATCATTAAATTTTTAGTCCAGATTTATCCCAATCTTTATTAAAAATCTCTAAACCGGAATCTGTTAGTGGATGATCTAATAATTGCTTGATAATTTTACCAGACATTGTAGCAACATCAGCCTTATACATAGCAGCTTGATAAACATGGTTAGGGTTTCTGATAGATGCAGCAAGGATTTTTGTTTGATAGTGATAATTATCATATACTTGTCTTATATCACTTATTAAACTAATACCATTCTGACCTATATCATCAAGTCTACCGATAAAAGGTGATATATAAGATGCCCCGGCTTTTGCAGCGATAAGTGCCTGATTAACAGAAAAGCATAAGGTCATGTTCACTTTTTTTTCTTTATTTGCAAAATATTGGCATGCCTTGATACCGTTCCATGTCATAGGTAATTTAATAACAATATTGCTAGATATTTCTAAAATTTTATTACCTTGGCTAATCATAGTATTAACATCATTCGCAAGCACTTCAACACTAACATCGGAAGTTGTTATCTTACATATTTCTGCAATAGTTGATACAAAATCATATTTTGTCTTAGACATCAAGGAAGGATTAGTAGTTATACCATCAATTATACCTAATTGGTTAATCTCTTCAATTTCCTTAACATCAGCACTATCTAGAAAAATTTGCATTTAATTTAACCTCGACAAAATTGAATCAAGTTCTTCTAAATTACTATAGTGAAATATTAATTTTCCACCAATTGGGTAGTCTTCAATAGTTACTTTTACATTAAACCTTTCTGACAACGATTTAGCTAATAATTGTAGATCATTCTCTTTACTACTTTCTTTTAGAAATCTCTTCCCTACATGTCTATCATGTTCTGGGATTTTTGTATATTCATTTTTAGACCAATTTCTTACTATATCTTCAGTTTGACGAACACTCAAATCATTATCAATAATATGGTTAGCTATCACCTCCGCTTGCTGATGATTAATTAGACATCTTGCATGTCCCATAGTTAAAAGCCCTTCATTTATTTTATCTTTGATAGATTGTGGTAATTGATTTAGTCTTAATAAATTAGCTACATGACTACGACTTTTGCTAAGTTTTTCTGCTAATTTTTCTTGTGTATAACCAAACTCTTTTATTAATCTTTCAAATCCTTCTGATTCTTCTATAACAGATAATTCCTCTCTTTGAATATTTTCAATTAGTGCTATCTCTAAAATTTCTTTATCCCCTATATCTTTTACAATAGCAGGAATATCGCTAAGCTTAGCTATCTTACAAGCACGCCAACGTCTTTCACCAGCTATAACTTTATATTTCCCATCACTGATTGAACTAACAATGATTGGTTGCAATAAACCATTATTACTTATGGAGTCAGCTAATTCTTTTATTTTATCATATTCAAATTTTTTCCTTGGTTGATTATTCCTAGCTTCAATTTTATCAATATCTATAATTTTTACTAATTCATCTTTTTCTACAGTAAAAACTTCTTCTCCAAGCAGAGCCGATAACCCTTTGCCTAAACCTTTGTTTTTCATATATTTCTACCTAAAATCTCTTTTGTAAGTTCTATATAAGCAATAGAGCCAGTACATTTATGATCGTAGATAATTGCTGGCTGACCGTAAGATGGTGCTTCAGATAGTTTTACATTCCGTGGTATAACTGTCTTAAACACCAATCCTCCTAAGCATTTTCTAACATCATCCTCTACTTGCTCAGTTAATCTATTGCGTTTATCATACATAGTAAATAAAATACCAGCAATTTTTATTTTTGGATTTAAATTCCTTTCTATAATTTCAATTGTTTTTAGCAAATGACTTAACCCTTCTAATGAATAAAAATCACACTGCATAGGGATTAATACATAGTCACAAGCCACTAATGCATTAACCGTCAGCAGATTAAGAGAAGGAGGGCAATCTATAATAATATAGTCATATTTATTGACTAACTTATTTAATAAATATGATAGTAAATATTCACGCTTTTTTATACTTAATAAATCCGATTCAGCACCGGATAAATTAGTGTTAGCTGTGATTAATTGTAAATTTGGAATATTCGTTGGTATTATGGCTTCTTCAATCGTTTTTGAACCAATTAACACCTGATAAATAGTAACTTTTCTATCTTGTTGGCTTATACCAAAGCCAGTGCTACTATTTCCTTGAGGATCTAAATCTATTACCAAAATCTTTTTATCCATTACAGATAAAGCTGTCGATAAATTTACAGTAGTTGTAGTTTTTGCAACTCCACCTTTTTGATTAACTATCGCAACTATTTTTGTCATATATGTTACTAATTTCTAGAATCTTACTGTTATTAGAAGTCTCACTATCATATATAGAATGACAAAAAGACCATCTCTTTTTAGCAATTTCAATTTCTTTTTGATACTGCTCACCTTTAAATAATAAATACTTACTTCTTACATTAATATGTTTAGTATAAACAAATATCTTTTCTAACTGAGCACAGGCTCTAGAAGTTAATATATCACAATCTAATTTAATAGCTTCTATTCGTTGATTAATAACATTGACTTTGTTGCTAGAAATTTTAGAAGCTTGCAGTAAAAAAATAGATTTTCTTACATCAGATTCCACTAAAGTAACATTTTTTATTCCAGCAATAGACAAAACTATCCCTGGAAATCCACCACCCGAACCAACATCTATTAAATGAATATTTTGGTCATTTATGTACTTCATTAGCTGTAAAGAATCTAAGATATGTCTTACCCAAAACTCACACTCAGTATTACAAGAAACGAGATTAATAGTTTTGTTCCATTTCAATGTTAATGATTGATACTTCTCAAGAGCATCCAATACTTCACGTGGAACATTACGACAGTCATACATTAATGTCTATATCTTGTTTTTATATAAATTATAATTGCTATTAAAGCAGCTGGAGTTACTCCAGCTATTCTTCTAGCTGCACCAATAGTAGCTGGTTTATGATAATGGAGTTTTTCCCTTACCTCTGTAGACAAGCTTGGTATTTTAAAGTAATCAATATCATCATCTAATAATTCTAGCTCTTCTTCTTTAAATAATTGAATATCTGCATTTTGTCTAATTAAATAAGAGGAATATTTTGATTCAATACAAAGATAATGAAGAATTTTTCTATTTAATGAAAGAAGTTCTGGAAAAATCTCTATTGTTTTATCAACACCAAAATTTGGTAGTCCTAGCAAATCAAAGGCGGTTTTATATGAACCATCTTGTGCGATAGACACACCTAGATTAGCTAACTTAGTAGTGGTTAAAGAAATAGTTTTGACAATATTTTTTGCTTTATGAATATCGTTACATTTTTTACTAAAAATCTCTTTGCGTAAATCAGATATAATACCAATATCTATAGCCATTTGAGTTAGTCTTAAATCTGCATTATCCGCCCTAACAGAAAGCCTATACTCAGATCTAGAAGTGAACATTCTATAAGGCTCTATTGTACCAAGAGTAATTAAATCATCAATCATAACACCAATATAGGCATCTGCTCTAGTCAAAATAAAATTTGATTGATTTTTTAGCGATAAGGCTGCATTAATACCAGCTATAATTCCTTGCCCCGCGGCTTCTTCATAGCCAGTGGTGCCATTAATTTGACCAGCGAAATACAACCCATTAATTTTTTTTGTTTCTAACGTTACTTTTAATTCTCTCGGATCAACATAATCATATTCTATTGCATATCCCGGTCTTAACATAGTAGCCTTTTTAAGACCAGGAATGGTTTTTAACAATGCCAATTGTATATCTTCAGGCAACGATGTAGATATACCATTTGGGTATATAGTATGATCGTCCAACCCCTCTGGTTCTAAAAATATTTGATGACTTGCTTTAGAGAATCTAGTAACCTTATCCTCGATGGATGGACAATATCTTGGTCCTATACCCTTGATTTGTCCAGAATACATAGCTGATTTATCTAAATTATTCCTAATAATTTCATGAGTTTGTTCAGTTGTTCTAGTAACGAAACAATTTATTTGCTTTATCTTAACAGAATCTGTGAGTTCGGAGAAAGGACGTGGCACGGTATCTCCAGCCTGCACTTCTACTTCATTATAATCAATTGTTCTTCCATCTATTCTTGGAGGGGTACCAGTTTTTAACCTACCAAGAGAAAAACCAAAAGATTTTAATGTGTTAGATAAGCCGTATGACGGCTTTTCACCTATTCTACCTGATGGGATTTTTTTAGTTCCTATGTGAATAAGTCCGGATAAAAACGTACCTGTAGTTAACACAACTTTTTGACATTCAATTCGCGTACCATCATCTAAGGTCAATGATTTTACTTTAGAGCCTAGGACTTCAATATTTTCTACAGATGCACATAAAATTGTCAAATTTGGGTGATTTATCAAGGCATTATACATAGCTTTCTTATAAAGTTTTCTATCAGCTTGAGCTCTTGGCCCCCAAACTGCTGGTCCTTTGCTTTCATTGAGCATCTTATAATGGATACCAGCTTGATCTATAATTTTACCCATGAGTCCATCAAGTGCATCTATCTCTTTTACTAAAGTACCTTTTGCTACTCCACCTATTGCAGGATTGCAAGACATTTCACCAAGATTATCTAGTTTTAGAGTAATTAAAAGAGTATCTACACCAAGACGTGCAGAAGCTGATGCTGCCTCACAACCAGCATGACCACCACCAATAACTACAACACTATATTTCATAATGACTATAATTATTCTACAATTTCTTTTTCAGTAAAGAAAAATTTTACTTCTCTTTCAGCACTTTCTAAAGTATCAGAGCCGTGGATACTATTAGCCTCAATATCTTCTGCAAAATCTCTCCGAATTGTACCTGGTTCAGCATTTTCTGGGTTAGTAGCTCCCATTACTTTACGATTTTGTAAGATAGCATTTTTCCCTTTAAGCACCTGCAAAACAACCGAACCGGAAATAATATACTCTATTAAACTATTAAAAAATGCTCTTGATCTATGTTCTGCATAAAAATTTTCTGCTTGTTCTCTAGTTAAAATAGTCATTCTTTGAGCTACTATTTTCAGCCCATTATTCTCTAAGTAAGAGTTAATTTTACCAATTAGATTTCTTCTCGTAGCATCTGGCTTAATCATTGAAAATGTATATTCTTGAGTCACAGTAAACCTTTATTAATTTATTATTAACATTTATATAAATTTATATATTTTTGGCAAGTAAATTCTGACGGTACAGCTAAAAGTAACAAGTTATGCATTTCTTCTAGAACTATAATTCCAAGTTAAAGAGAAAAGTATTGCCCCCAAGAAAGCAGAAAGACTAAAAAATAAAAAAACACCGTTCCAACCTAAATTATCAGAAATACAACCAACACATACACCAGCTAGTGCAGCACCAAGATAACCAAATAAACCTGAAAGACCATTAGCCGTACCAACAGCTTGTTTATTAGTAAAATCTGCTGTAGCAATACCTATTAAGACTTGTGGTCCAGATACAAAAAAACCAACCAAAGAAAGAGTAATAATACTAAATATTTCATTCTCATTTGGTATTTGCCAAAATAAAATAATAGTAAAAGCCAAAGCAAACATAAATACTGAGCCAACTGGTCCGCGTCGTCCCTGAAATATTTTGTCTGATGTCCAGCCAGCAACAATACCACCAATTAAACCTAGAAGGTCATAAGAAGCAACTTGCCAACCAACTTGAGTAATAGTAACATTCTTTAGTTCGCACAAAAATACAGGAACCCAAAAAATCATACCTGAACGTACAATATAGACAAACATGTTGGCAAAACACACATACCACATTAACCTATTACAAAATACAATTTTTATTAGTTGACTTGTTAATAAATTATCACAATCACTACCAAGAGATATATCACATTCTTTATACTCTTCCACTATAGGTAAATTAACCTCATTAGGAGAATTACGTAATCTATTAAATAAAAATAATGATATTAATAATGCAACTATTCCAGGAATTATAAACGCTGATTCCCAACCGTAAACGTCTATTAAATAACCACATACTATCATAGTAATTGCTCCACCAATTTGATTAGAAGTGGCTCCCAAAGACCATTTTGTTCCTAATTCCTTAGAAGCATACCAATAAGTCAACATACGTGTTGCAGGCGGCCAACCCATAGATTGAAACCAATTATTCAGAATCCACAAAAGACCAAGCGATGTTATACTGGAAGCAAAACCCGATAATAATGTTATAATACCTACACAGACAAGACCAATCACCATAAATATACGAGCATTTGATCTATCGCTGAGGAATCCATTGCACAGTTTTCCTACACCATAAAATATAGAAGCGGTTGTTAAAATCCAACCAAGTTGAGTTTTTGTTACATCAAAATGCTCCATTAAAGCAGGCATTACAATGTTAAAATTTTGGCGACAAAGTATGAATGCCGAATAACCAATAATTATCGAATATAAAATTCTAATACGCCAACTATTATACTTTCTAGCATAAGGAGGTCTTTCTTTAAAGGGTATATTTACCATCATTTCCTTGATCTATCAATTTTTCAGTATATATCTTTGTCAGGAAAAATACCACAATCTATTATGTATTTTATATCTAAAACTTGCTCTTTATCAAATATACTTGAGATATATTGCAAACTAGGTTAATTTATCTATAAAATATAAGGTAAAAAGTTAATTTAAATGACAATTATTACAAAATTATTAAGATTTTTCCTACTTTTTGTTATGTTTTTGCAATTATCATCATGCACTGCTGGTCCTCCTTATGAGATTAAGAGTCCTTGTGTATCTATTGAATCAACAGATGCGTCTAGTATTG
Source organism: Rickettsia sp. (assembly GCA_023269695.1). Taxonomy (GTDB): domain Bacteria; phylum Pseudomonadota; class Alphaproteobacteria; order Rickettsiales; family Rickettsiaceae; genus Tisiphia. The sequence continues at coordinate 28,010 of JAHFPS010000005.1, forward strand.
GAAATCCATGTGTTCGTAGACCGGTAAATTTAACCATCGATATCGCTTAAAGGTTTGCTTTATTACGTGTACAAAATTAGTAGATTTTATAATTATCTTATAGATTACATCTTGCCAGCAAGATGTTTATCTTGTACTGAAATGACTGAAACTAAAGAGGATTTTTGTCAAAATTGTTGGAAGAAACTTGATTTTATTACAAAACCCTACTGTATTATTTGTGGTTGTAGATTAGATATATCAATTTTAGATAATATGTGTTGTACAAAATGTTTTCAACACAAACCACATTATAACATATCCCGTAGTTTAATTAAATTTAATGAACATAGCAAGAAAATAATTCATGCTTTTAAATATCAAGACAAAACTGTTCTTTCCAAAACTTTCAGCAAATTACTCTATAGACAATATCATAGTGAAGTTCAGGACGTTGATTTGATCATTCCAGTTCCAATGAATAGGTTCAAAAGATTGTTTAGAATGTATAACCCTGCTTTGATTATGGCTCTAGAAATCAGCAAATTACTCAAAAAACCGGTAAGTCCGGACGTATTAATTAAGTCAAGATGGACCAAATCCCAAACGTTTTTATCTAAAAAAGAACGAGAGAAAAACTTATCAAATAGCCTTATATTCAATAAAAAATATCAAATTATAGGTCAAAAAATATTATTGGTAGATGATGTATTAACCACTGGAACTACAATTAACAAATGTGCTAAAATCTTAAAAGATTCTGGGGCTGGGAGTGTTTATGTTATGACAATTGCCATGACATAAATACACTTATTGTCATTGCGAGGAGGCGTGAGCCAACGAAGCAATCCATTTTTGTGTCATACCTGCGAAAGCAGGTATCTAGATTCCCGCCTACGCGGGAATGACACAGGGTCCGGGAATGACAACTTACGATTGCTTCGTCGACCTACGGCCTCCCTCGCAATGACGCCTGTACCTATAATTCGTCATTGCGAGACCCACTCACGCCTCCTCGCAATGACGTTGAAACCTTATAATTACTTCATCGACCTTATGATCTCCTCACAATGACATAGAGGTATCTAGAAATTCACTTTAACCTTCAAACTACCTTGGTGACCAATATATTTGTTGGCAATGTGAGCATTATAGACAACACCATACTCCATCATATTGGATTTCACCGTTAGACCAGTACCAACAGTAAAGGAGACCTTAGCAGGTTTAACTGATCTGATTGGTAATGGTTCAGCCATTCCACCTAACCTTGCATCAATTATTGGTGTTTTTCCTTTGAAGTCATAATTAACGTAACCATGCACTTCTGGTATTAACAATACTTGGTCAAGTTTTATGTTTGTCGCAGTTCTTAGACCCAAAATACCTTCAAATTTATTGTACGACCTCTTCTTAACAATTAGGTTTTGGTATGCTGTACCAGTTTCCGTATGACCAGAATCCGTAAATTGTGAGTATCTGAACCCAATGGTTGGTGTAATAATTAACTTTTCAGAAGGTTGATAACTATATCCGGCAAGTAGCTGACCACTATAAGAAATAGATTTATATTTAGCAACAGCTGTGCCTAGAGTAGTAACCTTTCTCTTATTAGTTGAGAATACGCGTCCTTCCAAATTTTTAACATTAGTTATGCCATATGATGCTATCGCTTCAGCAAACCAATTAGCTGGGAATTTATATAAACCATATAAGGAAAAGACATTAGTCTTGCCACTAGTTTTATCACCAATTTTCTAATTTTCATGAGACACTTTGGTATCAATTCTGCTATAAGCTACACCAATTAGCAAGTCATCATTTATTAAACTGTCAAAGCCAACTATCCCACCAGCTGATTTCAATTTATAACCACTAACTTCTTTTCGCATTTTTTGGTTAGCGATACTATAAAATGGACTACCCCATACTCCATACATTATCTTATCATCATCACCTGATCCTATAGGAATCCCAGGAGTATGCATATTCACAGACCTTGAAGTAATTTGGGAAGTAAATTGGTTAGCAATGTCCATTACCATTGTTCCAATTATTTCAAATATTGGATTTTCATGACTCTCTCCCACCGAACTCCCACCACCACTAGACAACAATCTATCAACTGCCTGTTTAGCATCATCTTTCTCCATGTCACCAAGATTATTTGTAAACTTAGCTGCATCACAGCTACGATCTGCCGCTGTTGCTTCCAGCAATTGCTTAACAAGCTGCTTGTCCTCATTAGCAAAGTCTTTCTCTAAAACCTCCTTAGAAATGTTCTTTGGATGCAGGGAAATGTCCTTTGTATCCGAGGAAGTACCCTCTGCATCCGAGGAAGTACCCTCTGCATCCGAGGAAGTACCCTCTGCATCCGAGGAAGTACCCTCTGTATCCGAGGAAGTACCCTCTGTATCCGAGGAAGTACCCTCTGCATCCGAGGAAGTACCCTCTGCATCCGGGGAAACGTTCTTTGCATGCAGGGTCAGAGAGCTAGGATCAATGGTCCAGCTGACAAAGCGGTTTTGTTCTACTGAATCCAAGGTAATTTTACTTAGATCCAAGGCACTAACACCATTGCCATCAACTGACGAAATCAGAGTATATTTAGTATCGTCAGAAATTTTGTTAATATCAGTCCGTCCTGCTATTATTATATGCAATTTGTCTAGTTGTGATACATCCAATTTACTATTACTCTGAATTTCTATATTACCACCTGCCGACTTTGACGAGTCATATAAACTGTATAATTTTAGCTCTCCTGTCAGTTTGGCATCACCACCATATTTTAATTGACCAGTTCCAAGATCTATTGTTAAATCTTTAGCTGTTAAATTACCAGTGATAGTCTCTTTTTCAGCTAGCACAATTATCTTGGCTTGACTGGCTTCAATGCTAGAAAACTTAATATCGTTTTCTAATATTACATACTTATCCGGTGCAAAGTCTATAGAGCCTGCTGAATCTACTTTTTCTTTAAACCATACATCATCTGCTGATATCACCTGTCCACCATTAATTGGAGCCCTAACCAAGGTTGCATTATCAAATTTTATCTTGGATGATGCATCGGCATTTATCTCTTCCGAAACAATCTCCGTGCTATAGGTAAACTCTTCCAATAACCTTGGTATTCCTGGTATAGATATAGTTCTTGTATCAGTACCAGCAAAACTTGCCGTCTTATCAGCATTAATTACTATTTTCTTGGAGTAAACATCAGCTTTCACCGTAGAGTCACTATCAAAAGTTACCTCAGACAATCTAAACTCATCTGTCCCTAGTTTGCCATAAGCAACACCATTATCCAATTTGAATATTACTTTACCGTTATTAGTAGTTGCGGTTGATACATCCGAATAGAAATTACTGCTAGCAATGCTAAGTGTATGGTCACCTAATAATTTAATCTCTTTTAATCTGTTACCATCTGCTCCAACATCACCTGCAATGCCAAGATTTGCATTTAATGCTAGACTATGCGAATTATCGCCAATTGTTATAATGCTACCTATAACACTTTCTTCTTTTAAGGTTAAAATTGCCTCTTGAGAATTAGTGAAGCGAACTGTACTCCCTAAAACTTTTTTGACTTCTACATCATCTTTGGCTATTTCTATATTGTCAATCGATATTTCGCTATCAATGACAATAGCTTTTTCGTTATTAAATTTAACCGTACCTTGCCCTTTAATATTCTGGACAATCATATTTTCAACAATCTCCGCAATTGCACCATTTGATATATTAACCTCTTGAGCATTGATTAAATCGTCAAATGTGACAGTACCAGCTTGAATTTGGATATTACCAACCGAGCTATTTTGTCCGATGCTGCCACTAACTTGGCCATTACCTAAGAACACTAAATTAACTGCCAATCCACCAGTCAAGTTAATATCACCTGTTAAATTAAAACCATCAGCAAAAGTTAAGTTTTGCATGCCACTACCCTGGATTTCAGTAATGCTATGATTACCAGCGGCTAATGCTACATTACCGGCACCTGCTTTTAACATCTTTAAATTAGTAATTAAACCACCTACAAAACCACTCCCTAAGAATTCTAAAGCTCCATTAACACCACCATTGCTAGTCACATCGCCGGTGATGTTTTGAGTATCTGCTAGTGTAAGCGTACCATTCTGATTATTGAAATCTACATTACCTGTGATAGTACCACTAGCTTTGAATTTAGTATCTCGATCAAATTTAATATCACTAGTAATATCATGCAGCTCTATCTCAGGTACATTCAATGTTATATCTGTAGTATAAAGACCAGGTTGAATAGTAAATTTACCGGCACCAGAAAATATTACTTCATTTAGTCTTCTAGCCTTAGTACCTAAGGTTTTGGTTTTTCCGACAATCGTCAACATTTTGCCAAGCTCAACAGAGCTAAACTCAACTATGCCTTCATTATCATTAGCTGGGATTAAACTCTTTGCTAAAGTTATAGTTTTGTCATATACAGCACTACTATTCCGTAATGTTAACTGAGCATCTGCATGCAAGAAATTAATTTGATCACCAGCATTAGCTAAAATATTAATATTATTATTATATTTGGCATCTAGTACGTAAGTTGCTGGGCCGGTACCAACACCACCATCTACCCCAATATTGATCGTAGCAATCTGGGCTGAGGTGCCACTCTCATCGGTAAATATTGTTCCATCAACAGTTCCGTCATTAACAATGTTCAATACTTTAGTATTACTGATATCAAGTTTATTAACGGCACTTACGATAGTCACTTTACCAACAACAACTATCTCATTTAGCTTTTGAAGTGGTATTCCAAGAGTTTTTAGAGCACCTGCAGATTGTAAAGTTAAAACACTATTTTCACCCTGGATAAATACTCTTCCACCATTAGCTATTGTTGAGCCGAATGTTGCAGCACCATTAAAAGTTAACGTTCCTCCACCCCCAAAATTAACTGCACCTGTAACACCTGCACCAGCAGTTAATTGACCAGCAGCATTAAAAATTACAGCACCATTCAATGGACCAGCAGTGATAACATCAGTATTAACATGGTTAATATTGAAATTCGTAGCACTAGCTGCCCCTAAGTTTACAACACCAGGTCCATTAAAATTTACTGACGCTAGACCTGTAATCGCTCCAGCTCCACCCTCTCCTGCGAAGGTTAATGTACCATTATTACCACCCCCTGTTACAGCACCAATTCCCATACCATCTGCTAGCGTAATTGTACCTGCAGTATTACGGAAATCAACACTACCTATGTTACCACCAGCAGTAACCACAGTATTTGCAAAAAATTCAATATTACCATTAACATTACCCTGAGTTGTAAGGTTAGCTACATTTAATGTTATAGTCTTAGCATATATGGTGGGTTGGATTACAACTGAAATACCAGGTAGATTACCATCAATAATTAGCTGTCTTAGATAATTACCGTTGGTACCTAAACTCTTAGCACCTACACCTCCTTCAGCATTAATCGTTAATATTTTACCAGCACGAACAGACTGTAATTGAACTATACCTTTACCAGTACCTGGCTCAACTAAATTAGCCTCCGGATCTAAATTATTTGCTAAAGTTATAGCTTTGTTAGCATCAGCACTATTCCGTAATATTAAATTAGCATCTGCATGCAAGAAATTAATTTTATCATCAGCATCAACTAAAATAGTAAACTGATGCTTTATTGCATCAATTATGTAATCTGCTGGACCTACACCACCACCAAGAAGAGGATCAATACCATCATCTACCCCAATATTGATCGTAGCAATCTTGGCTGAGGTGGCATTTTCGTCAGTAAATACTGCCCCCTTAATAACGTCCAATCTAAGTGCATTACTGACATCAAGTTCTTTAGCATCATCTTCTCTGATCATCACATTACCACGCACCTGTAATTGCCCTATCTTGTGATCAGCTGTTCCAAGAGTTTTTGTACCAGCATTAGATGCTACAATTAAACTTCCATTTTTTGTACCCTGTAGCAACACGATGCCACCATGATCAACACCAGCACCATTATGGAATCCTGCTAAGTGATCATAAAAGGTTATAGTTCTGTTACCTACATCACTACTATTCCGTAATGTTAACTGAGCATCTGTATGATCAAAAGCAATCTTGTTATTACCACCACCAACCTTAGCCAAAATATGAACGCCATGATTATATTTTGCATCAATTATGTAAGTTGCTTTACCAGCAGCAACAGGACCATCAGCGGCACCAATATGAACGTTAGCAATGCCTGCTGATATGCCAGTCTCATCAGTAAATAATGCCCCCTTAATAACGCTCAATTTATTGGCATTACTGACATTAAGTATAAAAGCCTTCCTATCAACAGGATCAAGAGTTACTCTGATAGTCACCTGACCACGCACCTGTAATTCATCTAGCTTTGCACCAGCTATTCCAAGAGTTTTTTCCCCATTAGATTCTACAAACAAAGTTCTACCATTTGTACTCTCCAACGATACGATTCCACCATGATCAATAGCAGCCCCCCCACCAGCAGCTTTACTAAATCCTGCTAAGTTATTATTAAAAATTATGGTTCTGTCTTCTGCATCATTACTATTCCGTAATGTTAACTGAGCATCTTTATGATCAAAAATAATTCTCTTACCAAGAGTCAAAATATTAACATTATTATATTTTGCATCTAGTATGTAATTTGCAGCACCGGTACCACCACCAAAAGCAGGAGCAATACCATCATCTGCCCCAATATGAATCTCAGCAATGTTTGCTGAGAAGGTACTCTCATCAGTAAATACCGCCCCCTTAATAACGTTCAATTTATTGGCATTCCTGACATTAAGTGCAAAAAGACGCTTAACATCAGCAGGATCAGCAGTTACTCTGATAGTCACCTGACCACGCACTTGCAATTTATCTAGCTTTGCACGAGCTGTTCCAAGAGTTTTTGTCCCACCAGCAACTTCTACAAATAAAGTTTTACCATTTGTACTCTCCAACGATACGATTCCACCATTAACAATAGCAGGAGGACGCCCACCCACACCAGCATCTTTACTAAATCCTGCTAAGTGATTATTAAAAATTATGGTTCTGTCACTTAAAGCACTACTATTTCGTAATGTTAATTGAGCCTGTGCATGATCAAAAATAATGCTGTTATTAACACCATCTTTAGCAGCCAAAATACCAAAATTATCATATACTGCATCTAGTATGTAGTTTGCTTTACCAGCAAAAATAGCAACACCGGCAACATCAACTGATGCTGCTCCAATATGGATCTCAGCAATCTGGGCTGAGGTGGCACTCTTATCGGTAAATACCGCTCCACTAATAACGCTCAATTTATTGGCATTACTGACATCAAGTCTATCACGATTAACAAGAACAAGATTAGTATTATCTCCTGCGATAACCACATTACCACGCACCTGCAATTCCTTTAGCTTTTTATCTTTTTCTCCAAGAGTTCTTGTACCATTATCAGATTGTACAGTTAAAGTTTTGTTAGCATTTGTGTTCTCCAACAACACTATCCCACCACCATCAGCAACATTAATTCCTGATAAGTTACCTTTAAAGATTATGGTTCCATCTACAGCACTACTATTTCGTAATGTTAACTGAGCATCTGCATGATCAAACCTAATTGTGCTATCCTCCAAAATATTAAAGTCATCATATTTTGTATCTAGTATGTAATTTGCAGTACCGGTACCGGTACCATCATCTGCCCCAATATGGATCTCCTTAATGCTTGCTGAAGTGGCACTTTCATCTAGAAATATTGCCCCTTTAATAACGTTCAACTTCTTCGCATCACTGATATTAAGTTTATCAGCAGTAGCATCTCCTCTGATAGTTACCCGACCACGCACTTGCAATTCATCTAGCTTTCTATCATCTGTTCCAAGAGTTCTTGTACCATCATCAGATTGTACAGTTAAAGTGTTATCACCTGTACCCTGTAGCAACACGATGCCACCACCAACAGCATCATCAAATCCTGGTAAGTTCTTATGAAAGGTTATGGTTCGATCATCAGCACCCTCTATATATAATTTCAATGTCGACTTTTTATCCAAGAAGTTAATTGCTGCATCTGCTCCTGCTACTGCATTATTAAGGAGAGCAACATCAGCAGCTGAGGCGTTTATTGCCAGGATACCAGGCTTAGATGGATCACCACCAACAGCAGCAGTACCAATATTTATAACATTAATCTTGCCAATATCTGCATGGGTAGCTGTGAGGTTAGTCTGAACATTTAAAATACCATGCTCGCCATTAACTATTGCTGAGGCGAATGTTACCTTATCAGCACTATTGAAAGTCAGCGTTCCTCCATTATGCCCACCAAAATCAACTTTTCCTGTAAAATTACTACCAATTGTTACAGTTCTATTGCCATTGTCAGTAAAATTAAGTACTTCGGTAAAAACATCTTTTGCTAGGGTAACATTTCCCGCACCTATATTAATCACGGCTAAAGCATGACCATCAGCACCAATCGCCTCCTTTACTGTACCAGCTCCTTCGAAGGTTAATATGCCTTGGTTATTCACAGTCGTAGTGATATTACCATGGAGTACTATATTCCCAGCAGTACCAGCAGGATTATCAGCAGGCTGAACTACAAGCGTTGAAGCTGCGTTATTAAGGACCACATTACCTAATGCTCTATAATCGTTTTTGGGATTTTCATCCCTTGCTGGATTTAAACCTCCATTTCCATCTAATGTTAATGTTGCATCATTAATGGTAGTATCCATTACAGCATCACCTATTATAGATCCTATAATTATATTATTATTTATTATAGTATTACCTGGCTTATTTGCTACGTTTATACCAAATATTTGACCAGGGGATCCTGCATCAACTGTAAGAATACCAGCTGGCTCATTAAAAACTAACCAATCACCAGCGGGTGTACCAGCAATCCAAATATCACTAAGGTTTCTAGCACCACCACCAACATCAACACCAAAAGCCACGCTGCTTCCCCCTATGCTTGCTACGATAGAGGCAACTGACACGCTGGTCAGCAAATTTTTTAAGAATTTTTGTTTTTTAACCATATTTTACCATTCTTATTAAAAAAATAATTTGTTATTTCCAAGGTGCCATCCTTCAACATAATGCCACCCCTGCTCAATTTAAATGTCATCCCTGCCCAATGTTAATGTCATCCCTGCCGTTAATGTCATCCCTGCTCAATGTTAATGTCATCCCTGCGTAGGCAGGGATCTAGATTCCCGCCTTCGCGGGAATGACATAGGAACCGCGGGAATGACATAGGAACCGCGGGAATGACATAGGAACCGCGGGAATGACATCGGAACCGCGGGATGACATCCATTTTGGGTTACTTTTATGGATTGCTTCATCAACTTACGACCTTCTCGTAATGACGTTATTATACAATATTTGTTAATTGTATAACATGTATCATAGTTACCAGGTCATGTCAATAAAGGTACATAGATTATTTTATAGAAAATCAAATTATTATAGCTATTATCAATTATTTACGATTTCCCATTGACTAAAATAGATGGAGATAATATAATGCCGGCTTAAGTTTGTTTAAATTTTTTGAGTATAGGATATTTTTCATGTTCGCAATCGTCAAAGCAGGCGGAAAACAGTATAAAGTCGGTAAAAACACTGTCATCAAAGTAGAAAAAATTGATGGTGAGAAAGGGGCGAAGATTAAACTTGATCAGGTGTTGATGATTGGTGAAGACTCAAAGCCATCTTTTATCGGTACGCCAATGGTTCAAGGGGCTCTTGTTACTGCTGAAATTACTAACCAGTTTAAAGATAATAAGGTTATTGTCTTTAAGAAAAAACGTCGTCAGAATTATCGTCGGAAGAATGGTCATAGACAGGCATTAACTGAACTGAAAATATTGGACATTACTAAAATAATGACAGAATAGTCACAAAATTTATAAGGATATATAGATGGCAACTAAAAAAGCTGGTGGTAGTTCTAGAAATGGTAGAGACTCAGCCGGTCGTAGATTAGGTATTAAAAAATATGATGGACAATATGTCATATCAGGTAATATAATTGTTAGACAACGTGGCACTAAATTTTATCCAGGCAAAAATGTCGGGCTTGGAAGAGATCACACATTATTTGCCTTGGTTACAGGTAAAGTAGAATTCTCTATTAGGAGAACCCATAAAATAGTTAATGTGGTGTGATACGTCATTGCGAGGAAGACCATAGGCCGACGAAGCAATCCATTTTTGTGTCATCCCTGCCGTTAATGTCATCCCTGCGTAGGCAGGGATCTAGATTCCCGCCTTCGCGGGAATGACATCGGAACCGCGGGAATGACAGCCTATGCAGGAAGTCTAATGACATTTTTAACAACATCTCTTCAGATTTATGTCAATAATAGTTCAGAAATTTGGTGGGACTTCCGTTGCTAATGTTGCAAGAATAAAAGAAATCATTCCAATTATTAAGTGGGAAAAGCAATATGGCAATCAACTAATAATTGTAGTTTCGGCTATGGCTGGTGTTACCAATCAGTTAGTTACTTTATGCAATGAAGTTTCTAGTCTTAAGACTAGTTCACAACTGGCAGAATATGATGCCGCTCTTTGCAGTGGAGAGATGGTGACAGCGTCCTTACTCGCCCTTGAACTACAACAACAAAACATAGATGCAAGATCTGTGCTAGCATGGCAGTTACCAATCCTAACCAATGATAATTATAGCAAAGCTTTGGTTGAGCAAATCTCTACTAGTTTATTAACAGAATGTCTTAAACAAAACATCATCCCGGTAGTTGCTGGATTTCAGGGTGTTACCAATAATAATAGGTTGGCGACGTTTGGTCGAGGTGGATCGGATACTACCGCCTCATTAATTGCAGCTGCTATGAAAGCTGATAGATGTGATATATACACTGATGTAGAAGGAGTTTTTACTGCCGATCCGCGTATTGTCCCTGGGGCAAAGAAATTATCACAGATTAGTTTTGAGGAAATGCTGGAATTTGCGTCTTGTGGGGCGAAAGTGTTGCATCCACGGTCCTTAGAAGCGGCTATTAGATATAATGTACCCATACGCGTTTTATCGTCGTTCTCACTACCATTATATCATGAAGATAATGGTACACTAATAACATCTAGAGAAAAAATTATGGAAAATAGAAAAATTACCGGCATCACTTCCAACAAAAATTTATTAAAATTAGTAATAAATTCCACTCAGTTAACTTTTTCTAAGATATGTAACCTCATCACTGACCATAATATTCACCTAGAATTAATGGAAAATATTGAGGAAAATAGACAATATAGTTTTATTATCCAACTATCTGATAAAAATAAATTACAGCATTTACTAGATGAGCTAAAAAATGCTAATCAGATAAATAATTTTATTATTGATAGCCAAGTTTCTATAGTATCGATTATTGGTCACGGCATTAAAAATGACCATAATTTTCTTGGTATGGTATTAACTGAACTGGAAAAAGAAAATATATTAGTAAAAATGATACAAATTTCAGAAATTAAAATTTCTATCCTAATAAAAGACCTAGACACCGAAAAAACTATACGTTGCTTGCATCAACTATTTGAATTAGATAAATAGTTATATATACTCTTTAAATTAAGTATGGTTATTATGTTTAATAAACACAAATTTGCGGAACTTATTGTAACTTTTTTCTATGTAGGCAAAATAAAATATTGTCCCGGTACATTTGGCTCTTTAGGTGCTTTCCCTTTGTGCTACTTGATCATGTATCTTTCCATAAGTAATCAACTAATTTTTTCGTTTACTAATTTTACGATTTTACAAGCCCAACTTATTAGTCTCATTATTATCAATCTTTTGACCTGTCTATTGCTATTTATATTAGGCACATATTTTTCCTCAATATACATACAATATAGTAGGCAAGATGATCCAAAAGAAGTGGTGATTGATGAGGTGGTTGGTCAAATGCTAACAATAATATTAAGTTGCCTTTCTGTTTTTTTCATAAATTATTCAGAGCTTACAAAATATTTAAGTTCACAACTAATAAATTTTATCTTTTTATTTGTTTTACCTTTTGCCTTGTTCAGGTTCTTTGATATAATTAAGCCATGGCCAATAAATTGGCTTGATGCCAATATTAAAGGTGGTATTGGCATTATGCTAGATGATATTGCTGCGGCAATCTTTGCTACAGTCATGCATTATGCTATCACTTTTACTTTAATAGATTGGTTTGGCTAAAAGTATTTGAGATTTTCAAAAACAATTCTTCAAAGCAGAAGCCTATACTCCACTGAATCGATTAATGGAGTGACCAATAACTTATAACCATATTCTGTAATTAAGTAGTAAGTGTAGTATTCATGAACATTTTCTACAGTTACATCCTCAATAATTCTTTTTCCAAGCAGAATATCCGTTTTATCCTGATCCAACTTGAGATTTGTGTCTATTACTATAATTTTCATACCAATAAATTTGTCATGTTGTATCTCTAGTTCAACTTTAATAACAGCATTTTTGGATAGGTTATTAGACACTGCAATAATTAAACAGATAATAATCTGTGCTATATGGTCATTGATAGCTGTACTTGATAATCCTGTGAACAGTAGTTCAACATTATGATTTTTTGATTTTAAAAAATCCGTACTTAATATGTTAATTTCTGCAATACTGATTTTACTACCCTCAGAAGCTAGAGAGTACAAATAACGATAAAATTGCAAATAGCTTATAAGTCTATTGGTACTATCCTGAATCAGTTTAGTAGCTTTTTCTTGATAATCTATAGTTTTTATTAAGCCAACACTATTATCTATAACACCTATTGCTCCTGCAAAATCATGACATATTTTTTCATTTAAAGCTTGGCTTAGTCTTATTGAATTTAACATAAGTATATTTTTAATAAATTCGTTTAGCTGGTGGGATTGCTGCTACTTCATCTGTTAAAGTTGTAAGAGTTACCGGTTTATAATCCAGTTTGACATTACCTTGTTCATCAATCCAAGCAAGTGTATGTTTCATCCATTCCTCATCATTACGCTCTGAATAATCTTCCCTAGAATGAGCACCTCTACTTTCTTTTCTATTGGCGGCAGAGTGCATAGTAATTACCGCTTGATCTAATAAATTAGCTAGTTCTAATGCTTCCACTAAATCGCTATTCCATATTAATGATTTATCATTGATCTGAATATTGGCATATTCCTTTCGTGCCTGGTCAATCAGTTCTATTCCTTGATCTAGAACTTCTTGAGTTCTAAATACTGCTGCATGATTTTGCATAATTTTTTGCATTTTGAGTCTTAGGCTAGCTACTGGTATCTCTCCTTTAGCATGACGTATGTCGTCAAATCTGCTAATTATTTTATCCAATATCGATTGAGGTAGAACCTTATGTGGTTGACCTACTTTAACAATTTCAGTAGCTTTCTTTGCCGCTGCCCTACCAAATACCACTAAATCAAGCAAAGAATTCGATCCTAATCGATTAGCTCCATGTACTGAAACGCAGGCAGCCTCACCAATTGACATTAATCCAGGAATAATTTTATGATGATTATCCTGATCTTTATCAATAACTTGTCCGTGGTAATTTGTTGGTATTCCCCCCATATTGTAATGTACTGTTGGTAGTACAGGTATTGGTTGACTATTAACATCAACACCAGCAAAAATTTTTGCTGTTTCCGAAATACCCGGTAAACGTTCGTGCAGAATTTCCGGCGATAAATGATCTAAATGCAGGAATACATGATCTTTATGCTCACCTACACCTCTATTTTCTCTGATCTCTATGGTAATAGCTCTTGAGACCACATCTCTTGAAGCAAGGTCTTTAGCAGCTGGAGCATATCGTTCCATAAATCTTTCACCATTAGAATTTACTAAATAACCCCCTTCTCCTCTAGCACCTTCTGTAATTAAGCAACCAGATCCGTATATACCGGTTGGATGAAATTGGACAAATTCCATATCTTGCAAGGCAATAGAACTTCTTGCCGCCATTCCTCCACCATCACCGGTACAAGTATGAGCACTTGTCGCAGAAAAATAAGCTCTACCATATCCGCCAGTAGCTAATACTACTAAGTGAGAATGAAAGCAATGTATTGTCCCATCATCAAGATTCCAAGCAACTACCCCTACACATTCTCCATTATTCATTAACAAATCAATGGCAAAATATTCGATAAAAAATTGGGCTTTATTTTTTAAAGCCTGTTGATATAAAGTATGTAATATGGCATGACCAGTACGATCTGCTGCAGCACAAGTCCTTTGAGCTGCTTGTCCCTTGCCATAATTTGTCGTCATACCACCAAAGGGACGCTGATAAATTTTTCCTTCTTCTGTTCGCGAAAAAGGTACCCCATAATGCTCAAGCTCCAACACCGCCTCAGCTGCATGTTTACACATATACTCAATTGCATCTTGATCACCCAGCCAATCCGAACCTTTTACTGTATCGTACATATGCCAACGCCAATCATCTTGCCCCATATTACCAAGAGAAGCACTGATACCACCTTGTGCCGCTACAGTATGGCTTCTAGTTGGGAAAACCTTGCTAATGCAAGCCGTATTTAGCCCCTCTTTTGCCATGCCAAAAGTTGCCCTAAGACCAGCTCCTCCAGCTCCAACTACTACTACATCAAATTGATGATGGACAATATTATAAGATTTAGACATTCATAAATTCCATTTTATTCCAAATATACTTAAATAATTTTAACCTATGATAACCCGATTAGCATTACTCCATCATTGCGAGGAAGTAGCATTGCTACGACGAAGCAATCCACGTTGTCTTTAATCATAGATAGATAGATTGCTTCTCGACCTTATGGTCTCCTCGCAATGACACCAGTTTACTATGGCTAAATGCTAATAGAGTTAACTATAATAGTATAGCATAAAATAATGCTACCACTAAGAATGCAATCGTTATAATACAAAATATTTGTAGAAATATAATTAACCCAATACGAAGTTTAATACAACTAATATAATCCTCGATTACCACCTGCATACCGAGCATTGAGTGATAAAAAGCAGTAATAACTAATATTCCTAAAGGGACAATATTGTAAGGTTTCTGTAAAGTACCAACAAAATGAGTCAAATCCTTGCCCATATTACATTTAATAAAAAATATTAGCCAAATAGAGCAAATTGCCAAAATAATAGCAGTGATTCTTTGATGTAACCAGTGACTAGAACCGCTCTTTGCCGAACCAACTCCTTTAGCTTTTGCTAAATCTGTCCTTAAATTATTATTCATATAGAGACCATAAGTTAAATATATTATATAGCTAGTCCGATTAGCATTTGCCCTAACGGAAGAAATGTCATTCCCGCGTAGGCGGGAATCTATAATATCTTAGAGTTTTTTAGCTCTTTTTAGATCCCCGCCTACGCGGGGATGACAAGCATTATCCAACTAAAACCTATTCGGGTTAGCTATAACAACCAAAAAGCTAATGTCATCATTATGGAGGTTATTACAACAAACCAGCCCGTGAAGTTAATAGCTCTTATTGAAAAGCAATGCCCACTATCCCAAATTAAGTGACGTACCCCATTACATAAATGGTAAAACCAAGCAAAACTTATGAATATTAGAGGGATTATCAATAAATTACATTTAAAGTACTGTAAATATTCAGGATTAAATTTGCTAAAAGCCAAAAAAATAAAGCACCATACCAATACTGATAATCCAAAAAATAAGCCTATCCCCGTCATACGATGCAAAACAGACAAAACAGAGCTTATCTGTTTTTTATATATCGTTAAATGAGGAGAAATTGGTCTATTATTATAAATTTCCTGCTTTGTTTTTGTCATAAATTATATCTGATATAATAAAAGTTGTTGTTTATAGTACAATAAAAAAGATGTCATACCAATTGTGGTGTCATCCCTGCATAAATAATTAGTGTCCTGGTTAAGTCGGTGTGATATAGTTATATAGCGTAAATCCTAGACTTCAAGTATAATGCCTGTTAAAACAATTTGCAAAAAAGACTTATGCATGTATAAACATAATATATTTGGTATAACACATTTGGTGATATATTAAAACTATAATAACAATAAGCATGGCGGGGCAGTTTAAAAGTCGCAATTAATAGTAAAAAAAGATCTGTTTTACTTAGGTGAATAACCGTCATTGCGAGGAGCCGCTTAGCTGCGACGTGGCAATCCAAAAATTGCAACAGCAAAAATACAGCAAGCTGTTTATTTGGATCGCCATGCCACTTCGTGGCTCGCGATGACGGCTATTCGTTTCTATAACCTAGTATTTCATATCGTTAGTTGTGACTTTTAAATCGCACTGATAAGCATGGAGTGACAATAGATTATAATTCTATGAATTTCTCTAATTCCAATTAGGTGTATCTTGTTAAAAAAAATACTAAAAATAAAATTTATTTGTGTAACTATTACATTTATTCTACTAATCAGTGGAATCAATTTCTGTATATTTTACTTATTTACACCTGGTGTACTTGTAGAAAACAAGACTGTAATAATCAAACCTAAATTGTCGACTGATCAAATTGCTGTGATATTAAATGATCATAACATCATTAAATATCCTTCTTTATTTGCCTTTCTTGCAAAAATATATTCATTAAAACATTCTATAAAGAGTGGAGAATATATTTTTACTCAAAATATTTCTCCTATGCAAACTTTAAGGATATTATCTAGTGGCAAATCAATTATTCATAAAATGCTTATACCTGAAGGTATGCTTGTACATGAAATAATAAAAAAAATTAATAGCGAAGAACGATTAGTTGGAGAGATTATAGGAACAATTCCTGAAGGCTTTTTAATGCCATCTACCTATTTTTTTTCATATGGTGATCAGAAAGAACAAATCATTGATAAAATGCGGAAATTAATGTCTTTACAGCTCGATAAAACTATGGAAAAATTATCACCTAATTCTCCATTAAAAACCCGCCTTGATGTCTTAATATTAGCGTCCATTGTGGAGAAAGAAGCTATCTTAGATGCCGAAAAACCTTTGATTGCCGCTGTATTTCTAAATCGTCTAAAAAAACATATGAAACTACAATCAGATCCGACGACAATTTATGCTATAACACTTGGAAAAGATAAATTAACAAGACCATTAACTAAAAAAGATTTGGCAATACAATCACCCTATAATACATATTATGTCCTTAATTTACCAGCTGGAGCTATTTCTTGTCCTGGAGTAAAATCCCTAGAAGCTGTAGTAAATCCCGCTAAAATTGATTCATTATATTTTGTGGTTAACGGTATAGGTGGGCATAATTTTTCTAATAATTTTAATGATCATAATAAGCACATTAAGAGTTATCGCAAAAATTTGAAGGAACATTAAGCATGGATAATACTGAATTTACTAAATTAGCTGAACAAACAATATCTTTAATTGCAGAAATAATTGAAACAAAAGATAAGGATTGCCTTATCGATATTGATTTCCAGGATGACATTCTAACTCTAACTACCAACCAAGGTATATTTGTTATTAATAAACACTCAGCTGCTAAGGAAATTTGGCTATCTTCACCGATTAGTGGTCCTTACCATTTTTATTATGTTGCTGGTAGATGGCAATCAAAATCATCTGATGATTTAGTTGATATTTTAGAACAAGAACTAAAAATTAATTTAGAATATACGTATTATAAATAAATTACTTAATCTTGTATGAAAACAAAATTCCTAATATCTATTGTCTTTTTTAGCCTAATTTCAATAATATTTTTTGCATTATTTAAAAAAAATAAGCTTCCAACTCCTAAAAAAATAATGTTTATAGTACATACAGAAACTAATGGTGGAAAAGGAGTATATATCCTGTATAAAGCAATGAAAGAAACAGGACATGATGTAAAAATTGTTGCTATTCCATTATATAATGGACACTATAATGTAAACATAGATATGACGTTCACAGCAAAATTTGATAGTAATGATGTACTCTATCCTTGCGGACAGGTAGAGCCTTATACAAAATGTGAGACTATTGAATCATATAAACCAGATTATATTTTTACTCAGAACCCCTATCATACTTATAATGGTTCAATTTTAGATCCTTACTTTATCGATTCAACTCTTAAAAAAATTGCAAAAAAGATAGTATATATTCCTTATAGTCCTCATATTTTCCATCAAGATCACATAAATGATAAAAGTTTACCAAATATTATGGATTTAGTATTTGTTGATTCAGAAAGTACAAAAGATATTTATATTAAAAAATATGGTTTTCCAAAAGATCGTGTTATTGTTTCAGGGTATCAAACTTATAAAGAAGTTAGAGATGGCATTATCACTAACTTCAAAAAGGCTCCAGAAACCATTTTATGGTTACCAAGGTGGCAGCTAACCTTTGAACTTAGAGAGTTATTTGAAGGTGGCTCAACTTTCTTGAATTATCATTATTTTTTTTATAATTATGCACTACAAAATCCAAATATAAATTTTATTATAAGACCTCATCAACATTTATTTTTTTCTACTCATAGCTCAGGATTTTTAACCCAAGAAGAAATTAATCAAATTTTTACAAAGTTCAGAAGCGTACAAAATATTACTATTTCTGATAGTACCAACACTTCTTTAGTGAATGATATACTTTCTGCAGATATTGTAATAAGTGATGGAACTTCTGCTCTTGCAGAAGTAGTTGTAGCAGATAAGCCTATAATTTACTTAAGTAATGGTTGGAATAATGAGTTTAATAGTAATCAATTATCACGTGAATTAAAAAAATATGTTTATTTAGCATATAATCCATATGATATAATAAGACATATAGATTATATTAGGCAAAATAATTATTCGGCTTTCTCTGAAAGCAAAAAAAAGAGTAGTTATTTTAAGAAAATAAAATGTAAATTATTTGAATCAACCTGTAGCAGAAAAGGATTTAAGAAAATATTAGATCCTATAGAAAACCCATCTAAGTTTATTGCTGAATATTTATTATATGAATAAAGAAGCAATAATCTATTATTGTCGCAAATTAATTACACACACTCCTCGCTAATAGACGGAGTAATGTTAGTCAGGTACTATAATTAGTAAAAACTTTTAGGATCTATATCTATTTTTAAATGACAAAAAGAAGGGATTTTGATTAAACTTAACCATATTTGTAAAAATTTCTGTAGATTAAATTTCCTATCTACTATGATTAGGATACGATAGCGAAAATTTCCTGCTAATTTAGACATTAATGCACTGGATGGTCCGAGTATTCGTGCTGAACTTTTTGGGGCAATTGCAACTAGATTTTTCGATATTTCAAATACTTTATGCTCATTTTTTCCAGATAAAATTATCGATGCCATTTTGGTAAAAGGTGGCATATTCTCTGCTTGTCTTGTTTTAAGCTCATATTGTAAAAACTGATCTCCTCCATTTTTTATATAGCTAAATATAGCATTATCTGGATAATAAGTTTGCATTAATACTATACCTTTTTTATCTTCTCTTCCTGCCCTACCTCCAACTTGATGAAGTAATTGGTAATTACGTTCACTTGATCTCAAATCTCCACTACCAACGGTTCCAAGATCAGCATCAATAACACCTACCAAGGTAAGATTGGGAAAGTGATAACCTTTAGTAATCATCTGAGTACCAATCAAAATATCAATCTCTAAATGTTCCATCTTATGTAGTAATTCATGAATCATTTTAGGTTTCTGAGCATAGTCTTTGCTAATTACGGCAATTTTACTATCAGGAAAAAGCCCCCTAGTTTCTTCTTCAATTCTTTCAATTCCAGGACCACAGATAGTTAAAGAATCTTTTTCCAAACAATCTGGACAAACAATATGAATCCTACTCTGGTAGCCACAATGGTGACATTCAAGTTTTTTACTAGATTTATGTACCACTAACCAAGCAGAACAAGAATTGCAAGTAAAACGATAACCACAAAGCTTGCATAGCATTAATGGGGCATACCCCCTGCGATTTAAAAATAATAGCACTTGCTCTTTGCTTGCCAGCTTTTCGCCAATTAACGCTATTAACTTTGTAGATAAGTAAGAATTTTTCGGTAATTTCTCCTTCTTCATATCTATTATTTGAATTTCTGGTAAAGTTGCTTCCTGATAACGACTTGACAATTCAATTAATTGATATTTACCTATATTTACATTATAAATCGTTTCAATAGATGGGGTAGCTGAGCATAATACTATTTTTGTTGTAGATAGGCTTCCTCGTAGTATTGCTACGTCACGAGCATTGTATAATATACCTTCATCTTGCTTATAAGAATTATCATGCTCTTCATCAATAATAATTAATCCAAGACTATGATATGGTAGAAATAAACTACTTCTAGCACCAATTATAACTTTGGTTTCATTATTCAGTAAACCTCTTAAAATCATCTTTTTTTGAGCTTTAGTGACCGTAGAGTTCCATATTACTGGATGAAAACCAAAGCGTTCTGTAAAACGATTTATAATTTGTTGACTTAAAGCAATTTCTGGTAACATTATCAATGTTTGCTTACCTTGCCTTAAATATTCAGCTAATAAATGAAAATATATTTCTGTTTTACCTGATCCAGTTACTCCCTTGATAATTGATGGTTTATTCGATTGATTTAATAGAAAAAGTGCCTTTTGTTGTTCTATTGAGAGAGATGGTAGAGTAAAATCTTTATTTAACTCTTGATGTTTTATTTTTATAGGTTGTTCAGCAATGTCAATTGGCAAAACCAACTTGGCAACTGAACCAAGTTCCACCATATAATAATTAGCAGCCCATTTAATTAGTGATAATATTTCCTGATTAAGCCTAAATTCAAGTGGTACTTTCTGTTTAATAGACTTGATTTTGTTAGATTTCTCTGAAATATCAACATCTAATTGCCAAACTATACCTGTCAATTCCTTATTTCTAAAAGGAACTACTACTAAATCCCCTATAGCTAATTCTAGTTCATTTGGAATTAAATAATCCAATGGAAAAAGATTAGCTAGTGGCAGTAATATTTTAGCAACTTGCATTAAAGTTCATTATCGTACCATTTTATCATATTAACTATACACTAATTTTTCGATGCACTAACCAATAAAAATATTATATTAGTCATCTCTGATAGTCTCCTTGTAATAAACTTTGTATAATTTACTTAGAGTTACCTGATTAAAGATAGGACGATTTATAATAATTTAATCAAAATCAGCCATGATATTTTTTTTAGCATAATGTGCGAAGCACTTTCGTATTTGATTCCTATTAACTCTTTCTTCGGAAAGAGGAGGTAAGTTGTTTAGTCCAAAGAAATTGACATCTATAATCTCATCCTTTGAATATTCATTTTGGCAACCATTTATTTCACATAAAAAAAATATTTTATAAACGTGTGGCCATTTTATGATATCGTTATTTTTTCTTTTATCAAAAATCCCAATTAATTTTAACACAATACTATCAAAACCCGTTTCATCTTTTATTTCTTTTATTATATTTTCAGATGGTGAAAGATTTACATTAGCTTATAGCCTAAATCATAATAAGTAATTGCATTAAAATTAATCAAATGGTTTAACAATTACCATAACAACAGCTGTTATCATAAATAATGCTGGGACTTCATTGATAATACGATAAAATTTCTCAGAATGATTATTTTTGCCATTAACAAAATCTTTTCGCCATCTAGCTAATAGGCCATGAAAAATAGTTATACCTAAAACTGCTGTCATTTTTATATAAAACCATGTTCCTAAAGCTACTAGCCCATATATATAACTATTGATTATACCTAAAGTATAAGTACTTACCATAGCAGGATTCATAATTATTCTAAGTAACTTACTTTCCATTAACTGAAACATCTTATCAGTTTCACTACCTACTATAACTTTAGAATGATAAACGTATAATCTTGGTAAGTATAATAGACCTACCATCCAAGAAATTGCTGATATAAGATGAAATGCTTTAAACCATAAATAATAACTAGCCATTAATATTACCTCATATTGACTTAATTTTTTAAATTACAAGGACACATAGTAAAATTATCAGGACATATTTTCTTGTTAATTGAACTACATATCAAATTTTTTGTTTCTTCACCACAACCAACTAAATTTGATATCATTTTAGTTAGACTATTAATAAATAATTTATTTACTCCAAGAGCAGGAGTTCTAATATATTCTATTTTGTATTTATCAGCAATTTTTCTATATTCAATGTCTAATTCTACCAATGTTTCAACATGCTCTGATACAAATGCTATTGGAACTATTATAAGAGATTTATTTTCTTTACCTGCTATCTCAATTTCATCCTCTGTATTAGGTCTTAACCACTCTACTGGACCAACACGACTTTGATAAGTTATCTTATAATCTAAATTATCTATATTGAGATTAGACACTAAATCTTCCACTGTTCTTTCAATCTGCCACTGATAAGGATCTCCTGCTTTTATTATTTTTGTAGGCAACCCATGAGCTGAAAATAATATACGAAAAATATCTTTATTTTTCAACTTTTTTAATGACTGTTTTATTAATAATAAGTGAGCTTTAATAAATTGGTCATCAATAGGATAACAACAAATGGCTTTAATTGGTATATTTGAATTTGAATATCTATTTTTATGGAAGAAAGATATAAAGTCTTTGATTGAAGATCCAGTAGTAGTACTAGAAAATTGCGGGTATAATGGTAATAATATTATCTCTGAAGGGTCATAATCACTTATTCTTTTTACTGTTTCTTCGGAATTAGGATAAAAATGACGCATTGCTATAAATATCTTAAAGTTTTCATTTAGAATTTGTTTTAATTTTTCCTTGATAGCAAATTTTTGAGATTCTGTTTCCTGTAAAATAGGAGACTTATTACCTATCAGAGAATATATTTTCTGAGATTTTTTCTCTCTAATAATTGATATTATCTTAGCAAGAATAAATCTTAAAGGATTTGGTAGGTTAATAATTGCTTTATCATAAAATAAGTTAAACAAAAACTGTTTAACTGAGCTTAAGTTATTTGGTCCACCAAGATTAAAAAGCACGATAGCTATCTTTTTTTGAGAGATTTTAATATCTAAATTTTCTAACATAATTAACTAAAAATTCAACATTATCAACTGGTGTATTTGGTAAAACACCATGTCCAAGATTAAATATAAATTTTCCTTCTTTAAAATTTGAAATTATTTTATTTACTTTTTCTGCGATAATTTCTTTATTGGTAAGCAATATAAACGGGTCTAGATTGCCTTGCACAACAACTTTTTCATTCCATAATTTCATAGCACCAACCGGTACAAATTGATCTACTCCAATAACATCCACTCCAGTATTATTAATATATTTTTCATATAAAAGCCCTGATCCCCTTGGAAAACCTATAATAGGCAAATACGGAAACTGTTCTTTTAAAGCTACTACTATTTTTTTTGTCGGTTGTATAACAAACTGGTCATACTCTATTTCTTCTAATATTCCTGCCCATGAATCAAATAATTGTACTAAATCTGCTCCAGCTTTTACTTGCCCTATTAAGTGAATAATAGTCTTCTCAGTAATAAAGTCTAGTAGTTCTTGTGCTAAATTATTATTTTCATAAATAAATTTTTTACTTGTCTCAAAACTTTGTTTACCTCTCCCTTCAAGCATATAAGTCATTACCGTCCATGGACTGCCGACAAAACCTATTAGTGCAGTATCAACTGGTAAATTTGCTTTAGTTTTATTAATTATTTCATAAACTATATTTAGTTTTTCACTTGAATTTCCTTTAAAATATTTAAAATCCTTTTTTGATTGAAATTTACGTAATATTGGCCCGATATTCTCTTCAAATTTTACATCCCAGCCAAGTGCATCAGGTAAAACCAGAATATCAGAAAAAATTATAGCAGCATCAAAATTATATCTCCTTATTGGTTGTAAAGTCACTTCTACAGCCTTGTTAACATCATAACATAAATCTAGAAAACCACTAACAGTTTTTCTTATTTTTTGATATTCAGGTAAATATCTGCCAGCTTGACGCATTAACCAAATTGGTACAAGATAATTATTTTCAAAGTTATCATTCTTTTTGAAATTCTGTAAAACTTGCTTCATAAAATAATCCATATTAATCTAATATATTATATAGTATTTTTTTTAGTTGATGTATAGGCTGTTAATATGTAGATATATTATATAAACACCTAGTTATACACATTTTATTATTATTGGATTACTAATAATATATATTGATTGTAATAGTTATTCACATTACTTATTGAATTATTTTTTTTGTGGATAATTATAGTAATATATGTGGTTAAAATGAGGAAACGTGAGAGATATTGGATATCTAGCATTTTACACACAAAATTATCCACAAAATTATTCTTTAAATTTTATAGGTTATTTTTCTCTATATATGTGATATATATAACTAATTTCTGGTTATTTTTAATATAGCTATTGAAGTATGAATAAAAAATTATCCACAAAGACTAATAAATTATGAGTAAGTTGATTATTCACTTGGTTTCAGACTCTTCAGTGCAAACTGTTAAGCATGTAGCTCATACTGCTTTGTTACAATTTAGCAAAATCGAGTCAAAATTATATCACTGGCCAATGTTGAGAAATACAGAATTATTAAGTGAGGTTTTGAAGAAAATTGAGATGAAGCCAGGCTTGGTATTATACACTATTTTAGATCATGCACTAAGAAGAAAATTAACCAAATTTTGTTATGATTTAGAAATTCCTTGTATTTCTGTTGTAGGTAAAATTGTAGAAGAAATTTCAGTTTTTTTAGGGATAGAAACAGAAGGAAATTTAGTTTATGATTATAAATTTGATGAAGGTTATTTTGATAAGATTCACGCTATTGATTATACATTTAGACATGATGATGGTCAGATGATTAATGAGTTAGATGAAGCTGATATTATCCTGGTTGGTCCTTCTAGAACGTCAAAAACCCCAACTTCTGTATATTTAGCATATAATGGATTTAAAACGGCAAATATACCTTATATACATGGTTATCCATTTTTAGATCTTTTAGGCAATGTGAAAAAACAACTTATAATTGGTCTAGTTATTGATCCAGCTAGGCTGATTGAGATAAGAGAAACTAGAATGCATTCTTTACAGATAAATGATAATACCAGCTATACTGATTTTAAAATAGTTCAGGAAGAATGTATGCAAGTAAAACAAATTTGTGAACAACAAGGATGGTCAATAATTGATGTTTCAAGAAGATCCATAGAAGAAACTGCTTCTGTGATTATGAAGCTTTATTATGACCGCAATAAGCCCAGGGCGATTTAAAAATCACAACTAATGATATAAAATACTAGGTTATAGAAACGAATAGCCGTCATCGTGAGCCACGAAGCAGAGTACCCTACATTTTTTATTATTATAGTAAAATAGCAAAATTATACCAGACACAAAGGTCATTGCGAGCAGTAGCATCGCTGCGATGAAGCAATTGTAAGAGCTTGTCCGCAAACTAAAATTAAGGTATGATAGAGGTGAATAAAGTATTATTAGCAAGAAGTATAAAAGAATGAGCAGAAAAAATTATCCAACAGATTTAACAGATGAAGAATGGT